>JBPCXB010000200.1:0-4343 GCA_051008935.1 Gammaproteobacteria bacterium | reverse complement strand
TGCGCAACGTTTGCCGTTCAGCAGCTATGCGCTTTTGGCGCTGTTCATTGGGTGGGCTGGTGTAGGCTGGGTCGGTAATAGTGATATGCGATTGCCCGTATTGGGCAGGCTGTACATCCAGACTTCGAAGCTTGCCGTCCACACGGATGAAAAACTGCCCCTTAAGTGCGTGCAAAGGCAACCCCAGCACAGCGACCCATTGCTGCTTGTAGGGCAGCACCAGAATGTTTCGCCCCCCTGCTGATACCACTGGTGCGGGCGTACCTGAGGTTGTGTTACCCACGACCACCACAGCAATGCCCCCCGGCCAGGGACTGTGCGGGGGTAGAGCCTGTGCCCCGATTGAGATGGGTGCGCAAACTAGCACTAGCAGCGCTAGTGCATGGCGCAGTTGGCCGCCAGCTTTCTTGATGCAGGTGCTGAAATTCAAGGGTTTTCCGGCAGCGCAGGTGGTATGGAGGTACTTGCAGTTTCTTCCACTCGGGCCTTTACGGAACCTCTCGTTAACTGGATCTGCAGTAATTCGTTGGGCTTGGTCTGATTGGCGTTGGATAGCACAGTTCCTTCCGGATTGCGGACAATGGCATAGCCTCTATCCAGTACGCGCATGGGGTTCATCGAGTTAAGAAGATCATGCAGCCGTTCGATACGCTGGCGGGATTTGTGCGTCCGGGCTGTCATACTGTGTGTGAGACGTTGTTTGAGGGGAGCCAAGCGTACGCGCCCAGTATTCAGAACGGAGGGTTGTTTGAGCTGAGAACGCAGCGTTTTGCGTAGGCTGTTGATGCGGTTTTGGTGGTACAGCCTTTGTCGCATGGCGCCCGTTGTTAGTCGTGCGGACAAACCGTCTAGATGCTGTGTGCGTTGTTCCAGATAGCGTGCAGGTGTAATGAGACGTTCGTGAAACGCTGTGAGCCGTTGCCGCTGGTTTTGGATCAGGCGGCTGGTTCCAGTTTTTAGTCGTTCGGACAAGTCGTCTAGATGCTGTGCGCGCTGTTCCAGATAGCGTGCAGGCGTAATGAGACGCTCGTGAAATGCTGCGAGCCGTTGCTGTTGGCTGTGGATCTGGCGACGGGCTTCTTGTTGCAATCTGAGGGTGCATTGGTGTAGTCGGCGTGGGTACAGATTGAGCTGTTCACTCAGTATTTCAGCGGCTGCAGAGGGCGTGGCCGCTCTAGCATCGGCTGCAAAATCTGTGAGCGTGGTGTCTGTTGCATGGCCGACGCCGCTGATAGAGGGTATAGAAAGAGCGGCTACGCGCCGCACGACCGCTTCGTCATTAAAGGCCCACAGATCTTCCAGTGAACCTCCGCCTCGGCATAACAATACCAAATCCAGCGGGGAATGCGCATGCATGGCGTGTTGATTGAAGTTCTCGCACCTATCTAGAGCTTGGCAGATGCTTGCAGGTGCTGTATCGCCTTGTACTGTGGTGGGAATCAGGCTGATATCGAGCCAGGGGCATCTGCGCTGTAGGACTGTCAGTACATCCCTAAGGGCGGCTCCAGTAGCCGAGGTGACGACTGCAATGTGGGCGGGGCTGCTGGGTAATGGCAGTTTGCGCTCTTGGTCGAAAAGCCCCTCATGGCGTAGCTTGTTGCGTAATTGCTCGTATTGTTTGAGCAATAGACCTTCGCCAGCGGCTTCAATGCGTCGGGCAATGAGCTGATACTGGCCGCGCTGCTTGTAGACCGTTAAATGCCCATATACATTGATTTGATCGCCTTGCCTGAGCGCTTGCTGTACTTTTGCCGTAGATGAACGGAACATGACACACCTGAGTTCGGCTGTGTCATCTTTAAGGGTGAAGTACCAATGCCCCGATCCTGGGCGGCGGATTTCATGCAATTCACCGTTGACGCACAGGTACCCCAGCTCTGTTTCAAGTAGCTGACTGGCTTGGATATTCAGAGCGCTGACGCTATAAGATGGGGTTTCGGAGTCAGTATGTGGCTGTACAGCATTCATGTGAAGTATGGCAGCGCAGATAGGCGATTGGACTCAGTTTATACCATCGCCTGAATGGGTGGATTGAGTGGATAGTGGTTCCCAATATTATTTGGCTGACTGGCGCAGGTGCAGTTAAAATTCATTGCGGGTGGATAGCTCAGTTGGTTAGAGCGTCGGCCTTACAAGCCGAATGTCGTGGGTTCGAATCCCTCTCCACCCACCATGTTGTTTAGAGTACACCAGCAGCTGGCGTTGTTGTTTGCTGTTGAATGACAATAGCGTATCCAAGCTCTGGGTCAGCTAAGGGGTCATCTAAGAAGATACAAGCTGTGCTTTGCAACGGTTAGAGTCTGTAAAAAGTGTAGGCTATGCATTGGGCATGTATGTAGCCTGACGCTTTTTACCGTTGAGGCTGTCTAAGGTGCAAATCACCTCATTGGGCTATTGACTCTAGAGTGATTTAAACTTATGATTCTGGCAGTATCTGTCGGGGTTGCCTGCGCAGGGACCGGTAGTTCAGTTTTGGTTAGAATGCTGGCTTGTCACGCCGGAGGTCGCGGGTTCGAGTCCCGTCCGGTCCGCCAATATGCGCTAATCTGCAGTGATTAGAACTTAGTTAGGTAGAGGGGTTTTATGATGTTTGAAGCTAACTGCAACATCAGCTACACTGTATGGACTGCTTTAGCGGCGGCCTTGATTCTGGCTGGTTGCCAATCAAGCCCCGTGGTCAGCGCTCCACCACCTGCACCAAACTTCCCGGATGCTGGCCCAGCATATCGAATAGATCCTGGCCCTTTTCCTGCAGTTGCCTTTCAGTCTGGCCTGTCTACTGGCGCAACTAATTTTGCTGTTGCAGACGCATCTGATCCGGCTTGCCTGGGTTCTCAGAACCCCGCGCAAAACCCTGAAGAAACCCACGCGGATTATTCGAAATCTTTGATCAATATCGGCTTGGCCTACGATATTGGCCTCAGCGGTAACTGTGTTTCGGTAGCAGTGATTGATAGCGGGCTCAGTAGTTCGGCGCACATTGATTTGCCTCGAGAGCGTGTTTATGCACCCAATGAGGACTATAACGATACTGTTATTGAGATCATTACTGACCCCGAAGAAAATCAGTTCAAGTTTTTGGCCTCAGACCATGGTACTGCAGTAGCTGGTGCTGTAGCCGGTGCAAAAAATGGTATCGGTAGCCATGGTGTCGCTTTCAATGCTACTGTTCATGCCTTTAACTACAATGGCAGCCTTGCTTTCACGGATGATTTTCTGATCGCAGAGGCTGGCATGGTCGAGTTGTTCACCAGTGCGATGAGCCAGTCAGACAGCAAGATCTATAACATGAGTTGGGGGGCGCCTACTGTGTCTCTTGAATCAGTCGATCCAGAAGGCGAGCCTTATTCTGAAAGCAGATTGCGTGAACTGTATGGCAATGTCATTGATGTATGGGCCCAGAGCGACGTGCACCCCGATGACCGCGCGCTGTTTGTCTGGGCAGCCGGAAATCAAAATACTAGTAGTGAATTGGACTACGGTGCTGTACCCAGCTCGCCCGGCATTTTATCTGCCTTGCCTGCACGTATTGAAGAGTTGTTAGGCCATTGGATTGCAGTTGTTGCCGTCGGGCCAGACGGGTTGCTATCACACTTCTCTAACCGTTGCGGTTTGGCCGCTGCCTTTTGCTTGGCTGCACCCGGAGAAAATATTCTTTCTCCTATTCCTGTTCTGGATGCGGAAGACAATTTTTATGACGGTGTTTTTTTGCCTAGGAGTGGCACATCTTTTGCGGCCCCCATAGTGTCTGGCGCCTTGGCGCTGATGGAAGAACAGTTCCGAGGGCAACTGGGTTCGACGGCTCTGGCCAGCCGCCTTTTGGCAACGGCTAACAAAACCGGTGTTTATGCCGACACCACTATTTATGGTCAGGGACTATTAGATGTAGAGCGTGCCATCACTCCGGTAGGATCCGTGGTGCTGACTCCAGAATCTGCGTCTGAATCTGCATCTGGGTCGATTTCGTTTTCTGCTATTCGGTCGCCTGTAGGTAGCGGCTCGGATTTTCTCTACGGACTCTATCAAGCAGTATCCGACACTGAAGTGATGCTGACCGATGCACTGGGTGCTCCGTTCTGGAAGCAGTTCGGCGCGTTGCCGGGCGCACGCCCCGCTCAGTTATCGACCCCTGCTCGGCTCAGCCACGAACTGGTGCAGCAGACTAGCCAGGTGTCGGTGATTCCGGGTGTTGCAGTGGGTTCGCCTTTTACGCAACTGCGTTCGTCCCGCTCGACCCTGCAAGGGGGCTATGAATGGGGTTATGCCCTAGATAGCAGAAAAAGTCACAGTAGAAAGAGTCACAGTAGATGGAGTCAGAGCGGCAATGGTCTGTCGAATCTACA
>JBPCXB010000199.1:0-11099 GCA_051008935.1 Gammaproteobacteria bacterium | reverse complement strand
GTTACAGTCGGCCGATCCTCTAGACCCACCGGCGATCGACCCTAAATACCTATCCGACGAACGCGACCTGCAAGCCCTTATCCGCGGTGCCAAAATGACCTATGAAATTCTGATGGCACCATCCATGGAGCAATACAGGCGCCAAGCACTCTATGGACTGCACAATGACATGACCGACGATGAATGGGCTGCACACATCCGCAATCGAGCAGATACCGTTTACCACCCGATAGGCACCTGCAAGATGGGCGTGGATGATCAGGCAGTTGTAGACCCAGACCTGAAGGTACACGGCCTATCTGGGCTGAGCATTGCAGACGCTTCCATCATGCCCGAATTGATATCCGGCAATACCAATGCGCCCACCATAATGATCGGCGAAAAAGCAGCCGACCTGATCAAAGCGCGGTATCCCTGAGCCTGACTTTTTTTATTACTAAAGGCTGGCTAGATTCTGCGACTTCGTTTCACTTCGCGCAGAATGACGCTGGGTGCCGTCCTACACAGCTTTGCGCACAACCCCTCTACGCTCCTACGCGCCCTGAGCCTGACGAAGAGCGCCTTTAGTAAAAAAGAAAAAATCACTTTACAGCAGTGTCTTGAACAAAAGGATGCACTAGCCAAACACCCCAGATGCGTACGCTAGATGAAATCAGGCTTGATATCCTCGCGCTAAAACAGGTAACATAAAAGCTTTTAGATGACATGATGGGAGCAAAGCGCAAATGAACGATCAAGCAGAGTCGAGCAGGGCAGGTTTTTCCGTCACGCGGCAAGAGCAAGCCATCGATCCTACAGACCCGTGGCAAGATGATGTGCTGGAACGGAGAAAGGTTGCCGACACTCTCACACAGCTTGTCAGCAAACATTCAGAACCGCTAACCATCAGTCTAAGTGGCTCATGGGGAACGGGGAAAACCTTTTTACTGAAGCGTTGGCAGCAGCAGCTACAAAACGACAAGTATCAAGCTATTTACTTCAACGCCTGGGAAGATGATTTCCAAGCAGACCCGTTAGTGGCAATTCTGGGCCAGTTGCCGAGTCACTTCAAAAGCAATGCCGCAATGAATGAGATCATAAATGGAATTATTTCGGTACCTGTGCAATTGCTACATAACTATATAGGAGTCGATATCACTAAAACTGTCAAAGTCATGTCCAATAAATTATTGGAAGATTATCATAAGAAAGCGGAAAGCAAAGAGAAGCTTAGAAAAGAACTCACAAAAATGAGCGAAAAAGTAAAAAAAGAGACAGACAACCCTCTAATATTTATTATTGATGAATTAGACAGATGTCGCCCGAATTTTGCCATTCATCTGTTAGAGAGAATAAAACACATATTCAACATCCCTAATATGGTTTTTGTGCTTGGTATGAACAGAGATGAACTAAGTAAAAGCATTGCCTCGGTGTATGGGGATATTGACGCAAATACCTATCTCCATCGTTTTTTTGACTTACAGTTTTTGATGCAGCCTCCAGATTCAACACATTTCTGCAAAGAACTGATTAATGAATATCAAATAAAAAGCGTGTTTTCTGGACTAACAGAAGCATCTGATAACGAGATTCATTATGAAGAGTTTCAAATATTTTCTCATGCATTTCCAGTTATTTGCAGTAGTCTTGCTCTTTCGCTAAGGGATATTGAACACTACATCAAGTCCATTGCATTTGTTGCAAAAACCATCCCTCTAAGATACTATATGCGCCCCGTGTTAATTAGCGCACTGATCATAGTACGTTTAAAGAACCCTGAATTGTATAGGATTTTTGCAGAGGATAATTGCTTTGCAAGTGAGTTAGTAGACTATCTGTATAAACAACTTAGCATCTTAAACATTGAGATAGATGATGGGATATTCGACATCTTTGATTACCTGACAGTGATGGAAGGCCAGCTGTATCAACTAGAGAACTTCGGGGGTCAAGGCACACCAATTTCTCAATTAAATCTTCTGAAGGAAGGAAAGCCTCTGACACGCCCTGAGGTCTTGCATGAAGGAACTCGGAAATTAGCCCGAGATGACCCCAAATTGGATAAATTACTAAACCAGCGTATATTTCGTAATCCTTCGCGCTCTTCCAAAAAAACGATTTTCAATTTAATTGAGCTTTCTTCATCTGATTGAGCTTCAGTTATCAGATATTCTCGTATGCCTGAGCTAGGCCAAGGCGGGCTAGCCATTACCACGCCGGCAAGCATCAGCTACTGGTGTTTGCCTGCAGCCCAACCATTGGCAGACAATGCCTGAGCTAGGCCAAGGCGGGCTAGCCATTACCACGCCGGCAAGCATCAGCTACTGGTGTTTGCCGGCAGCCCAACCATTGGCAGACAATACCCGAGTGGAAAGGCTAGGGGTTCTGGCTCCAGAGCCTACGCCAAGCTATTCGAAGCTTTCTATCAATCCAAGTCTATATCCATTGATTGACTGGTGATTCCCATCCATGCCAATAGCTCTATTTCGTCTTCTTTAATTATTGGTAGCGGCTCAGGCGCTTTAAATGGCTCAAGGCCAGAAGCAAGTATCTTTTCAATAAGGTATTGCGATTTCTTTTTTCCTTCTAATTCACTGGCAAACCATTTCCTTAATCTTCCTTCATCTCTTACAGACCAGGGGGCTTCAACAATATCGAGGGCATCATTAACTTGAGTCTGCTCTGTGTCTAATGGAGTATTGCCGCGGATAAATTCAGCAACTTTCCTATTCAACGGTCTTACACGCGGCTGAAGATTGCCTGGGTCAGTTTCATATTCCCAGTGTTGGTGTATATTCT
Organism: Gammaproteobacteria bacterium; assembly: GCA_051008935.1. Lineage (GTDB taxonomy): Bacteria > Pseudomonadota > Gammaproteobacteria > JBPCXB01 > JBPCXB01 > JBPCXB01. The sequence goes on along the minus strand of JBPCXB010000199.1, from coordinate 8,318 downwards.
GCCGAGCAGTTAGCCATAAATCGTAAGCCGCATCCTGGACTTCCTCACCGAGCAGAAGCTCTTCGTCCTCTGAACATTCAATCAGCCGTAGACAGCGTCCAATCTCATGCTCGACTAAAGGAACAGGAGTCGAAGACTGTTCACCAGTATCTTCACTTGGCGTTGAACACTTTACTGACCAGTCTTCATTGGCATGAACAAATCGCAAATAAGTCCTCTCACCTACCTTCGCACAGAAGAATATACCCTGCTCATCTCCCTTACGCATACCAGAGCCTGCCTTCCAGGGCATTTTCTCAATCTGCTCACGCTTTGTTTCCAAAGCCTTCCTCAAGGTCTGACGATATTCCTCACCACTTTGCGCTCCCGATGCGGTTCCGCCGCGCTCATATAAAGACGCATCTTCGTCTAAGAGTTTTTGAATTTCTTCCTTAGTCTCAGCGAAGTCTCTGTTTGAGGACGCAGCACCAGAGATTGGCGAGACAATGCCAACAGAGGCCGCTGCCATAGCAATTTTGCGTGAAATGCGTTCTTCAAGATTGAGCAAGGCATCGAGGCGATCCGCCGGAAATATGGTGCGCATAAACACGCGATTATGCTGACTGCCAATCCGGTCAATTCGTCCATGCCGTTGGACTAGCCGCATCGGGTTCCAAGGCATATCATAATTTATTATGTGGCGTGCCTGCTGCAGGTTCACCCCTTCCGCCAATACATCGGTGCTCACTAAGATATCTGTTTCATTCGCACTACCCGGCTGTCCTGCAGTCTCTGGAGCAAATTGCGCGGCAGCAACAGCCTTGCTGCTATCCTCGCCTTGCCCGCTTCCGACTACAATCTCAAATCGGCCCTCATAGGCTGCTAGCTTAGGGTTGTTATCTATCTGACATGCCAGATACTCATGCACCCACCGCGCCGTATCCGCAAAAAATGAAAAGATAAGGACCTTCCGCTTGTTCATTTCATCTTCACGAGAGGCGGCTTGTGTTTTCGCTTCTTCTGCAATGAACTCAAGTTGTGAGATCAGTGCCGTCAGCTTTGGGTCTTTATCCTGAGTTATGTCTGCTACGATTTCGTAAATCTCTCTGAGTCTCTCTAAATCTTGCTGCGTATCCCCGTAAAGCCTGTCGCGGTCATAAAGACTGGCGTTATCCGTATCGTCGCTTGTTGACAGCAACTCATCGAAATCCTCGTCATCAGTGCTAGTGGATTCTTTTAAGAATGCTGTTGAGACAACATAGCCCTCATCTAAGGCCCGCAGAAAATGTTCATGGTGTTGAATAAGGCGTTCTATCGAAACGCGAAACGCGCCGGTTGAAGACTCAAATCTCTTGAGAAGCCCACTCAACAAAAGCCCAGTGACCGCATTGGCCAGCCGCTCACTATCTGGGTCAGGTTCAGTTAAGTAGGTGTCAGCCTTGTAGCGCGCAAACTGGACACAATCTGAATGTTCGGGGTCGAAGTATTTTTCAATCAGGTCAAATAAGCCCGGCATAAGGGCATCGAGGTCATACCGAACCGAAATCGCCTTTGGCTCAGGAAAGACGATGGTTTGCACCTCGCCATTAATTGTGACCTGATCATTAGGATAGTGCTTTTTGATGAACTGCCGTGTTCTTTTCACGGTCGTGGCATCGACGATTGGATACAGAACATCAGGCGATAAGTTGTTGGGATTTGTTCTCATTGCCTCGTCAAAACGGCCCTTGATAGAGAGAATACCCTTGTTAGCCAAGAATGAATCCTGCTTAATAAAAAAGCGCGTCAGGTTGTATAAATCCCAAAGCGAGTTATTTACTGGTGTTGCGGTGAGCATCAGCACATCTTTTCGCTTGCCATATAGTAGCGTCCGCAGAGCATCTGCCCGCGTCGGCGAGTCTGGGTTTCGGTAATTATGCGCCTCATCGATGATGATAAGCTGATATTCATCTATATCACGCTTTAAATGATGCCCTGTCGCATTGAGCCGCTTGTTATCATCCTTTAGCTGTATATCTCTCGCCAACTGTTCAAAGGAAACAGTATCGAGATGCACTTGAAAATCTGATTTAAACTTATCCCACGTTGAGTCTCTAAGGGCCGCCGGGCAAACCAGCAAAGCGCGTTGCCTGCGGTCTTGATAGTGGGCGAGGATTTCACCTGCTATAAAGGTTTTCCCCAAGCCCACTTCGTCAGCAACAATAACCCCGCCAGCCTCCCGGATAAGCCTTAAGGCCCTTACCACACCATGCTTTTGAAAGCTGGTCAGAGGCAGGCCTTTATCTTCCTCATTATCAAGGGCAATTTCATCGCCATACAGCTCCCACAAGACACGTAAGAAAATCTCAAAGGGTGTTTTCGGCTCGAATATTTCATCAAAGAAGGCTCCCAAGTCAAAAGGGGTTGCCTCATCCCACAAACGGTCGAACCAATCTTTCGCCTTCGTAACGGTAGGCGTGTCATAACGCCCAAGATTAAGTTCTAGGTTTGATGAAAGCCCAGAGGCAGTCAGATTAGAAGACCCGGCAATCACGGCCTCTGGCGTGCTATATTCGCCTTTTGAAGCTGTTGAGAAAATATAGGCCTTAGCATGAAGGAAGTTCTCTTCATAGCGTCGCACCTCCATATTGCCGGCTTTTAAGGCCTCGACCAGCTGGCGAACAGCCTGTGCAGCAAGCCGTTCAAACGGAATATGGTCACGTTCCGTCCGCAACGAGATTTCTTGTTTCTTCAGATTTTCACGTAGCCGGCGCATGATGAAGCGGTTGTCTGTCTCACCTATCTGTTTCTGCCACATATCACTATCGGCAATCGGGTCTGTGCCCAGCAGCAGGTAGATAGACGGAATATCCTTTATGGCCGGCGCGATACGGCCAAAACCGCTGGGGCTGAAATAGGCGGTGGCAATGCGGGCTTCATCAACTCGGGCACCATCTTCGGCAATAACCGTTGTGTCACCACTGTCCGCGCCAAGCAACTGGCGCAGGGCATTGGCCATGGTATTGCCATCACGATTATCTATGAAATCTGGCTTGTCACTCATGGCTTAGGCCTTATCCGCCCAAGCATGATAATGTTTCAGCACTTTGTTCAGGCGCGCCTGATAATGCCACCCCTCATGGAAAGTCTCAAAAATATGAACCAGCTGAGGTTCTGAAAGCCCGTAGAGATGCGCCACCACCGCATCCAACTCATGGATTTTGTCCTGCTTGTCGTCAGGATCCAATAGGCCGTAATCAACCCCAACAGCAGCTGCCCAATCGGCAAAACGTTTATCAGGGCAGGCCAGGCGACCAGAAAGTTCAACAACCCTTTGCCAGAGAGGCTCGCTGCGCTCTGGCCGGGGAATTGGAAAAGGATTAAAGACAAAGAAATTTACATTTGTTTCCACGTATCGACGTGCATACCAGTCCAACGGAATAGATGATAAAACTCCCAACAAATAAGCTTCGTCACATTCATCTCCTCTTGGAAACATCAACACTGGGCCTTTGTTAGTGATGAAGGTTTTGGGTGGCAAAAGAGCACAACGCACCGTGCGAGAGTCAGTCGCCCGTGAAATGTCGCGGAAAGCAATTCTTGGTTTTAAAGGAGCGAGTGTTTGTTTATCTTTGACATACTCCTCAGAAAATTCTCTGTGGACGCTGTCACGTGCGCCCTTGTTGGCCCGAAGTCGCTTGTCTTGCAGCCATGCCAAGATAACCTCTGGGTCAGCCCAAGCATTATATTCACCCGTATCTGGATGCCACAGGTCAAAACTTGCACCTTTGTAGACTTTCCAAAAGCCTTCGGGACAGGTTTCAGAAAAATCCATAAGTGGTCGCTGTGCCGTTGCATGCAGTTCACCATCTGGGCGAGCGCGCCACTGACCGGTCTCATTTAACCCGAGCCAGGGTGACTTTCGCAGCTGTCCAAATACTTCTGCTGAATACGGCGTTGGCAATAGGGGAAGTGAAACGCTCTCGTTCCAAGCCAAAACTTCCTCTGAGGAGAAACGTTGCACAGCTTTGCCTTTACCCCGCAAAAAAGAAGCTAGACTGGTGAATGGACCTTTTAAAGCAATGCCTTGATGGTCATTGGAACTTTTTGAAATAGAGAGAAGCCCTATTGTATAGCGAGGTTCCATATCAAACACCCACCGTCCGGTGTTTTGAAGTGTAACCACATCTACTGCACCAACGGATGCAAATAGCCTTTTGCGGAAATCCTCAGACCCTTTAGCGGAAAGTGCCGACCGCGGGATTACAACTCCTATTCGACCGAATTCTTGTGAAGAAACAAACCAGAACCGCCAAGCAAAGGCTTTATATAAATCTGGGTCGCCAGTTTTCATACCCGGAAAATTGCCTGCATGCAGGAACTCTCTAATCCGTTTCGCCGTGGCCAATTCAGCTTCCAATTCAGCTAACAAGTCTGGTCGACTTGCTCTAAGTTCCTCGACGAGTGCTTTCTGTTCCCGCGGTGGCAGGCCTGCAAGTCCTGGTTTGTGCCGTGCCCAGAACTTGTCCTGATTCACGACTGCTTCCTCCCATGGCGGGTTGCCCAAGATGACATTAAAGCCCTGCGAGCGGCCAAGAAAAACTTCGGGAAAGGCTATCGGAAAATGCAAAGCCGTCAGGGGTTCCAAAATCTCCCGTGCCAGCCGCAGCTCGGCTGAGCTTTGTACTTCACCTTTCTGGCGTTCCCAATATTCAAAAGGATAGCCTTTCAGGTGTGGGTCATCTGATACCGGCTGAGCGGTTATCAAATCACAAAGGGCTTTTGTTTCCAGCGTTTTCAACCTTGCCTCTTCCATCAGGGCGCGTCCGGCTTGAATATCTTTTACTGAAGCATCAGACAGCTGCGCTAGTTTCTGCAACGGTTCCGCCGCCTGCCCGAGTAGATTATCGGCATCCACTAGAGACAGTCTACCTGCCCATTCATCACGTTTCTTGCGGATTTCATCGAGCGAGCCTACACCAACCAGTGCATTGCCATGCACCAAGTTATGGTCAAGAAGCGAGAGTGGCAGCCCTGGAACAAAGGTATGTATCCAGATAGACAGCCGCGCCAGTTGCACGGTAATGGCGTTTAAATCCACCCCATAGATACAGCGCCGCGCTATCATCCGGCGCAGCAATTGACCATCTTCAATCACGACGGTATCGGCTAAATCACCAAGCTCAGTCTTTGCGGCCTCACGCAAATATTGAAGCTCCCGCGTAATGCCCGGGGTGGGATTATCTTCCAGCCACAGGGCAAAGCGACGTTCAATTCTGTCAATTGCTGCCACCAGAAAGTGCCCTGACCCCATGGCGATATCAGCAACACGAAAACCAAAGAATTGTTCTGTGCGGTCAGCATCAGACAGGCCCGTCATGCGCTCCAAATGCTCATCCAAAGCAGGTTCCAACGCGCCATCCAGCAAATGTTCCACTGCAAAGTCAGGCGTGTAATAGCTGCCAGATGATTTGCGCGCACCTGACTTGTCATGCAGATAAATCTCACCAACGTGCACGAAAACAGGGTCTGCTTCACCTGCAGGCAGATAAGTGCCCTTTTTATCCATGGTCAGGTTCTGTTCGGCTAGCGACAACTCGGACTCAAGGAGGCCCTCATAAATAGTGCCGAATTCCCTGACTGACAGGGAGCGAAAATCAACTGGGGCATAACGCGTGTCCTCCGCTTCAGTCAGCAGAAGCCCGCGCAAAGCCTCTTCAAATGAGGTGTTGGGCAAAGATATGCTCGCAAGCATGGCCCCTGCCTTTGAAACTGCAGCATCGCTTGAGAACATGGTGCCATCATAGGCGGGCACCCCCCATCCTTTATTGCCGCGTGATATGGCCTGCCACAGCTGAGCGGTCTCAGCCCAATGATGATCGCCTGCACTGATGGGGGTATACTCTGACGCGGCCTTTTCCAGCTCAATTGCTTTCTGTTTCAGTGACCGCCTGCGGTAGGCTTCATTGCCTTTATAGGGCAGAAGGTCACGGTCCTCGGCATAGGCAATAAACAACAGCCGGAACAGAACGGTCAATGCCATCTCATAGGTGAGGGCAAGGTCATCCTTGGAAGGTGAGTTCAGGCTGCGCGCCTTGGCAATACCCATTGCCAGCTGCGGAACAACAATCTCATAAATGCGTTTACGAAGTTGGTCAGCAATGTCGGCAGCAAAGCGTTTGGACTCTTCCAATATGCTGTTGATGGTGCCGCCCTCTTTCAGCGCTTCGGAGGAAAACAGCAGCCACAAAAGACCAATATCATTTGAAGATAGCAACGAAGGTTGGCATTCAACATAAGTCTCTGTGCGGCCCCTACGACCTACACCAATGTTCTTTGTGTTGTAAAGGCGCACACTGTCGCCCTGAACCATTACTACCCACGGCAAACGTTCTTTATCTGCCTTTGTGAGCGCATAGGAAATAGGTGAAAGATTGTTGAAGCGCCCTGAACTAATCTCGGGAACCTCATCTTCTTTTAGCAGCACTGCCAGTGCGGTCCGTTTCTCACCGTCTGACAAAAGCTCAGTTATGCTATCAAGAGGCTGACAGGTGAAGCCAAGCGCTGAGAGCAGCTCTTTTTTTGACTTACCTAGTGCTGATTTGGCACGCGTAACCGCATCCCTCCAATCTGGTCGGTTTCGAGTGCCGTGTGTCAATTCGTGAAGGGATAAAAGCCCTTCATTTGATATGCCAAGCAGCTGAGTTTCAAGAGACGGCATGGCATTAGCCAAAAAGCGTATGGCTGCGTTTCTGTCTGGAAGGGCTAAGGCGCTGTTGCATAAACGCTCAGCCTGAGAGGTGTCTTGTGCATGAAAAACTGGCGGCTGGTCTCCGCCCGTGCCGCATAAAGATGCTCCTTCAGGGTGTGTGACCACTACCAATACTGGCGGTGCCCTGCCCTTTTTTCGGTCATTAAACGCTTTTTGCAATGCGCCATCAGCTGGCTTTGATGCAGAAGAAAAAACCGCGACTTCTAGTCCTAGGCTTCCTTGTCCTAAAAACAATCCAACTGGTGTCATGCCTGAAACATTGATGTTGAGCGGGCGAAGTGCATGCTCAGAATTTTCCAAAAATGTCATATTCACTGCATCTTTCGTGAAAACGCTCCTCTAACAAAACTAAAAAATTGATTCAATCGATTATTCAAAACTGCATGTATATTACATGCAGTTCGAGGGCTTGTTTTATGGGGTGCCCCTTATCTGTCACACCACAGTCACACAACCATCAAATTTTATGATTCTGGTCAGCTCAGCTATACGCCTGAGCCGCACCGGTTACCGGCCTTTCACCCCGTACCGGCCAGCATCCTTTCAGCAAAAGTGACACCTGACTAGGCGAGGTATTCAGCCTTAAGCATTCAACAACTTGAGTGCTGCTGAGTGGATCCGCGCGTCTCCCGCCGCCAATACTGTTCCACCGTTGTGCGCAGGACCTCCTTGCCAATTTGTTACAAGCCCGCCGGCAGCCTGAATTACTGCGATTGGGCCTTGCACATCATAAGCCTTTAGGCCAGCTTCTATCACCAAATCTGCTTGTCCTGCTGCGATCAAACCATAGGCGTAGCAATCCACACCGTAGCGCACCAGCTTTACCTGGTCACGCACCCGCTCAAAAGCCAAACGCTCAACCGTTGTTCCTACCTCTGGGAATGTCGTAAATAATGTAGCTTCTGCCAATGATGCACAATTGCGAACATGTAACTGCACCCGCTCATCCCCCCGTATCCATTCCGCACCACTTGACGAACCAATGAAGCGTTCTCCAATAAATGGTTGATCTATTATCCCTATTTGCGGACCTTCGTTACCACCGACAGCGATCAGCACACCCCACGTTGGCAGACCCGAGATATAAGCACGGGTCCCGTCAATCGGGTCAAGCACCCAAGTAAATTCACTTACTCCATAAGATTGCCCAAACTCTTCGCCGTAAATGCCGTCCTTCGCGCGCCGCACCGCCAAGACCTCGCGCATAGCCTGCTCAATACCACGATCTGCCGCAGTTACAGGGTCAAAACCCCCATCCAATTTGTTTTCAACATCCTGCCCAAACTTACGAAAATAATTCAAGGCAATCGGGCGCGCGACATCCGCCAGTGCATTTGCAACTGAAAGGAGTTCAGCATGTAAGGCCAAGGATAACGGTTTTATCTGCGTCACGATTGTCTCTACCAACAATAGATTCTTAGGCTGTCTTGTGTAAGCACCCGAGGTTACGGCTGGGCCTGCCGCCCTCCGAAGGCAGAGGCCAAAGGTTCGAAGCCTTACCTTTTTATGATTCTGGTCAGCTCAGCTATACGCCTGAGCCGCACCGGCTACTGGTGTTTGCCTGCAGCCCAGCCATTGGCCGACAATA
>JBPCXB010000198.1:0-13006 GCA_051008935.1 Gammaproteobacteria bacterium | reverse complement strand
GCTGCGGCTACAGATTGAAGCGGTATTGGGCGCTGATCCCCAATTCGGTCTGGTCGTAACTATAGTCCGGGATACTGGACGAAAGCTCGCTGGTTGAATAGCGCAGGCTCATATCCCAGCTCGGAATACCCGAGTAGGTCAGGATCACATCCAGATTGCGAATACGGTCTTTGCGCAATACATCGATAATTGCTAAATCGCCCTGCTCATCAAAGCTTAAAAGCCGGTTAGGGGTATCATAATCATGCTGGTAATAGCTGGCTTCCAGCCTCAATGCAAAATCAGACTGTAATGAGTAACTAACACTGGCCTGGATTTGTTGCTTCTGTAGGTCGTAATATTCAGCCAAATCGTAGCTGGTACCGCCATCCACAAGGCTATATTGCAGGCTACCTCGGTCAAATTGACTGAGGGTAAACATCAGATCTAGATCGACACGTCCCTCATACCCCCAAACCAGAGTCATGCCCACCTGCTGACCCGCATAGGGTCGTGTATTGTCCGCCCGACTCCAGACCCTTTGCAGAGTTCCTCTGAGGCCAATATATTGATCGGTGCTGACTTGATAACTCCAATTGGCTCGGCCAGTCAGGTAATCGAGATAGGGAGCTGATTCAAGTTGAAATAGAGCAGGTGCCACCGACAACTCCAGCACAGACCGGTTGGAAAATTTGACATCGTAACCGTAGTTTCCCGTCACAAATAACCGATCATAGCCTTCTGCATCATAATCACTGGCCAATACGGTGACTCCTCCTGAGCTCGTTCCCGGCCATTGGGTGAAAAATACCAATTGGCGGGCCAATGAATCTCCTATGAAGCTAAAACCTTCTCCATCTACCAAGTTCACGTAGTTGTCTTGAAACAACGACAATTCCATACCGGCAAATACAGGAGAACCCGCTTTTCTGGCGCCTTTTCCCGCGACTTTTCCCGCTTTAAGGGACACTTGCTGCAATTGCAGTTGTTGCAGCTTAAGCTCGGCTAATTCAACGAGGTCTGGATCTTGAAGCCGAAGGGCCAATTGCTCAAAAGCTACTATTGCCTCATCCTTTTTTCCTTGCAATTCCAGCATCAAAGCTTTGTTATAGGCCGCCCGTTCTAAATAGTCAGAATTTTGTTGTTCCACCAGTGAAAAGTAGCGGTATGCCTTCTGATATTGACCCAGCTGGGCATAGGTTACGGCCAGGTTGTAGGTCAGATCTACATCCTTATAACCAGCTGCGGCGGCTTGGCGGAAATACAGCAAGGCAGTAGGGAAGTCACTGCGTTCAAACGCTTCCGAACCTGCATCAAAGTAAGCGAGAGCAGGTGGTGTGGTTGCATGCTCCTGAAGTATTACCTCTTCAAGCACGCTTGGTTGAGCGGCTAATAATGGCGAATACAGAATTATCAGCAGGCTTGCTACAACAAGAGGCGGATACATATGTTTTGGTGTTTTTATTGTTCCCAACCTATTGGCCAGCTTAGAGGCAGATTAATATTACTGTGCTAGAACAGCTTCATGCTCAGACAGTATACTCCTCAGAGCAGCTCTGGCCCGATGGAGCCTCGATTTCAATGTGCCGAGCGGGATCTCCATACTCTTAGATAGGCTAGGAAGGGTCAATCCATCCATGTCATGTAGCTTCAGGATCTGGGCATGGGCGGCACTAAGCTGGCGCAATGCCTGCTGAATGCGCATCGCTTCTGAACTGCTTTCAGCCAGCTCTTCTGGCGTCAAATCGTCTGAAGGGATCTGTTCGATCGGATCAATCTCTTGCCCAGATTCCAATGTAGGGCGTGTGACTACCCGGAGCCGAACTTCTGCAGACTTGCGGCGTGAGAGAAACAAATGATACGTGCATTTACCGAGCCAGGTACGCAGGTATGTTTTGGTGGTCAGATCTTCACGTCTTGAATAAAGATTCAATGCCAGTTCTTGCACCAGATCTTCGGCTTCTTCCGTGTTTCGGCTGAGACGGAGTGCAAAACGATAGATATATTGGGCATTGGCAGTAAAAAGGCGATTGAAATCGTCTTCCCAACTTGCTTTCACTTGAGAGCTCCTGGCGATTCAGCTATTGCGACCGATGCTTAGGATCCGTCAATGGTGACTTCAACTGTTTGTTCCATGTGCCAAGTGTCGGTAAAAATTTCAGCGACTAGCTGCACCTGTTGGGATTGATTACCGCCAAAAGACAGTACTGGTAAGCTGATCTGGTTGATACCTGGGGATAAATCAGTTTGCCATTCCAAGACAGTATAGTCTGGGTAATCTGCCAATTCAACGGACTCGGGGAGCGTGATACGAATCACCGCACCAGCTACAGACTCGTCGGAGCGAATATACACGTCTATGGTTTCGGGCTGAGCCCACCCGAGACCGGCTAGCTGTATGGGCGAAGCAGAGGATAGTTCTTCGGCCACGGACAAACCGGTCTGGGCAGGGTAAGCAAAGCTTAGTAATAATGCGGAAACAGCTAGAGCAGCTACTGATGCGGCGACAGCAAAGCCTTTTTTGAAGCCATTGCGTCGGTGCGCACTGGCCAGCCTGTCTGCTTGCTTAGCGATCATGAGCGCACGCGTTATCGCTTCCGAACTGAGCGCCGGCTTAGGCAATTGCGCCAATTGTTTTTGCAAGCCTATTTGTTCTTCAACAGCCTGGGCGAATTGGGGGTTTTCTGCCCGCTTCTGGTTGAATGCCGTTTGGTTGGCTTCGCTACTGAAACCAAGGTAGGGTATTTGATCCGACGAGCTAGCGCGGTGGGTCTGGGCGTCTAGATACTCGTCTATTAACTCCTGATCGGAAACAGTCAAAGGGGATATAGGGGTCATTGCACACCAACCAGAAAATAAAAGCGCTGGTCCCGTCTGTGCTACCTACAGATCCGCCAGCTGGCCTATGATACTGATTTAGAGGCAACTAGACCGTAAAAAGTTCCCGATTGAAGATGTCCAATCATCCAGAAGCCCGCTCATGGCCTTCGGCAAGCATCTGCGGTTGCAGAGAAAAAAAGCGGGAAAAGCTATACAGCCCCACGGATTCCTCGGCTGTGCTATCTGGTGGCTGTTCATCTAGAGCCGTATTGATGAGCTGATAGTAGAGGTTTCGGCTGATTAAGCCTCTGAGATTGGAACGCACAATGACTCGGGGGATCGGTTGCTGGTCATCGGTGCTACTAACCGTCAGGGGATGGGCACTATCAAGGGGGAAACGTTCGCCTGTATTTGCCGTAAACCAAATATTCCGCTGCTCCGATTGCCCTTGGCTGTGCCACTGCAATACCGAAAAAGGGCTGTCTTCTACTAGCACTCTAATTTTTTCAATAGGCGTGACCAGATAATAGCAGCCATCTTCATCGAAGCGCAGAACTTTAGAGAATAACCGCACCATTCTGTCGCGCCCGATGGGTGAATCCATGTAATACCACCGCCCCTGCCGATCGATGCGCATCTGTACGTTAGTACACAAAGGCGGATTCCAAAGGTGTACCGGCGGTAGGCTGCCCAACTCATGTTCATAAGCCTGTAGCTGGCTCATCAGGTCAGCGGGGTGCTTGCTGGTCATACTTGCTCAGCCGCCCAGAAATTTCATACGCATTTTGCTACCGGCAAAAGAGTGCTGCGACTTGGCTGTCAAGGCGTGCTCCAGCATCTGCTGTAGCTGCTCTAAAGCCTGTGATTTTCCCATGCCCAATAGTGGCCGCAGTGCCACACCGCGATCGCTGCTGATACAGCCATACAAAAAGCCGTTGGACGTAACCCTGAGCCTGTCACATTGCGCACAGAAGGGCGCGCTGGTATTAGCAATAATACCAAAGTGGCTGTCTAACGCTGGAATATACCAGCGTTTTGCCGTAGCAGAGCGTTCAGCAGAAGCTTCGACTATAGGGTAACGGTTGCCAATTAGACTTAGGATTTGCGGCTGCGTGAACAACTGCCTACCCCAGAGTGCTGAGCCTTTTAAATGCCCCATTTGCATGAGCTCAATAAAACGCAGCTCCAAGTTGCGGGCAGCACAAAACTCCAGCATGGGCAGTATTTCGTGATCATTCATGCCTTTTGTGACGACCATATTGATGCGTATCTTCAAGCCAGATTCGATGCCGCTCTCAATACCGCTGAGCGTTTGTTCGATCTTGCCGCCGCGGCTGATGCGCTTGAAAGTCTCGGGGTCTAGGCTGTCCAGACTGATATTGAGGCGCTTCACTCCTGCTGCTATGAGCGCAGGTAACCGACTTTCCAGCAAAGTGCCGTTAGAAGTGAGCGCTTTGTCAGTGAGGGGCAAATGGGCGATTTTCTGTAAAAAAGGGATGAGTTGACTAGAAAGCAAGGGCTCACCGCCGGTAATACGCAATTTCCGAATGCCGAAGTGCATTAATAGCTCCAGCAAATACGCATATTCCTCGGCCTGTAATTCGTCTTTAGCTGCTACTAGTCTTGTTTTGTCCGGCACACAATACTGACAGGCGAAATTACACCGAGCAGTCATGCTGAGCCGCAGACTGACAAAACGGCGCCCTAGCGTATCTATGGGAGCTATAGGAACTTTTAGAACTTTGTGAATTGGGGGAACGGGAACAGATAAAGACATACCGGTATCAGTTAATCGTTGTCACTTGGTGCAATGGCCTCGGTTTGTTTAAAGCTGTTTGAATACCGGTATCCCCCCTAGATACAAACTAAGGTACAAACCGGGGCACAAACCGGCTCAATCAGTATATAGCAGGTTCCGGCTGTAGATCAATGCCGTAGGTCTTTTGAATATCAGCGGCAATAGCAAGTGCCAGATCGACTATCGCCTGACCGTCCCCTCCCCTATTCACTAAAATCAGCGCATGTTGGGCAGAAACCTTTGCAGCCTGAACCGCTTTCCCTTTCCAGCCGCTCTGTTCGATCAGCCAAGCAGCTGACAATTCATAGCCCTGGCCTATGCGCCGTGATACCAAATTTGGGAACCTAGCCTGAAGCTCTCGGTGCTGCTCTGCTGGTATCCTCGGGTTCAAAAAGAAACTCCCAACATTAGGGCATTCGGATACTGAGGGCAATTTTTGCTGACGAATCTCTGTGACTAAGCCGGCCACTTGCGCAGGGTTCAGAAGTTTAGGATCCAGTTTGCGGTGCCGCACTGCCAACTTCAACCCGGCATGTGAAAGGTTCATGCATGGAACCGTCGACAGCCTCAGTCGAATAGCAAGAATAATCCATTTGACAGATACAGCTGCCGCCAACAGCCGTCCATTGCGGAAGGTGCTTTGGGCTGCCTGACTAAAGCGGCTGCGCCTGTAGCTGAGGTCGCAGTCTTGGGTGCGCAGCGTCGTGCGTTCCAGCCGCTCGGTATCCAGTACCTCTACAGATTCCAGAACCTGAGCTAATTCCACCCCATAAGCCCCGATGTTGCTGATGGGTGCGGCCCCAACGCTACCCGGAATACTGGATAGATTTTCCAAACCATACCAGCCGCATTGCACCGAATGAGCTACCAGGTCTGGCCAATTTTCCCCTGCTGCAACCTGTATCAGCATGCTATTTGCATCTGGGCCAGGCCAGTGTTGTACGCCCCGTATATCCATGTGAATGACTAAACCCGCAAAGCAATCTCGCAGGACCATATTTGTGCCATTGCCTAGAACCAGAAAGGGATGCCCTTGTCTACGGGCCCATTTCAGTGCTGCCAATAGCTGCGAAACCTGGGTGACTCGCACATAGAAACGGGCGGTTACTGGAAGTTGGAGCGCCAGAAGGTCGTGTAACGGAAAATCCAGACAGATATCTAATTCTTCAGCCATTGCGCCATCCCATCAGGGTGCCAATACGCCGCGGATACGCTCGAGATCTTCGGCAGTATCTAAGCCAGGTGGTACATGTTGCGGGCTAGAAGCCACATGGATGCTCATTCCCTGTTCCAAGGCTCTAAGCTGTTCCAGTTTTTCAGTCTGCTCAAGAGCAGAGGGTGGCAAGTCTGCAAATTTTTTCAGGGTCTGCAATCTATAGGCATAAATACCCAAATGATGCTGGGCCTGCCTACTGATCTGGCCTGCAGCAGCATCCCATGGGATCGCAGCCCGACTGAAATATAGCGCTTGCCCATTCAGTGCCGTCACTACTTTGACACGCTGGGGCAGTTGGGACTCTGCGACAGAAATCGGTTGCGCCAGTGTCGCTATATCACAGTTGGACTCAGACAGAGCCTGACCCACAGCGGCAATCGCTGTAGGGGGCATCAAGAGCTCATCTCCTTGCACATTCACGATAATGGAATGGTCGTGCAAAGGTAAATGCTGACAAGCTGCCAGACAGCGGTCGGTTCCGGATGGCAGTTCTGGATCAGTCAAACAGGTGTCAGCTCCAAAGCCCTGAGCAACATCAGCCAACTCAGAACCGCAGGCAGCTATTAATACTTGGGCGGCCCCGCTTGCACAAGCCGATTTCCAGGTATAACTGATTGCCGGTTGGCCTCCAATATCTGCTAGCAGCTTGGCGGGTAAGCGGGTTGAACCCAGTCGGGCCGGGATGATTACGTGGAACGGTTCGTGCAAGTGTCCTCCTATCCGGCTATCCGGGCAGCACAAAAATTGGGGGTGACAGCAAGATTATTCGAGCGGCTCAGCCGAATCCGATACCAGATGCGGAATACCGTCAATAATCGGATACCTGACACTACAGGCACCACAGGTCAGATATTGGCAATCGGCAAGCAAGCCGCCTCGACAGGACGGGCAGACCAATAAGTTGTGAAATTTGGAATCCGCATCGGTATTTTCTGCTTCCGGCAGCGGTTGGGGGAGGTTAGGCGATGTTTTCATGAGCCTCTGGAGTCTGTTTCTTAGATGCCTTTATTGTGCGCTTGTTGCTTTTCTGATGTGCATGTTTCAACGCTTCATCGAGCATGTCAATCAACTGATCACCATTGCGAATCTGCGGTTCAACTTCTAGGTACCAGAGATTTCTCAGCCCATTTGAACGGCATTTAATGGCATCTTTTTCGGTCATGATAACGGGCAAGCCATCTGTAAAAAGTAAATCATTGGCTTGGAAGGTTTGATGATCCCGAAATTCGTGCTCGATGACTTCAAAGCCTAAAGCCCGCAGGCTTTTGAAGAACGAGTGCGGATTGCCGATCGCCGCACATGCATGTACAGTACGCTCCCAGGCCCAATCCTTAGGTGTGACCCGTTGGCCACTAAACAAATGCACCAGATGCATCGGTTTTAATTCCAAGCTGTAAGAAGGGCACGGCAGATCAGCGATTTCCTGGTCTTTGGTGACAGCACAAAGCGCATGCTTGAGCCGGCTAGATGGCAACTCTCTCAAGGGGCCGAATGGGATCAACATGCTGTTTCCGAATTGGCGTTGACCGTCCAGTGTGATAATTTCAATGTCGCGCCGCAATCGCGCATGCTGGAGGCCATCATCCGAGAGAATGACATCACAATCCGCTTGCTGAAGCAGAGCGACGGCGGCCTGCAGTCGATCGGGCGCTACGGACGTAGGGCAACCCGTTTTTTTGTGCAGCCACAAAGCTTCTTCGCCGGCTTCATGAACATCTGTTTCTGAGGTCACCCGGAGCGGGTACCAAATGCTGTTGCCGCCATAGCCACGGCTGATTATCCCGACCCGATAGCCTTTTTCCTGCAAATTTTGTGCCAGCCACGCAACAATAGGGGTTTTACCGGTGCCACCAACGGTTAGATTTCCTACCACGATCACCGGCACCGGTAAAGGCTTTGATCTCCAGAAACTGAACCAGCGCAAAGCTGAGCGCAGTCTGAGAAAACTGGCCAGTAGCCAGTGCAACGGCATAAAAACTCTCAGCCAAGAATCCGGGCTGTACCAATAAGAAGCCCATCGCACACTCATCGGGCGGGTTGAAGCCGCAGGTATGATGCTCAAGGACTGTTCCATTGCCGGTGTTGTCATTGGGGGTATGGACAATACCGGCGATACCGGGTTCTGCTGAGGCACGGTCTCTGCAGGCTTCTCGCGTTGTAGCAATGCATAACGCCCATCCACGTCCATCAATTCATCGTGCGTGCCGCGCTCGACAATCTCGCCATTGGACAACACCAGTATTTCGTGGGCATCTTCAACAAATTTGAGCCGGTGGCTGACGATCATGACCACCCGGCCTTTAGCCAAGCGTTTCATGACCTTCGATATCCGCCTTTCGCTCAAAGCATCTAAAGACGCCGTCGCTTCATCCAAGATGACCAGTGAGCTATTGCATAGAAAAGCTCGAGCAATAGACAAGCGTTGCTTCTGACCCCCAGACAATTGCAGGCCTCCAGGGCCAATTTGAGTGTCTAAACCTGTCTTCAAGCGGCTGATAAACTCCCAAGCGTCTGCATTTTTAGCGGCTTCTATCACTTCATCCAAAGTGGCTTCAGGATGGCTGTATCTGATGTTTTCGGCAACGCTACCGCCAAATATACTCACCTGTTGGCTCACCATGGCTATCTGACTGCGCAAGCTCAAAATGGACAGTTCAGAGGCTTGCACACCGTCAAAAGTCAAATCACCGGAAAAATTCTTGTAGAAACCGCAAAGGAGAGATATTAAGGTGGTTTTGCCCGAGCCAGAATCCCCTACTACTGCAGTAATATGCCCTTTTCTCAGCGTGAAATCGATGTCTTTAAGGACGGGCGGGCCTTCTGGATAGCTAAACGACAGTTGGCGCGCGGTAATATTTGAAATATCATTTGACGGTAGGTTTCTACCTTCGCTCTTTTCAATAGGGGTATCCAGAAAGCCGAAGATATTGCGAGCGGCCATGGTGCAGATTTCAAAATTGATATTGGCGCGCGTCATTTGCCGCAACGGGGCTAACAGCAGCCCCAAAGCGAAAAAGTAGCTAATAAAATCTGGGCCGGTCATTTCCCCTACGTAGCCTTCCAGCGCCACATAGGTAATTAAAGCGATCAGCCCCCCTGTGAGTATTTGCACTAAAGGAATCAGTGTACCTTGAATGGTAACCATCAACAGCATAACCCGCCTGAGTCTCTTACTGCTGGTGTTGAACTCCTCGGCTTCACGTTCTTCACCCTGAAACACTTTGACTGCAGTGATGCCGTCTATAACCTCGCTGACTGATTGTGTCAGATTGTTGGCGCCACTCTGACTATCTTTAACAGCTTGGCGGATCTTAGTACTGGCTAACCCAAAGGCCCCGATCATAAGCGGAATCCCCAAACCTAGTAACAAAGTCATTTGCCAATTGACCCAGAATAAGTAAGACAACAGCCCTACAACCTGCAAACCATCGCGTGCCAGAACCAGGCCTATTTGCGCCACTCCGTCGCTGGCCATGCGCACCATAAACATAATTTGGGTAATGAGCTGACCTGGCTTCATGCCCGTAATAGATGACATATTGGAATAAACGATGTGCCGGAACATCTGCGAACGGAGGTAATGTGCCAGATCGACGGCCAGTCTGCTGTTGGAATAGAGACCTACAAAGGTGCCGATCCCTCTGAGCGTGAGAAGCACTACCAGAAGCACAGAGATCATCCAAGATGTCTCACCGATGTTGCTGAATTGATGGCTAATGACACGCCCCCATTCATCAAGCTGGCTGGTCAGCTGCTCCCACAGGTTAACCCCTGCATCAACTGCTGGGTCAGTGGCTTCGGGGGGCAGCAGTTTTTGGTCAGGGGCTTCAGAAGGCTGCAGTGTTTGCGCAGGGGTTTCAGGGGGCAGCACTGTTTGGGCAGATGCGTTACTGCTCAGTTTCTCAGTGATAATCTTCATCCATTCGGCAAAGCCGACATTGCCGATTGAGACGAAGGTAAATCCGCCAAACATCAGACTCACAAACAGCACTTTGCGCTGCAACAGCCCAAACAACCTGAAGTAGAGCTCTGTTTTTGTAAATTCCTGCCCCAACGTTGAATCGGCTTGGAATTGCTCCATCATGGCTTTTTCTTCTGATGTCGCGTTTTGAGCTTTCTTTTTAGTATTCACCATTCGCCGGTATCCTTTTTGCTGTCTGGCTGGCGCACATCCAGATTCACTCTAGAAAAGCCTAAGCGTGAAGCAGCATCCATAGCTTTAATCACATCTCTATATTCCGCTCTTTCATCTGCACGAATCTCAATCTTCAAGTCTCTGTTGCCGCCAGAAAGACTTTGAATATCACGCATCAGATTTTTAAGAGAAGGCGGTTGCACCGGTAATCCCTCCACCCAGTACCTGCCCCTAGCATCAATGACAACTTCTAATTGCTGCCGGCCGGCAGGTTGTTCCATCCCAGCTGCTTGAGGCAAGCTGATACGCAATTGCGCCTCATTGGCAAAACGGGTCGTCAACAACAGAAAAATCAGCAACAGGAATGTAACGTCAACTATCGCCGCCAATTCGATGGCAACTGGCCGCCGAGCTGGTTGAGAGAACTTCATGCCCGCTTGGAATCTGGGGCACCGGGCTGGTGAGTCTGCGTGATCCAACTCGTGAAGTCTGTTACGTTGCGCTCCAGCACCAGAGCCAAGCTGTCAACTCTGCGGCTCAACCAAGAATGCAGTAAATGAGCAGGGATGGCAACACCAATGCCCATTGCAGTTGTTACCAATGCCTCGCCGATCCCGCCTGCCAGAGTATCTGCATCTCCGATGCCCCCAGCTGTCAGCGCGCTGAATATTTTGATCATACCCACGACAGTACCTAACAGTCCCAATAAAGGGGCAATAGCCGCTATCGTTGCAAGCATCGATAAATGCGCATTTAACCGATGCACAGCCCGCCGACCAGCCGTCTCTGCATAATCTCGGATCATTTCAGGCAGCTGCCGGCGCCTATCAAAGAGCCCTACCAGCAATTCGCCCAATACAGATGCAGCACCGATACTTGCCAGCTGGCTCGCATCAAGGCGCTCTAAGCTTTCTAGATCTCGGAATTGCCGGATCAACCCTTGAGGTGCAATCAATTCCTGACGCAACACCAACAATCTTTCAACTGCAATTGCAACTACCGCAATCGAACAGCCAATAATAGGCCATACCACCCAACCACCATTTGCCAGAATATCCGCCAATCAAACCTCCAGCCATTGAACTGACATACTCCACCTATTTTAACGACAGAAGCCGACAGAATCAGGCCCAGAAACAGGTCAAGGCTCTGTATCTTGGTGGTACCACCAAGGCTTGTAACTGGATCTACATTGCCACTGTGCATCTGGCAGCTGCGCGCAAAAGGCCCCCAACCCCTGTGTTTCAGTCAAATCAATACCAAACCAGCCATAGCGCGCCCGCGCCACAGACGATACCGTGCCAATCAGAACGACCTGTTCGGGTCTTAATACGCTCAGCAAAGCATACGAATGGGGCGCCTCTGCAGGAGCAATTAGCATAGAGGCTCGCTCTATCTTGCCTGCTTTGATCAGATGTTTGAGTTCCTCTTGATCAGCAGATGATAAATGCCCAGTCAGCATGATGTTATCGTTCTCGTTTCGCAAGATCAATAAGATACATTGACCGGAATTCAATACATAGCTTCGCGCTGCTAAGTAATGCCCTTTAGAGGATCTGCGATCCAGATAAACAACCGAGCAGGTCCGGAGCTTAGCCACTCGAGCAATGCGCTGGTGCAGCTTCACTTCTACTTCCAGTCCCAAACCCTGCCAGTCCGAATACCAGTGGAGTCGATCCGTTCCGATCTGCACTGTACCCGTAGCCGCTTGCCAATGATGCGTCGCTTGCAATCGAATACAGTGTTCACAATCTGATTCGGTCGTCGACAACACGTAAGCAATTGCCAGTGCTAAAAAACAGGCGGCTGCAGGAGCCAGTTTGTTATGAATACGTCTCATTCGGCTTCAAGCCGGCATAATCAGGCAGAGTGCCAGCGGCACTGGCCACATTTTTTTACAAACAAATCCGTGCGGTGAAAAAAACAGCAAAGCCGCCCACACCCATGCCACACCCGTCAAAGGGTTATTCAGAATCAACGGCGGTACCCAAAGAGTGCTGACCCATTCCATCCCGACCAAGGTCGCTTGTATTACCCAAAGCGGTATCCAAATAAAGAAACTGCTCAAGGGCAACAAAACGAAACTCACCAGCGACAAGGGCACAGCCAGCCAGCCCATCAATGGCACGGCCCACAGGTTGGCTGGTAACGCCAGCCAACTGACCGGAAGGCTCATCAAAGCGGTCAAAGGCAGCATCACGATCAGTACTGCACACTGGGCACCCCAAAAAAGAAGCACAGGATCGAGGACGCGGTCCATAAACCGTATAGGCTGATCTGGTTCATTGCTGAGGCTCGTTGTTAATGTTAAAACCCGATTCTGCCGGTAAGTGAGCGTGTAGAGCACCAGAGCCCCTACTCCTCCAAAAGAAAGCCACAAGCCCGGGATTAAAGCATGCAAGGGATTCATTATCAAAAGCCCGGCCAACGCATAGAGCATCAACAAGGCGTAATTCATCCGGCGCCGCAACAAAAAAGGAATTGAAGCGATGCACAGCATCGCTAGAGCTCTTTTGACTGATATTGAAAAACCGCCAATAACAGCATAGGCACTTGCGCTAATAAGGGCACCGAGCCATTTCCAGTGGGCGACAGGCATCCAAAGAAAGGCTATAGGCCCAAACCGTCGCAACAGCCAGGTCAAAATCTGCGCACCTAGATAGGCCACAAAACCCAAATGCAAGCCAGAAATCACCAACAGGTGTATCGTCCCTGTTCTTTGAAATAAATCCCAACTATGCTTGTCTACTGCGGTTGCATCCCCCAGTGTCACTGCTTTAAAAATCGCTGCCGCTTGGCTCTGTGCCCCTATTGATAGAGGCGCCCCTGACTGCTCAGAGGGCCATCGGCCATCAAGATAGTTTCGCAGTCTATGCCGCGTTGCATAAGAAGGTGGCGGACTGTCGATCTGCGTTAAACGAAAGGCGCGAACAATAGTACCGGTAGCGCACTGGCCCGTGCGCAAAAGCCCAATCAATTCCTTGAACCCTAGACTGTGGATTCTTACCTCCAATTCCCACAAGGCCTGAGTGCCGGATAACAATGGCATATCGCGCCC
>JBPCXB010000197.1:0-44004 GCA_051008935.1 Gammaproteobacteria bacterium | reverse complement strand
TGTTCAATGGTTTGTTGCTCGTTGTTATTGAGTGCCAGCGCCAGTCTGGCAGCTGTGATATAGGGGGTCGCTACGAAATAGATGACAGCACCAGCTACCGCCAGTATCAGAAGTTTTTTCATGGTGTGGTACCGCTAGATTAGATGGACAGAATAATTGGGCTAAGTGGGTGATTTTACACCTATAGGCTTTCAATTTCAGAGTTTAAATTTGAAACCCGTGCCTAAGCCGATTTAGCGCCCCTAGCAGACAAAGTGGCCAGACAATGCTGGCGGATAAAGTGGACAGACAAAGCGGGCGTTCAGAAATGCAAACCACATTCTTTCTGAGTGGCCGTGTCTTTGACAATATCCCAGTAGGAGTGTCCGGAAGGCAACCGATGCTGCTGGATGTAATCCTGTAGCTGCTGCTCAGAGTAGTAGAAGAAAGGGGCGACGCGCACGATTCCCGGGCGCCCTTCGGAAGCTATGCCCAAAGATTGGCGAAAGGCGGTTTCATCTTTTCGGATACCTGTGAGCCAGAGATCTGGCTTGAATTCCTGCAAAGCGCGCTCAAAAGGTTCGCGCTTGAAATACTCGGACTTCTCTTCCGGGCTCATGCCATAAATATCTAAGGTCTGGTCTGTATGCCGAGGTTTATAGATATGAAGATTCAGATCGAATTGGCTGCGCATCTGGTCAACAAAACGGTATGTTTGTTCGGTATGAAAGCCGCTATCAAGCCAGATGACAGGTATGGAAGGGTGCTTTGCTATGAGGTGTAGCATCGGGGCTGAGTCTGGGCCAAAGCTGGAGCTGATGATCGGCCGCTGGAACTGCTCCAGAGCTTGTTGGCTGATCGTTTCCGGGCTTTGGTCGCGCCATTGCGCGTTCCATAGCGCCAATTGATTGGCATGGAGTTCGGGCTGACGGTCGGTGTCCTGGTGCGCTGTGTGCAGGTCCATCGGTTCAGGTCGGCTGGTTTCTTGAAATGACAGCGATAACATCATGCCCCACGCTATATGCAATATGCAAATAAAACATAGGTTCATTATACTCTAAGACTATATAGCGGGTTTGACCTCTATGGGAGCTGGGTCGGATGGGTCGGCTGCTTTGGTACGGAACGCGTCCGAGATTGTTAATGGCTATCTGCTGTCAGACTTTCTACAGACCACCTGCTGCGAGGTTGGATTTGCAAATCTGTCAATTGCCCCACTGATTGAGCTTGATTCGCAAACCGTGTCCAGCCTGCAAGCGCGATCATGGCCCCGTTATCTACGCAAAATGCTGGGCGGGGAAAATAGGGCTCTCCGCCCAGAGCCTGAATTGCCGCACTCAATTGATTGCGAATGAGGGTGTTGGAGCCGACTCCACCTGCGATAACCACTTGGTTGCAGTCGGGTTGGCAGTGTGTAAAAGCAGCGCCGGTTTTGTGTACCAGAATATCTGCTACCGCCTGCTGAAAAGAGGCAGCTATATCGGCGGCCAGTTGTAGAGGAATGTCTTGTCCTGGCTGCCAGTGTGGGCGCTGTTTCTTCAGGCAATAGAAAACGGCGGTTTTCAGGCCGCTGAAACTGAAATCAAAATCGCCACTGTGCTGCATGGGTCTGGGGAATGCGAAAGCTTTGGCATTGCCGCGTTGCGCTAAGGCTTCTATAGCGGGACCGCCCGGGTAGGGCAGGTTGAGCAATTTGGCAATTTTATCGAAAGCCTCGCCCGCTGCATCATCCCGTGTAGATCCCAGAATGCGGTATTCACCCAACTCCTGCACCATAATCAGCTGGCTGTGCCCCCCTGAAACCAGCAGCGTCAGCCAAGGAAACGGCAGCGGGTGTTCCAGCCGTACCGAGAGTAGGTGCGCTTCCAGATGGTGGATCCGAATGAGAGGGAGGTTCAGGCCTAGAGCCAGCCCGGATGCGAGAGAGAGCCCCGTTTTCAGTGAGCCCAGCAGCCCTGGGCCTGCTGTGCAGGCTATGGCATCCAGATCTGAAAAATTCAGGTCCGTTTGGGCTAACAGGTTCTGCAGGAGGGGGGCTAGATACCTCTGGTGCTCGCGTGCAGCGAGTTCGGGTACGATACCGCCATATTCGGCATGCAACTTAAGTTGGCGATGGTCTAGATGCCCGAATAATCTGGGTGGGTCGCCGCCATAAATACCTGCTGCTGTATCGTCGCAAGAGGTTTCGATACCCAGAATCAGAGGTGGCAATTTGTCAATCCGCGCCGGTTGCTGTGTGTTCTGAGGAGGCTTGAGTCAGCCCCTGAAAAGGTTTTGCCAGTTGCGTCAATGCCTGACGGTAAGCGGGTTGTTTAAAGGAGACAATCTGCCCCAATGGGTACCAGTAGCTGACCCATTGCCACTGATCGAATTCAGGGTGTGTTTGCGCATCCAGTTGGATGCAGCTATCGTCGCCTGTCAGTTGAAACAGGTACCAGCGTTGCTTCTGGCCGATGAAGCGGCTGTGTCTAAGTGGGTGGTTGGCGCGAATATTTTTTTTATGGGGGAGCTGATAGGGGATCCATTTGCGCAAAGAACTGACTAAGTGAGTGTTTTGGTCGTGCAGGCCTGTTTCTTCGCGCAATTCGCGCCACGCTGCTGATGTAGAGGATTCGTTCTTGTCGATGCCGCCTTGCGGAAATTGCCAAGCGTTAGAGCCAACCCGCCGGCACCAGAGCAGCCGGTTTCCTTCGGCATTGGCGACCATAATCCCGACATTGGGCCGGTAGTATTTTCCTTCTTGATTGGCGTCGCTGGTTGCGTCAGTCTTGGGCATTTCTGGGTTAGATCTGTAGCATGCTCATAAAATTATCCCATAGTGCTGGTTCAGTGTCAGGGAGTTGATCGAAAGGGATCTATTATGGCTGTTGCTGCTTTTGATTTAGACGATACTTTACTTAATGGCGACAGTGATTCCAGCTGGCGTCTTTTTATGGCTGAACAACGTTTGCTGGACCCGGAGGTGCAGCGAGTGAAAAGTAGTGAGTACGATAGAGCGTATCGTCAAGGGACTCTGGATGTGGAAGCTAGCTCCTGTTTTTCGATTGCTCCGGTCGTTGGTTTACCCCCCGAACGCCTGTCCGAACTTTTGGAACTCTTTGTAGAGCAGAAGCTCTTGCCGATGATTCAGCAGTCTGCCTTGGATTTAGTCGCTCGACACAGGGACAGAAACGATGATCTGGTCATCATTACAGGCACTAACAGGTTGGTTGCTGCAAAAGCAGCAGAACTGTTTGCTATCCCCGAACTGTTGGCTACAGAGATAGATTGGCAAGACGACCGGATAACCGGAAAACTTTCGGGGGTGCCTTGTTATATGCAAGAAAAAGTCGTGCGTTTCCGTATCTGGCTCGATCGCAAAGGACTCAATGCAGAACAGGCTTTCTTCTATAGCGATTCTCACAATGATTTGCCGTTGTTGCGCTTGATTGACAACCCTGTTGCGGTTAATCCGGATCCGCAATTACGTACCGAAGCGCAGCGTCTGGGTTGGCCTATCATGGATCTATCGCATGCATCTGTCTCTTCTTGAGTTCGTGAGCCTGCATTAAACTTATGGCCTTAAGAAGTGAGACTGATAAGGCGTTCGTGATGCCGAAAACCCAAGTGCGTGCAGGCCATCGCTGTCCGGACAGCGGCGGCAAAGAAGCCATTGGTGATGTGGATCTTGAAACATCTTGCATAGCATCTGTTCTGCTGGGGAGCCAGCGAGAAAAAGCAGAGGTGATGCGGGTTTTTCTGAAGGTGCGCAGCGATAGCTTGGCGCTAGTGGAACCTTTGCAGGCTGAGGATATGCAGGTGCAGAGTATGCCGGACGTCAGTCCTAGCAAGTGGCATTTGGCTCATACCAGTTGGTTCTTTCAGAATTTTTTGCTCGATCACTATGCCGGCCGTTCAAAGACTAAGTATCAAGAGCCACCCGCTGTTTTTGCGTATCTCTACAATTCGTACTACATGCAGGTAGGTCACCAATACCCTCGACCTCAGCGAGGAATGATCAGCCGCCCTCTGTTGCAAGAGGTGTTGGAATATCGAGCTGAGGTAGACCAGAGGGTGCTGGAGTTAATGGAACAGGCTCCGTCTGCTCTTTGGCCCGAACTGGCAGAGCGTATCGTGCTGGGCTTACACCATGAGCAACAGCACCAGGAATTAATGCTGACAGATATTAAGCACGTACTGTCGGTAAATCCGTGCTGGCCAGTTGCCTACCCTCAGCCGCCTTCGAATGCGCAGGATGTGCGTGAAAAGATGCCGCAAGGGCAAGAAGACCGAGTGCTAGATTTGACGTTCACCTATAAGGGAGAAGCTCTGGTTGCCTTGGGTCGCTCTGGGTGTGCAGGGTTTGGTTTTGACTGCGAAACGCCTGAGCATTCGGTTTTTATGCCTGCATTTGAGTTGGCCGATCGATACATTAGCAATAGAGAATATGTGGAATTCATCGATGCTGGGGGGTATGACCGGCCGGAGTATTGGGTTTCAGATGGTTGGATATGGCGCAACAAGAATGCTATCAAAGCGCCCTTGTATTGGCATCGTGATGATTCGGGTCAATGGTATGAATTTACTCTGCACGGTTTGTTGCCTTTGGAAATGACCGCGCCTGTCAGTCATGTCAGTTGGTATGAAGCGCAAGCTTATGCCAGCTTTGTGCAGGCTCGGCTCCCCACTGAAGCTGAGCTGGAAATTGCCGGCCGGTTGCCACAACAAAACGCCCCTTTGGTAAAGCGCAGCTATCGTCCGTCGATGCATATGTCGCAACCACAGTTGTGGAGTTGGTCTAGTAGCCCATTCGTTCCTTATGCGGGCTATCGGAAAGAAGCCGGTGCCATTGGCGAGTACAACGGCAAATTTATGTCTAGCCAGATGGTTCTTAAGGGTGGCAGCTGTTTGACGCCGCCTTTTCATATGCGTTCGACTTATCGCAATTTTTTCCCGCCCAGTGCTTGCTGGCAAGCGACGGGCATCCGTTTAGCGCGCAGCGTTTTTTGATGTTCAGATAGGATGGATAGCGCTGTGCATGTTGGATATACACGATGACAGATTCAAATTTAGAGCTTTATGACTTTCAGCCGGAGCCCGAGGATTTTTTGCAGGGAGTGCTTCAGGGCTTAAGCCAGAGCCAGCCGGAGGTCTCTCCGAAGTATCTCTATGATGACAAGGGCTCAGAATTGTTCGACCGGATATGCGATACCGACGAATACTATGTCACACGTATGGAGCTGGAGCTTCTGGCTCAGAAGATGCCAGAAATCGCACAGAGTATCCCGCCTGATGTTTCGGTGATCGAGATGGGGGTTGGTATGAGCGTCAAGGCAGAAACGGTGCTCAAAAATCTCGACAACCCTGCTCTCTATGTTGCCACGGATATCAACCGCATGGCGCTTGAAAAGGCATTGCACCATTTGAGTCGTACCTTTCCTGCTCTTGATCTAGCAGGGGTGGTGACGGATTTTACCAAAGACTGGGCATTGCCTGAGGATTTGGCCGGCAGAAGTGAGCACAAGCTGTGCTTCATGCCGGGATCTACCTTAGGGAACTTTAGTGAGCAAGAGCGCGGAAGGCTTTTGAAAACCATGACCAAGCTGGTTGCGCCCTCGGGGCAGCTTTTACTGGGTCTGGATCTGGTCAAACCTGTCAGCGTACTAGAAAGCGCATATAACGATGCGACAGGCGTGACTGCCAGCTTT
This sequence comes from Gammaproteobacteria bacterium, assembly GCA_051008935.1. Classification (GTDB taxonomy): domain Bacteria; phylum Pseudomonadota; class Gammaproteobacteria; order JBPCXB01; family JBPCXB01; genus JBPCXB01. The sequence continues at coordinate 38,338 of JBPCXB010000197.1, read as the reverse complement.
AATACCAATCTGCTGAGCCGTATGAGTACGGAGCTTGAAGCGGATTTAGACCCAGATGCTTTTGTGCATCATGCTTTTTACAATCCCAAAATGCAACGGGTTGAAATACATTTGAGGGCTTTGTCGGATCAGGCTATCGAGGTGGCTGGTCGTCGTTTTCTGTTTGCAGAAGGGGACAGCATCCATACCGAGAATTCACATAAATTCCGCATTGAACAGGTCGAAGAACTGGCTGCCGAGGCAGGCTTTCAATCCTGTCAGGTATGGACCGACTCGAATGGCTGGATAGGGCTCTTTCTGTTGACGCTCTGACAGCAACTGGTGCTTGAATCTTAGTGCGTGCCTTTTTTCAAAGGCACTAACTTGTTCGGATCATCTTCGTTGGTCTGATGGCTTGCGATTGGTGCCGAGTTGTTGCTGTTTCGGCTTCCGTATCGGTCGGGAATGAGCAATTGTTCGCTGATTTTGTTTTTGGATGAGAGCGAAAAAGCGTGTTCTTCGCTTGGCTCGATCCCCAGTTCTATCAGTTCCTCCGCCTGTACCAGCAGGTTGTTTTTGCCGGCTGACAGGCTGCGCACTGCACGGTTGTATTTTTCACTGGTCAGCTTCAATGCATCGCCGATTTGTGCCATGTCGCCCGTGAACTCCTGCCATTTGGCATAGAGCTGTTTTCCTTGCGTCATAATCTTGTCGATGTTGATGTAGCGGTGCTCATTGTGCCAAATATTTTCGATCAGCTTGAGCGCTAGTAACAAGTTGGATGCGGATACTACTGCAATGTTTTTCTGCTGTCCGTAGGTGATGATGCTGGGTTCATTGTGGGTGCAGTAGAACCAAGCGTTTTCAACCGGAATGAACAAGAAGACAAAGTCAACGTCTATGGTCGTGGAATTTGATAAATATTCAGAGCTGGCAATGATGTCCATGCGGTTGTGCAAAGCCTCTATAAAAGCTTTTCCGCTCAACTCTTGCTCGGATTCGGACTCGCTTTTCATGTACTCATACCATTGAGTCATATCCAGATTGGAATCGACCAAGAGCGCTTTGCCATTGGGTAGCAGAATTTCTACATCTGCGGCAGGATTTTTCTTGTTTTTGGGAACGATGCTGTGATATTCTTTGTCTTGCCGTAAGCCTGCCATCTCTAGCAGGTGTGTGAGCACAGTGACACTCCATTTGCCTGTTGACAGCGGAATCTGGGTTGCCTTTTTGAGCATCTCGGCGGCGGATTGATCCACCTGATCTGTGTATTTGTTGAGGTTGGCAGTTTGCTCATTCAGTTTGTGGAGTACATCTTTCAGGGAGTCTCGTTCGCCTTGGCTGGATGCCAGTGCATTTTGAATTTGCGCATTAAATTCGCTGATCTCTGACGAGATGGGCGAGAGAATGTCATCCAGATTCAGTTTTAGATCTGGTGGCGGAGTATCTTTTAATTGTTGTTTCTGTATCTCGACCAAGTTATCGGTCACATTGTCCAGTTGGGCTTTGATATGCGTACTGATGGATTCTTCGATAGCTCCTTGACTCTCCATCTGGGAGGTCAGGCTTTGATTGCCGGCTTCTAGAGATGCGTTTTCGCCTACCAGCCTCTCGATTTCAGATCGATTGACTTCCAGTTCTACTTTCAGGCGCTCGTGCTGATTTTTGAACAGCGTGGATTGATCCATTTCGCTGACCAGCTTCGCTTCTAGCATCAAGACTTTTTTGCTACTTGCGACTTTGCCCCCAAGCCAGCCTAGAGCTGCTCCTAGCAGGATACAAAGATTGGCACCTACGAGTAGATAAAGCGCAGGCCCAGCAGTGGCAACATCAGTTTCATTCATAGTGCAGAATCAGTCATAGAGAGAAGTAGCGAATTTCCTGTATATATACTAGTCAATAAGATGTTGATAATAAAGGAAGTTTCTATTTTTTAAGAGCCTCAGATAGCAATTTATCATGAAAAATATGCAAATAGCAAGTTTTTTGTTGAAAATGTAGGAGGCTGGCGTTTTTTTTCATCCAGAAGTAGTTACAGGAGCAGTAACTAAGACCTTGTGTGCGCCTAGTACTTCGTACACTTTGCGTACTTTGCATCTGGGCCATCAAGAGTTTGTATCTTGAAGAATGCCGACAGGTTTGAGGGCTTCGGAAATTTTGGATAAATTCAGGATCAGGTGATGACATTAATTGCGATGCAGGAGCAGTATCAGGCTGCTAAAGCGCGCCAGCATAGGTTGGATTTGAGTCGCGGCCGCCCGGCGGCTGAGTTTCTGGATTTGGCGCAGGGCCTAGAACATGCACTGCCTGAAAATTTAAGTACCGGTCCAAAAGATCTCAGAAATTACCTGGGCTTCCCGGGGTTAGAGGCAGCGCGTTCGTTGGGTGCCGATTTGTTGCAAGTGCCTGAAGAAAGCGTTTTGGTTGGTAGCAACAGCTCTTTAATGCTGCTGAGCTGGTTGCTGACGACGATGTGGTTCAAGGGTCTGCCGAACCAGCCGGCTTGGAGCAAGCAACCCGCAGTCGATTGCCTGTGTCCGGTGCCCGGATACGATCGCCATTTCCTGCTGCTGGAAACTTTTGGTATTGGTATGCCGACCATTGAACTGTGCAGCACAGGTGTTGATCCAGAGCAGTTGACGCATCAGTTGCGGCAACAACAACAGGTGCGCGCTATTATGTTGGTACCTCGGCATTCCAACCCCACAGGAGACGTGTGGTCCGAAGAGTCGTTGCGTGCTTTGATGCGTGCAGCAAAAGAGCGTGCTCAATTGGGTAACCCGCTCGCCCTTCTGATTGATAACGCTTATGCCATCCATGATTTTGCCGATACTCCCGATCAACCTAACCTGTACCAGTTAGCAGATGAGTATGGGGTACTGGATCATTTTTTCTTATTAGGCTCTACGTCGAAAATCGGCTATGCTGGTTCTGGGCTGTCGTTTCTATCGGCATCGCCGCAGAATTTGCACCATATGATGCACGTGATGCAAGGCATCAGTTTGGGAGGAAACCCGCTGGATCAAGCGCGACATGCCCGCTTTTTTGACAAAGAACGCAGCTTGAGAACGCATTTTTCCAAACTAGCTCCGCTCCTGAAAACACGCTTTGAGCTCGTTCAGAGCACCCTGGAGCCTTTGGCTCAGAACATGCCAATGCAGATATCCAAGCCTACAGGGGGATATTTCCTGTCGCTACAGCTTCCGCCTAATACTGCCAGCCGCACCTGGCAGCTGTGTCGGGAAGCAGGCGTCACGCTCTCCGCAGCAGGTTCCGCTTTTCCGTACAACCACGACCCTAAAGACAGCCATTTGCGCATTGCGCCCACTTCTTTGGGCATACACGATACTGCTGTAGCGCTGGAGGTTTTTGCCATTGCCGCTCAGCTGGCCTGGCGAGAACAACAACAGAAGGGTTAGCGGATCAGGTATCTGCCCAGTTCTGATCCGTTCTGATCAGTTCTGATCTAGAACCACAGAGACTGGGCCATCGTTGGTCAACTGTACGGTCATGTGAGCCCCAAATACGCCTGTAGGAATGGCGTCCAGCCCCAGCTCTGATTGGAGGTATTCCAGCAGCTTCTGAAATAGAGGTTGCGCTGTTTTTGCGGGCATGGCAGCAGAGAAATCTGCCCGAGTGCCTTTGTGAGCAACAGCAGCCAGCGTAAATTGGGGCACAACCAGAAGCTCGGCATTGGTGTCTTTTAAGCTTTGAGTCAGGCGTCCTTGTGCATCGCTGAACATAGACCACCTGCATAAACGCTGCGCCAATTGCTGTGCCAGCTCAGGGGTATCGGTGCGCACGATAGCTACCAGAGCTAGCAAACCTGTATTGATGCGCGCGATAGTTTGGTTTTCAACAACTACTGAAGCGGTGCTGACCCGTTGCAGCAAAACGCGCATGGAGGGGTTAGTGTATTTGCGGGTCGAGTGCGCCAGACTTGTAGCTCTGGTGCATCTGCATCAGAGGGATGGGTTTGATTTTGGACGCATTACCGGCTGCCTTAAAAGACAGGTAACGGGCTTCGACGATCTCGCGCATGGCTTGGGTTGCTTCCTTTAAGTATTTGCGCGGGTCAAACTCTGAGGGATTTTCAGCTAGAAAACGACGAATGGCCCCTGTTGCTGCCAGCCGCAGATCCGTATCTATATTGATCTTGCGCACACCGTTGTCGATGCCCTGTTGAATCTCTTCGACTGGCACTCCATAGGTCTCGTCTATCTTTCCGCCGTTATCGTTGATGATCTTCAGCCATTCTTGGGGTACTGAGGAGGAGCCGTGCATGACCAGATGTGTGTTCGGCAATCGGCGGTGGATTTCTTTGACGCGGTTCATCGCCAGAATATCGCCTGTGGGTTTGCGTGAGAATTTGTACGCTCCGTGGCTGGTGCCTATGGCGACAGCCAAGGCATCTACACCGGTTTGTTTTACAAAATCTGCTGCTTCTTCTGGATCGGTCAGTAGTTGATCGTGATCCAGTACGCCTGCTGCTCCCACGCCGTCTTCTTCACCAGCAGTCCCTGTCTCTAGAGAACCCAGACAGCCCAATTCGCCTTCTACAGATACCCCACAGGCATGCGCTATCTCGCACACTTTGCGTGTGACTTCGACATTGTAGGGGTAATCAGCGGGGGTTTTTTGATCTTCGAGCAGCGAACCGTCCATCATCACAGAGGTAAAGCCCAGCTGGATGGATTGTTGGCAGGAGGCCGGTGAAGCACCATGGTCTTGGTGCATGACGATCGGGATATGGGGAAATTCTTCACTGGCAGCCTCTACCAAATTACGCAGAAAAATGCCACCTGCATATTTTCTGGCCCCAGCCGACGCTTGCACAATGACTGGGCTGTCGGTATTGTCGGCTCCTTCCATAATAGCGCGCATCTGTTCTAGATTATTGACGTTGAACGCAGGCACACCGTAGTTGTGTTCAGCTGCGTGGTCTAAGAGTTGGCGCATTGAGATGAGCATGATGACTATTCCGGAAGTGATAGGTCTATGGCAAAACATTTTGCCATAAGATAAGGCGAGTTGAGGTCTTATTAGGATTAGAAATTTACTAGGAAGCTTTTCTAGCCAGCAGTGCGTCAAGCGCTAGTAAGGTGCGCCCTTCCAGCGCCGCCAAGAAAGCGCCGCCGCCAGTCGATAAGTAAGAGATCTGTTCTGAAATCCCGCAACGTTCAACTGCTGCCAGTGTGTCTCCACCTCCAGCCAGTGAAAACCCAGGTGCGGCGGCTATGAGCTGGCCTAGAGCAATGGTGCCAGCAGCAAATGCGGGTTCCTCAAACAGACCCATGGGACCATTCCATAGTATCGTTTCAGCCTGTTGTAGCACCGGTTCGAATCGCAGTATTGAGCGCGGGGCGATATCCCAAATGGCATGATCGGACGGGATATCTGAAACATTGCGGATGCCAATCTGCTCGCGTGGGGTGCTGGCGGTTGCTGTGACCACCCATTCGGGTAGCAAAACTTGCGTCGATGATAGGATGTCCTGTACGGAGGCTACCAATTCTGGCTGATGGAGCGACTGGCCGATATCGAATCCTTTAGCGGCCAAAAAGGTGTTGGCGATACCGCCTCCCGGGATCAGATAGTCCGAGAGATGAGCCAGGTTGCGCAACAAGGGCAACTTGTCGGACACTTTAGCGCCACCGGCTATGGTGACAACTGGGCGCCGAGAATAATCCATAAATTGACTGATCGCCGCTAATTCTTCTTGCAGCAGCGGGCCGGGGCATACCTCTGCGGCATGTTGCATGATGGCTGCTGTTGAAGCATTGGCGCGATGGCAGACGGCAAAAGCATCCATCACAAACAGGTCGCAGAGTTGCCCCATTTTTTTTCCAAGGTGCGCGTCGTTTTCAGTTTCTCCTCTATAGAAGCGGGTGTTTTCTAGTAATACCACATCCCCTGAGGGCACAGAGGGCGGGTGTGCAAGCCAGTCTTTGGCTAGAGGCACAGGCATGCCGAGCTTGTCCGAGAACCAATCTGCGATGATTTGCAGGCTATAGGCTTTCTGGCTTGCGGGGTCTGCATCTGGGTCCGGTCGGCCAAGATGCGACATGATCATGGTGCGTGCATTGCGTTGTACCAGACTTTTTACGGTTGGCAATGAAGCCTGCAGTCGGGCATCGTTGTAGATTTTTCCGTTGCGTATCGGCACGTTGCAATCTAAGCGTAGCAGCACTTTCAGGCCGCTTAGCTCGCGCTGATAGATCCCTTTGAATGCTTTTATATCAGCTAGTGACATGGCAATTTAACCTAGATAGTGGGCCAGATCCAGCATGCGGCAGGCGAAGGCCCATTCGTTATCGAACCAGGTTAGCAGGCGCACCAAAGGTTGTTGGCCAGGTTGCAGATCGCGAGATTGTGTTTCTGTGGTGTCGACAATGGCTGAATGGGGGTTGCCTAGAAAATCGGTGGAAATCAAAGGCTGTGACGACAGAGTCAGAATGCCTCGCAGGGCACCCTGAGCTGCTTCATTGAGACAGTTGTGTAGTTGATCTGGATTGGCATGCCTCTGTAGTTGCAAATGCATATCTATGGCCGATATGCCGATATGGGGCAATCGGAAGGCATGACTGATGAGGCGATTTTTCAGTTCCGGGATCACGCGTTCGACTCCGTCGGCGAGCTTGGTAGCCACGGGTACGGCAGCGTTTATACCGGATCGCATCAGGCGTTTATTGTGGGTGCGCTGCCCTTGCTCCAGGCTGTCGAGCAGAGGCTGATCGTTCATTGCAGCGTGCAAAGTGGTCGTTGAACCCTGTTCGATACCAAACTCAGAATGGAGGACTGACAGCACAGGTGCCAAGCAGTTGGAGGTGCAAGAAGCTGCAGAAAGCAATTTTTCGGTACCATCCAGATGCGCGTGGTTGATGCCGTACACAATAGTTGCGTCCAGATCTTCGGTGCCTGGGTGGGATAAGATGACGCGCTTGGCTCCTGCCTTCAGATGCGCAGTCAATGCGTTGCGGCTGTGAAACTGCCCTGAGCATTCGAACACGGTATCGACTTCCAGCTCGCGCCACGGCAGGCCTGCTGGTTCTGGCAGCTGGGAAAGGCGAATAGCATGCGGCCCAGCTTGTAGCAGGTTCGGTGTTTGCAATTCGACCGGTACCGGCCAATGCCCATAGAGACTGTCGTATTGCAACAGCAAAGCCAGTTGTTCGCTATCTGCGTAGGGGTCATTGATGGCAACAGGTACCAGCTCATGGCCTGAATCTGGTGCGTGTTGGTACAAAGCCCGCATGAGTGCGCGGCCAATGCGGCCGAAACCATTGATGGCAATCCGGGTCATGGCGCGCGTCTGGAGCGGACAAGCGCACTCGCCTGAGCAGCGATATGGGTGGCGCTCAAGCCCAGATGTTCCATGACTTCATTGCCTGGGCCGGAATGGCCGAAGCTGGTAACATGCATCAGTTGATCTTCTAATCCCAGCCATTGGTACCAGTCCAGCCCTGAGCCAGCTTCTACAGCCAGTCTGGGAATATCATGCGTCAACAGTTCCTGTTGTAATGCCGGGTTTTCTCTGAATAGCGTCAGCGAGGGGATGGAAAGAACGCAAGCCGCTATGTTTTGCTCGGCCAAAAGCTTGACAGCTTGTAGGCAGAAGCCGACTTCCGATCCCGAGGCCATGAGGTAAATATCAGGCGATCCAGTGCTGGGCTGGTAGGCAATATAAGCCCCTTTCTGGATTTGTTCCACTTCCGTGCAGAAATGCAGTTCGGGATCAGAGGCACTCAGATCGCTGAAGCTGGACAGTTTCTGTCGGCTCAAAATCAAAGCAATGGGTTGTCGCTGCTCATTCAAGGCCTGCTGCAGTGCCACGGCTGTTTCCAGTGCAGTTGCTGGGCGCCAGAGTTGCAGGTTCGGCATGGCGCGCAGGGCAGTGAGGTGTTCGATCGGCTGGTGCGTCGGTCCGTCTTCACCCACTGCTACAGAATCGTGGCTGTAGACAAAGATGCAATTCAAATGCATCAGAGCGGCCAACCGCACTGCTGGCCGAGCGTAATCAGAGAACACCAGAAAGGTACCGCCGTACGGGCGGAATCCACCGTGCAGTGTCAGCCCATTGAGTGCGGCGGTCATACCAAATTCACGCACTCCCGCATACAGGTAATTGCCATCTGGTTGGGCATCGGTTACAGCTTGCACCCCAGACCAGAGTACGCCATTGGAGCCGGCCAGATCGGCAGAACTGCCTAATAGTTCGGGCATCTGCGGTGCGATCGCCTCAAGGGAGTGGCTGAGTGCTTGGCGCGTGGCCATGGATTGGTCTTTTAACGCATCAAAAAGCTCTGCAAAGTGCTGCTGCAAAGGCGGTAATTGACCACTCATACGTCGGTTGAATTCAGAGGCCAGTTCAGGATGCTCCTGCCCATAGCCGGTATGGATTTCGTTCCAAGTCGTTTGTCTTGATTGGCCTTCAGGTCGCGCATCCCAATGCTGGTAGAGCTGTTCGGGGATGACAAAAGGTGGGTGCTGCCAGTTCCAAATTTGGCGTGTTTTTTGCGCCAGTTCTGGATTGATGACTGCTGCATGTGCCTTGGCGGTGCCCGCTATATCAGGCAGCCCGTTGCCGATGACAGTACGGCAGGGTATGAGCCAGGGTGCAGAGGGTTCAGCGCGTGCCTGAACAATCGCTGTGTGTATCATGGCTAGGTCGTTGCCATCGACTGTGTCTGCGACGTTCCAGCCACAAGCCATGAATCTTTGGCGCACATCCTCGGTGAACCAGTTGCCTACTGCGCCGTCTATAGAAATGCCGTTATCGTCCCAGAATACGATGAGTTTGCCCAGCTTTTGGGTTCCTGCTAAGGAGATGGCTTCTTGGCTGATCCCTTCCATCAAGCAACCATCGCCAGCAAAGACATAGGTATGGTGGTCAATCAGATTGTGCTCTGGGCGATTGAATCTGGCGCCCAGAATCTTCTCGGCTAACGCCATACCGACTCCTGTTGCGAGCCCTTGTCCAAGAGGGCCGGTTGTCATTTCAATACCTGGCGTCACTCCATGTTCTGGGTGGCCTGGAGTCATGGATCCTAATTGGCGAAAAGAGGCTAAATCACTAGCTTTGAATGGGTATCCCGTCAGGTGCAGCAGGGCGTAGATCAACATGGAGCCGTGGCCATTAGACAGGATAAAACGATCCCGATTGATCCATGCTGGGTCTTGAGGGTTGTGTTTTAGATGGTGTTTGAACAATACATAGGCAATGTTGGCCATTCCCAGTACCATACCAATATGGCCGCTCTGTGCTTTGCTGATGGCATCTAGGGCCAATACTTTGATAGCAGTGACGGCCTGCTGCGACAGTCTGTCGAATAGTGATTCGTACAATGGATTTTCGGGTTCAGGGTTGGCGCATATGGGCTAGGTCGGCAGGTTCAATCAATCAGCAATTCAAGTCGAATCCGGATGAGGTGACCATGCCGCAGCTGACAACGTGCTGCAGATAATCTGAGGTTGTTATCAGTCCCATGTGGCTGGTGTGTCAGGGTCGATTTTAATATGATTGCGGCAACTCATATAAAATCCTTCAAGTCTATACAACCTCTGCGGGAGAGCAGCTTAGTGCACGGCCATAAATTTTTTGCTTCTGAATCTGTTTCTGGAGGTCACCCCGATAAGGTTGCTGACCAAATATCGGATGCGATTCTAGATTCCTGTTTGCGAGCCGCAGGAGTGACCGGCGGTGCTCGGGATCCGCAGGTGCGCATGGCCTGTGAAACTCTGGTCAAGACCGATTTGGTGGTAGTGGCCGGCGAATTCAGATTGCCCGATGGCTTGGCGATTCCAGATTTTGAGGCCAATGCCCGTGAGGCTGTTGCAGATGCAGGCTATAAGGATGGTAGGGTTCCCGGATTTGATGCGGCAACATTTAGTTTTCAGAACCATTTGAGCCAGCAGTCTGACGAGATTTATCAGGGTACCAACCAAGAACGTCTAGGCGCTGGCGATCAAGGCATGATGTTCGGTTATGCAGTGGAAGAGGCTGCAGATCTTATGCCTTTGCCGATTCAAGCCAGCAATGCTATCTTGCGTTTGCACGACAAATACCGCCATCTGGCTAGTGATCCGATTGGTTCTGAATTTCTGCCTGATGCCAAAAGTCAGGTGACCGTAGAGTACGATAGTGACAACAAGCCCGTTCGTATTGTGCAAGCGATTTTCTCGACGCAACATACCGACAAGCTGGATCTGCAGCAGGTGCGTTCCAGAGGGCACGATTTAGTGATGGAAGCACTGGCATCTTTGAACATAGAGTTGGCTACAGATATAGAAGTAGTGATCAATTCAGCTGGTACTTTTGTATCGGGCGGCCCGGCGGCCGATTGCGGTTTGACAGGCCGCAAAATTATGGTAGATACCTATGGCTCTTTGGGGCGCCATGGCGGCGGTGCTTTTTCGGGCAAAGACCCCACAAAGGTAGATCGCTCGGCTGCTTATGCTTGCCGCTATGTGGCGAAAAATATCGTTAGCTCAGGTCTGGCCAGTGAGTGCGAGATACAGGTGTCGTATGCGATAGGGAAGCCGGAGCCGTCTTTTTCTATCAATACTTTCGGTACCGGTCGGTTGCCGGATACACAGATTGCTAATCTGGTATCCGAAGTTTTTGACCTGACTCCTCAGGGCATTATTGAGAGTCTGTCTTTGTGGCAGCCGTTTTACCGTCGTTTTTGTGTGCTCGGTCATTTTGGCAACCAAGATGCTCCTTGGGAACAGACAGATCGCGCGGAACAACTCCGAAAACTAGCTCTTTAAAAAGACTGGGTCAGGGTTCTGGCTCAGCACTATATCCCCAGTGGGGTTGCGCATTACTATAGGTCAGGAGACCCAAACAAGATGGTTGATTACAGAGTAGCAGATATTTCACAGGCCGATTTTGGTAGGCGGGAAATCGTGTTGGCTGAAGCCGAAATGCCGGCTTTGATGGCACTGAGAGAACGCTATGCAGACCAGCAGCCTCTTAAAGGGGCGCGGATTTTGGGTTGCATCCATATGACCATTCAGACAGCCGTGCTCATTGAAACCCTGACGTTGTTGGGTGCAGAGGTGCGTTGGTCATCCTGCAACCGGTTTTCGACTCAGGATCATGCCGCGGCAGCTGTGGCTGTTTTGGACGTCCCTGTGTATGCTTGGAAAGGAGAGACCGAAGAAGAATATGTCTGGTGCTTGGAGCAAACAGTGCTCAAAAACGGTGAGCCTTGGAACGCCAACATGGTTTTGGACGATGGCGGCGATCTGACCGAGGTGTTACACCGTAAATATCCTCAGGTTCTGGAACAGATACATGGCATCACCGAAGAAACAACGACCGGCGTGTTGCGCTTGCAGGAAATGTTGGCGCGGGGCGATTTGCATGTCCCAGCTATTGATATCAATGCTTCGGTGAGCAAATCTAAGAATGACAATAGATACGGGTGTCGCCACGGATTGAGCGATGCGATCAAAAGAGGTACGGATGTCTTGATCTCAGGTAAGCGGGCTCTGGTATTTGGGTACGGCGATGTCGGCAAGGGCAGTGTGCGCAGCCTAGCACAGGAATCCGCTATTGTGCGAGTGGTAGAAATAGACCCGTTATGTGCGATGCAGGCCTGTCTGGATGGGTTCGAAGTCGTTTCGCCTTGGAATGATGGCATCGATACCGGGCGGCCTGAAGATCTGAATGTGCGCCTTTTGGCTGAGACTGACATTGTCGTCACTGCTACTGGTAATGAGTATGTCTGTACTTGGCCTATCATGAAGCATCTGAAACCCGGGTGCATCGTGTGCAATATCGGCCATTTCGATACGGAAATAGAAGTCTCTGCGCTGCAGAAACATTGCTATTGGGAAGAGATCAAGCCGCAGGTCCATAAGATCTATCGCGATGCAGCTGCAGATAGCCAGCCGGTACTGACCAGTCGGGATTATATTATCTTGCTGTCAGAGGGTCGTTTGGTAAACCTAGGTAATGCAACAGGTCATCCCTCTCGTGTTATGGATGGCTCTTTTGCGAATCAGGTTCTGGCGCAGATGCGGCTTTTTGAGCAAGGATTTGCGCACTTGAATGACCCGAAAGAACGGCAAGAACGGATCAGTGTGCAGTGTATGCCTCGGGAGTTGGACGAAGAGGTTGCTCAATATATGGTTGAAGGATTCGGCGGCATCGTCAGTGAAATGACGGATAAGCAGTACCGTTACTTGGGGCTGACCAAAGGTAAAGCCCGGAAACCAGAAAACTATAGGTACTAGCCAGTTGGCCTGAATGCATGCGGATAGAGTAAGGGGCCGTTCTATTTTGCGAATACGACTCTATGATTGTTGCACGGCGTGTGCAATCTGCTAAATTGGCATTAGTATGAATGATTCAAGCATGATGACCTATGAGGGTCTGAAAGTGTCGGCCGATAAGCTGGATGTGCATCATGCCGTGCAGCAAATGGATCCGGGCTTTGCTCCAGGTGCTTTTTGCCGCATTATTCGCACGATAGGGGATGGCCAAGAGCCGCTTTTATCGGTGATCCATTCCGATGGCGCCGGCAGTAAGGCGGTAGTCGCGTATATGCACTATCGGCACACGTCTGATGTGCGTGTATTCCGGGGGTTGTCTCAGGATGCTGCAGTCATGAATCTGGATGATATGGCTTGCGTAGGAGTGAAGGGGCCCGTTTTGCTCAGCAATACCATTGCCCGTCATCCGGATTACATCGATCAGGACGTGTTGTCGGAATTGGTTGCAGGCTATGTAGATACCGCGCACCTCATCCAGCAGCAAGGGGTAGAAATCTACAATTGTGGTGGCGAAACCGCTGATCTGGTGGATCAGGTGCGTACACTGACAGTCGATTGTTCTGCGCATGCCAACATAGTTCCTCGGGATCTGATCGACTGCTCAACCGTTGCAGCAGGCAACATTATTGTCGGTATCGCCAGCGATGGTCGGATGAGCTGGGAATCGGAAGCTAATTCCGGCATAGGCTCCAACGGCTTGACGCTGGCGCGCCATATCCTGCTGCATCCGGATAATTGGATCGATCTGCCTGAAGCTATGCCGCTCGGTCCAAAGCAGCATCCGGGCCGTTGGATGCTGACAGATGAGTTACCGGGGTGTAATATGAGTGCTGCTCAAGCGCTATTGTCTCCGACAAGGCCTCATATAGGTCTGACGAAACGCTTGATTGACTTGGGGGTCGCTATTAGTGGGATGGTGCATTGCACGGGGGGCGGCCAGACCAAATGCCTGCACTTCGGCTCCGGTCTCCACTATGTCAAAAACAATGTGTTTGAACCACCTCCTGTGTTTCGGTTGATACAACAGGAAGGGCAAATACCTTGGCATGAAATGTATCGGGTTTTCAATATGGGGCATAGATTAGAGATATATTGTCCGCCGGACTCTCTTGCTCCGATTCAGGAAGCGGCTGCTGGCATGGGATTTGTCGCTCGACAGATCGGCGAAATTGAGTCGTATAGAACCGCGCGCCCTACCTCTGGTGGCCGGTCCCCAGAGAGCAATGTAAGCAATGTGAGCAATGTGAGTAATGTGTTAACGTTGATAGCCCCTGATGGGGAGCTTGCCTATGGCTTCTAAAGATCCTACTGCGCCTTCTTCGAGCAGCGCTCCGGGCAGAGGCTATCGGCTGGATGGCCATTTTGATCAGCTTTTTGAGCAGCTGAATGCTTCATTGAGCGAAGATCATCGATTGCTGGCAGCCGATATAGCGGTGACCAATGCCCATGCCGATATGCTTGAGCGGCAGGGTTTGCTGCAGGCGGGCGATGCTGAAAAAATACGTGCCGCTCTTCAAGAGATACGGATTGCTTTTGAAGCAGGCAAGCTCGACTGGCAGACGCATCTGGAAGATATCCATATGAACCTTGAGCATCAACTGACCCTGAGGTTAGGTGATCTGGGCCGGCGGGTGCATACCGGCAGATCGCGAAACGATCAGGTAGCGGCGGGTTTTCGCATCTATTTGAGAGGCGAACTGGATCAGCTGCTGCAAGTTGTGCGTGAGCTGCGCGGGATATTGATTGAACGCGCTCAACAGGAAGCCGCTACGGTGATGCCCGGGCTGACGCACCTACAACCAGCCCAGCCTGTGACGCTGGGGCACCATCTGTTGGCTTGGAACGAAATGCTGGAGCGGGATTGCGAACGTATGGTAGATTGCCGCAGGCGCCTCAACCGCTCCCCACTGGGGGCTGCGGCTCTGGCTGGCACTTTGCATCAGATTGATCCAGAGCACACCGCTGCGGCTCTGGAATTTGAGCAACCTTTGCGCAATTCGCTGGATGCCGTCAGCGATCGAGACTTCGCTGTTGAACTGGCGTTTGTGTGCAGCCTACTGGCGGTACATTTTTCGCGCTTTGCTGAGGAGGTCATTTTGTGGGCATCACCTTGGTTCGGGTTTGTCCGGTTGCCTGATGCCATTGCATCAAGCTCATCCATCATGCCGCAAAAACGCAATCCCGATCTGGCAGAGCTGGTTCGAGGCCGTACTGGCCGAGCTACTGGCGCCCTCAATGCGCTTTTGATCCTTCTAAAGGGGCAACCTCTAGCGTATAACAAAGACAATCAAGAAGATAAATACCATACCTTTGCCGCTATGGACAATGCGCTGGCTTGTTCCAAACTGTGGATCTTGTTGATGCAGCAGGTTGTTTTCGAGCATGAGCGCATGCGTCATGCAGCCAGTCAGGGTTTTTCAACGGCCACTGATCTGGCAGATCGGCTGGTGCTGACGGGTATGGCCTTTCGAGATGCGCATCAGTTGGTGGGCAAGGTGGTCAGCTACGCTGAGCAGCATCAAACGGATCTGGCCGGGCTTTCAGAGAGTCAATGGCAGGAAATTGACCCTTGCTTTGTGGCGGCCGTAACGGATGGACTCAGTAGTGAACAATCAGTGCAACAGCGCAACCATAAGGGCGGCACTAGCCCTGTACAGGTTCGCCAGGCTGCGCAGGATGCATCGTCTCGCCTTGACGCCGAGATTCAAGCACTGTGAACCAGTATCTATTGGGGCTGTGGGCTGTTATTCTGGTAGCGGGTTCTTTGATGCTGTATGGTTGTGGCTATAAGGGCAGCTTGCGTTTGCCTGCGCCACCGCAGGAGGCAATCTCTGAATTGCGTATGGTGTCAGATACGCTGTGACTGAAGAGCACCCTCTTTTCTTTAGCCGCTCGCCATCCGGTGAACTCTGTGCAGGCGGCTTGTCCCTTGCCGCTATTGTCGAGCAAGTAGGAACCCCTTGCTATATCTATCATTTCGATGCGATACAGGCGCTGGCCCAGAAATGGCAGCTCGCTTTTCACAATCAGCCGGAGCGCCTGTGCTACTCAGTGAAGGCAAATTCCAATCTTGCTGTGTTGCGCTTGTTTGCGGATGCAGGCTGGAGCTTTGATATTGTCTCTGGTGGAGAGCTGCAGCGCCTTCAGAGCATAGGTGTCACAGGTGATCGTATTCGCTTCTCTGGCGTTGGTAAAACCGCTTCTGAATTGCGGGCTGCTGTTGATGCGGGTTTGAAAGCCATCCATCTCGAATCTTTTGCTGAAGCAAAACAGCTGCAGGCAATCGCTGCTGCGCAGAATTTAAAGGTAGCCGTGTCTGTGCGTGTCAATCCGGATGTCCGTGCCGGTGGGCACAGCGCAATTACAACGGGCAGGGCCGATGATAAGTTTGGCGTTCCTCTTGAAGAGGCTTTAGCGCTCTACCAATATCTGCTATCTGCTCCTGAGCTAGAGCCTATAGGGCTGGCGTTTCATATTGGCTCGCAGATAGCCGATGCAGCCGCCTACGCCTCGGCAATAGATAAGCTGAGCGCCCTCGTTGAACAACTGCGAACAGCAGGTATTCCGTTACAGGAGCTGGATATAGGTGGTGGTATGGCCGCAGGCGATGAAAGTGCCATGCTGTTGCCACAACAGTTGGTAGAGCAACTGCAGCCAGCTGTTGAGCGGTTGAAGTTGCACTTGGTCGCCTCCCCAGGGCGGGCTCTAGTGGCCTGCGCTGGCGTCTTGGTGACCCAGATGCTGTACTTGAAGCAAATGGGCTCTCGCCAGATTGCAGTAGTAGATGCAGCGATGAATGATTATATTCGTCCAGCGCTCTATGATCTTCAAGCGCGCATTGAGCCGGTATTTTTGGCGGCAGATAACACGCAATCTGTCTGGGTCGCAGGCTGCGTGTGTGAATCGACGGATTATTTTGTCCAGTCAGCCATTGACATCGCCGGCGGACTGGATTCAGATGCCTCTGTATTGTTGGCCATCCTCAATACAGGTGCTTATGGCATGAGTATGAGCTCCAATTACAACTCGCGTTTCCGCCCTCCTGAAGTAGCAGTAGAGCAGAATGCCTGGCGCCTGATTCGTCGGCGTGAAAATATCGGTGATCTTGTCGCTGCAGAGAGGCCGTTTTTTCTGAATGACTGGGGTGAACGCAGTGGCTGAATTGCTGCGATTTGCCAAAATGCATGCTCTGGGCAATGACTTCATGGTGCTGGATTTAATCCGCCAGCACATCTCGGGTTTTGCCTCAGAAGGAATCCCACCTGCTCAAGTGCAGCAGTGGAGCGATCGGAAAAGAGGGATAGGGTTCGATCAATTGTTGACGCTGGAGCCGCCGACTCAATTGCATCAAGATTTTTCCAGCCGTATTTATAATGCTGACGGTTCCAGAGCTGGCAATTGTTTCAATGGTGCCAGATGTCTGGCGTTCTTTGCCCATATAGAACGTTTGATTGCCCCCCGCCAGATGCACATTGTTTTTGACGGAGGCGAAATAGCTTTACAAGTCGCTTCTGAGCCCCATTTACCCTGCGCTCAGGTGCGGTTGCAGACCACGGCTGTGCAGCTCCAGCCCCAGCCGCCACTTTTTGCAGCGGGCGCCAATTCGGTG
The DNA here is from genome assembly GCA_051008935.1 of Gammaproteobacteria bacterium. Classification (GTDB taxonomy): domain Bacteria; phylum Pseudomonadota; class Gammaproteobacteria; order JBPCXB01; family JBPCXB01; genus JBPCXB01. The sequence continues at coordinate 21,468 of JBPCXB010000197.1, read as the reverse complement.
GAGCAAGTGCGCGTGCAGGGGCGTGAATTTTCGCTCAGGCTGCTATCTGTTGGTAACCCGCATGCCGTTTTTGAAATGGCATCAGACGAACCTTTTGATGAAGGCGCGCCTGCTATTCTGGAAGAGCTGGGGCGGGCGCTACAGACGCTGCCGTTGTTTCCAGACGGGGTCAATCTCTCGATGATCACAGCGCAGACTTCTGGTAACAGATTGCGTGCTCATGTATACGAGCGCGGGGTTGGAGTGACCGAAGCCTGTGGCACAGCAGCAGTGGCTGTAGCTGCTTTACAGATGGCTAATGCCGGTAGTTGCGGCCCTGTATGTGTCGAGATGGGCCAGGAGCAGTTGACCGTCAGTCGAAGCAAAGCGGATCAGAGCACCGGCCCAGATGCTGAACGAGTAGAGTTGGTGGGGCCAGCCTGTATGATCTATAAAGGCCAGTTGCTACTTCCGAATCAGAACAGTGGATAGCACGATACGCAATTGCATCGACGCCTATTTGACTTCGGTGCGCGTGCGTCGACCTTCGGCTCATACCCTGAGAGCCTATCGGGCGGATTTGTATTTTTTGGCGCGGTTTGTTGCATCTAAGGGCATTCAGCACTGGCACCAGCTTCAGCCTGCAACGCTCAGAGCTTGGTTGGCTGATATGAAGCGCAGGGATTTGAGCCGTGCTACTTTGATGCGGCGTGTATCGGTGGCACGTAGTTTGATCCATTATTTGGAAAACCGGCCTCTGCCGGATGCCAATAGCCAAGATGCTGTCGGCAAGTCTCGGCTGGCGCACGCACTCGACGAATTGCCGGCTTTCTCGGCTCAGAGGCGTTTGCCTCAGGAGTGTAGCATTGCGCAGATGCAGGAGCTGTTTGGCGCGTCTGCTGATAACTGGCTAGAAATACGGGATGTTGCCATGGCCGAGCTCTTCTATTCTTCAGGGATTCGGCTTTCAGAACTGGTGGGTGCTAATGTAGGGGATATTTGCCTGGTCAATGGGCATATTAAGGTTCGAGGGAAAGGCGAAAAAGAGCGCATTGCGCCTGTTGGAAGCCACGCCTGCCGGGCTCTGGAACTGTGGATGCATCAGCGAGCAGGCTTATTGACTTCAGGGTTTGCAAGCTCAGAACATGCGCTCTTTATCAGCCGCTCGTTGCGCAGGCTTTCGCCTCGTAGTGTCCAGCTTCGCTTGCGCAGGCTTTCCATCAAACGCACTGGCCGAGAATTGCATCCGCATATGCTTCGCCACAGCTGCGCCAGCCATTTGCTGCAGACTAGTGGCAACCTGAGAGCCGTGCAGAAACTACTTGGCCATACCCATATAGCCACGACCCAGATTTATACCCATTTGGATCGCAAACATCTGGCCCAATCTTATTTCCGAGCGCATCCTCGGGCCGGTCTTCAGCCAGGCGCCGCTCCAGAAAAGGACGAGGACCTCAAGTGACCGAATGCCCTCCTCACTGGTTTAGCAGAATCAAGACCGTTACCTTTGATCTAGACGATACATTCTGGGATCTTTATCCTGTCATGATGCGGGCAGAGGCGCAGGTGCTGCAGTTCACAGAGCAGGAAGTACCGCAAGTGACCCCTGTATTGAAAGACAAAGAGCACGCGCTTCGGGTGCGCCAGCAATTGCTTGACGAGACCCCTGAGCTGGCTTTAGATGTCAATCAATGGCGTTTGCAGTACTATCGTGTACAGCTTGAGCATGCGGGTTTTCAGGGCAGCCAGAGCCTTGATATGGCACATAAGCTGTGGGAGGTCTATTGCCACGGGCGAAATCAGGTCGAATTGTTTGCGGGAGTAGAGCAGGTGCTACAGATGCTCAAGGGGCATAAAGTGCTGGGCACTCTGACCAACGGCAATGCTGATCTACAACGGATAGGCCTGTCTGCATACTTTAACTTTTCGCTTGATCCCAGTCAGGTTGGCAGTCAGAAACCGGACAGCAAGATGTTCACAATGGCAGGCGATAAAGCGCAGTGCGCCATGGAAGAGATACTCCACATAGGCGATGATCCAGTCCGCGATGTGGACGGGGCGCGCAACGCTGGCGCGCAAGCACTGTGGTTTAACCCAGGCGGTAGCCTGTGGCCTATGGATAGCCCAGAACCTATGCAGATGCGCTCATGGGATGCATGTATCGACTATCTGCGCACTACAGATCGTTGATCTGTATCTACCTGTGGATGCGGATTCTGACCCAAGGCTGAATAAAATAAAAAGCATCCTCTGAGGTACATCGCAGAGGATAGCCACGCCGAAGTGGCGGAATTGGTAGACGCGCTGGCTTCAGGTGCCAGTGAGATTCTTTCTCGTGGAGGTTCGAGTCCTCTCTTCGGCACCATAGCTGGATATTTGAGTGGTTTGCTGCTCGCCAGCCGGCAGAGTCCCCTAAGATATACAACCATATCCAGTCAGACCCAGTCTACACCCCAATCAGTTTCTGTGTGTAGGGAATAGAGCCAGATTGTCGCGGTGTATCAGTTCGCCTGCTACTACTTTATTCAAGATGCTGGTGATCTCTGTGCTGTGTTTGCCGATGATCATGCTGCATTCATGGTGATTGAAATTAATCAGGCCGACTGCCACCAGTTTGCTGTCTGGATCAAAGCAATGGACCAGATCGCCGGTGTTAAAAGCCCCTTCGATTCTTTTAATACCGACAGCCAGCAAGCTGGCTCCTTCTTCTAAAATGGCTCTAGTAGCGCCTGCATCCATATAAAGAGCGCCTTTGGCATGGCTCCTGTTGGCCAGCCATGTTTGCCGCGCCCCTGATGCGGGTTGTTCTGTACTCAGCCAAGTTCCAGTATTGTGCCCCTTGGCCAGCTCGATCAGACAGTCGCTGGCATTGCCGTTCAGGATCCAGGTATCGCAGCCTGAACGTGCGGCCATATGCGCTGCTTCCAGCTTGCTTTTCATACCGCCACGGCCCAGCTTTCCTGTGCTTTCGGTGGCATAACTGGCCAGTCTGTGATCGTTGAGCTGTGCCTGATTAATCAGCTGGGCATCGGGGTTAGTGCTCGGGTTTCCAGTGTAGAGGCCGTTTTGGTCGGTCAGGAGGATGAGTTTGTCTGCATCCGTGATATTGGCTACCAGACCGGCCAGTATATCGTTGTCGCCGAACTGGAGTTCATCAACAGCGACGCTATCATTTTCATTGACGATGGCAATGATTCCCAGCTGGCGCAGTTGGGCAAAGGTGTTGCGGATATTCAGATAGCGGCTGCGGTCTTCTGTGTCCCATCGTGTCAGCAGCACTAGAGCTGCGTCCAATCCGTGTTGATTGAGCTCTTGCCTCCAACAGGCAACTAGATCGGCTTGCCCTAGGGCGGCCAATGCCTGAAGTAGGTCCAGAGCTTGAGGGCGCTGCTGTTTAGAGGCGCGCTGCATGCCCAAGGCTACAGCCCCTGAAGACACGAGCAAGACATGGACGCCGCTTTCAACCAATGTATGAATTTGGCTGGCAATCGATCGAATGGCCGGCAGGCGTAGCCCTTTGCCCGGATCTGCGATTATGGAACTGCCTATTTTGATAATCCACTGCGGCTGGCGCAGATTGTCAGTTGCGGGCATAGCTCTTTTAGTTGTCTGTGCTTGCGGTATGAGTATCGTGCTGAGATAGCATAATGGGCGGCTGGTGGGCCAGATTGGCAAAATGATTGCCGATAGCGTCTAGCAGCTCTTCAGTATGGGATTTTTTGAGTGCCGATACTGCAAAACAAGGGCCTTTCCACCCCAACTGGCGGGCTATTTCTTGCGCTTTGATTTGAGCCTCAGTGGGTGTGATCTGCCAAGAGTCGATTTTGTTCAGAACGAGCCAGCAAGGTTTCTGCGCCAGTTCGGCCGAGTACTGCAACAACTCCGATTGCACAGTCCGAAAGTCTTTCTTAGGGTCAGGGGAGGAAACGTCCAGCATATGTAGCAGCACTCGGGTGCGCATCAAGTGGCGGAGAAATTGCAATCCTAACCCATGTCCGTGTGCTGATCCCTCAATTAACCCCGGGATATCCGCCATGGCGATCGGGCGCTCAGGCTCGGATACATTCAAGATGCCCAGTTGGGGCGCTAGAGTAGTGAAGGGGTAATCACCCGTTTTAGGCTTCGCTTTTGATAGCGCTGATAACAGCGTTGATTTGCCGGCGTTCGGTAGCCCCAGTAAGCCAATGTCTGCGAGTATGCGCAACTCCAGCCGCAGCTCGATGGATTCGCCCTGAGTACCTGCAGTGGTTTTTCGAGGGGTGCGGTTGGTGCTGGATTTAAAGTGCGTATTGCCGAATCCGCCGATCCCACCTCGTGCTACCATTGCTAGATCGCCGTGTTGGATCAGGTCTGCCAGTGGCGGTGCCGATTGCTGATCTTGTATATCTGCAATGGCGTATGCCAGTGTGCCCGGGGGTACTGGCAGGATTAGGTCTTGACCGTCTCTGCCTTTGCAATTTCGCCCAGATCCGTTGCGTCCATGTTCTGCGCGGAAAATAGAGGTGCGTTTTAAATCAGACAGCGACAGCAGGCGTTCGTCGGCGCGCAGATAAATGCTGCCACCTTTGCCCCCGTCACCACCGTCTGGACCGCCTTTGGGGCGCCTGCGTTCTCGCAAAAAACTGAGGCAACCATCGCCGCCATTGCCAGCCACGACGCGGAGAGAGAGTTCGTCTGCAAACCTCATGGACGCAGACCGGTCGAGGATTTAGTTCGATAGAACGTTGACAAATTTCCGGTTTCGTGGCCCACCTTTGCGAAAAGAAACGTGGCCATCTATCAATGCAAATAAAGTATGGTCTTTGCCGATTCCTACTTGCACGCCTGGGTGGAAGTGCGTGCCTCTCTGACGCACCAATATTTCACCCGCACGCACTTGCTGGCCACCAAAACGCTTGACGCCAAGCCGCTTTGACTGAGAATCTCTGCCGTTTCTACTACTTCCACCGGCCTTTTTATGAGCCATAGCTTGATCTCCTGAATGTACCGCTTGCTGGTGTTTTAATGTTCCGCCTAGTCCTGACTCTTACTCTGACCCTGACTTTGGTCAATACTCAGGATTTTCAGGCGGGTGTATTGTTGGCGATGCCCCATGCGATTGCGTGAGTTTTGCCGCCGACGCATTTTGAAGATGCGTATTTTTTCGCCTTTGTATTGGTCTATCACTTCAGCACGGACGCTGCAATTTGGCACTTGAGGGGATCCTGTTTGCAGCACTCCATCGGCATTGACCAATGCCAATACTTCAGCCAGAATCAGCTCGGAACCGATCTCAGCTTCGATTTTTTCGACTTGGATGCGGTCTCCTACAGATACTCTGTGTTGTTTGCCGCCGCTTTTGATATAAGCGCAAAGCATTTGGGTCTCCTAGGCATAAAGATCAGTCGTGTTCGGTTCAGACAAGGCATTCAGCCTACAGCACTGTTGTGTGCCGAAAGAGATTGCGTGTACGGGGGAAGATATTCCCGTACCAGCAACAAGGCGCCAGTCTGCCCTTGACTAAATAATTTTAGCGGCAAACGTGCCACTTGGGCAAGGCTGTGTTTTAGTCTATTTCGAGTGCGCCCATATCTGCAATGCCACCAGAGAGGTTGAGGCAGCCCGAAATCAAGTGGAGTCTGTAGCTGCGCTTTGCTGGATCAGGATCCATAATCATCGTTTGGTCGAAGAAGCTGGATAGAAGCGGTGCCAGACCGGCAAGTTCTTCGAGTGCTTCGCTGAATTGATGCACTGCGACCTGATCTTCGATACGCTGATGTGCTGCCTTTAGGCTCTGGTCCAGCAACTGCTCAAGCTCGGTACGCTGTTCTGGGGGCGCATGTGAAGGGCTAGGTCCAGAAGCGTCAGACGGTGCTTTGTGCAATAGGTTCTGGCATCTTTTCAAGCATTCGGCCACCGTGCGGATTGTCCCGGGTTTTTTCTGAATGATCTGCTCCAGTGCCTTAATACGCTGCTGCCTTGCATAGAGGCTCTGGTTAGGGATACGGGTCATTTCAGTAGCGCGCACGCAATCCATCCTCAAGCCACTGATGGCGCACCAAGACTCAAACCGCTTCCAGATAAAATCGCTCATTTGCTCGATGTTGGTGGGCGAACAAGGTAGATTGTGCAAGGAACAGGCTATTTGGCAGAGCGCGTCCGGGGTAATAGAGAGCTTTAATTGAAGCGCCAGGCGTACTAAGGCAAAGCCCATGCGTCTGAGACCGAGCGGGTCGCGTTCTGATGCAGGACGGATGCCCGTCAGCATCAATCCTGTTAGGCTGTCCAGTCTATCTGCCAGTGCCAGCCAACTAGCCTGGTCGCTTTCAGGCAGGTTGCCGTGGGTGGATCGCGGTAAATAGTGCTGTTCAATGCTCTGGCAGACTTCCAGTGACTCACCGGCCAGTTGGCTGTAGCAGGCAGCCATATAGCCTTCTAGTTCAGGGAATTCTTGCACCATCAGGCTGGCCTGATCCAACTTGCACAACTCTGCTGCGCGGGATACGGTTTTGAGGTTGCGCTCAAGCTCAGGTTCCAGAGCGCTCAGGGCACCAATGCATTGTTGCAGCCGGTTCGTTTTGTCGGCCAGACTACCCAGTTGCTCATGAAACTGGATTTTTTCGAGGTTGGCGAGGTGGTCATCCAACCCTTTGCGGCTGTCTTCAGAAAAGAAGAATTCTGCATCGGCCAGCCTTGGGCGGACCACTCTTTCATTGCCTAATACGACCGATTGTGGTTTTTGGCTTTCTAGGTTAGCGACCGCAATAAAGTACGGGAGCAGCTGGCCTTGGGAATTGGTAACGGGGAAACACCTCTGGTGTTTTTGTAGTACTGATACGATGACCTGAGTGGGCAGGTAGAGTTTTTCAGGGTCAAATTGGCATAACAGGCATTGAGGCGCTTCAGTCAGGTTGGCGACTTCTTCTAGCAGTTTGGGTTGCGGGTGAAATTCTGCCCCATCAATCTGTTTCAGACTGTTTTGTGCCTGTAACCTGATTCGGTCTATGCGCTTTTGGTAGTCAGGTTCGATATGCCCCTGTGAAACGAGAAGGTCATACCACTGTTGGGCCGAGGGAATCTGAATGGGCTCGCGGCACGTAGAACGGTGCCCCCATGTCTGATTGCTGGCTGTCAGCCCGAAAGCCTGAACGGGCAGGATTTGCCGGTCCATGAGCGCCAATAGCCAGCGCACCGGGCGCAAAAAACTGTAATCGGTATCGCCCCATCGCATGGTGCGGCCGGAAATCGTCAGCGTTTGAACGGCATGCGAGAATATTTCTGTTAACAGCGCATCGACTGGTTTTCTTTCCTCAACCATTCGATACAATACGCGTTCGCCTTTGGGGGTTTGTTCTTGTTCGGTGTCATCGATAGTGATTCCGTAGCGTTTGCAAAACCCAAGCAGGGCAGCTGTTGGTTTGCCGGATGCATCCAGCGCATTTTTGAGAAAAGGGCCTCTAACCAATCGGGTCTGGGTTGCATTCGGGGCAACAAGAGTATCGATATACAGCGCCAGCCGGCGTGGGGTGTAAAAAATTTGAGTGCGTTTTGTCTGCAGATGCTGTTGGCGAAATTTTTCCGTGATGCGTTCATGCAAAGCCTGAGCCAGAGGGTTCAGGCTAGTTGCAGGCAGCTCTTCTGTGCCTATTTCAAGGAGTGCATGATGGGAATTGGGCATGGGCTAATCGATGGGTTCAGCGGAGGGTTCCAACCAGCACTCAGCTACCTGTTGCGAAATGTGTCGTAGGCGCAGTACCATGGCTTGTCTGTCTGTCGGTGAGAGGGCGCGACGGGCGTCCAGAATATTAAATTGATGCGACGCGGCCATCAGCTGTTCGCAAGCTGGTAGGGCTAATTTTTCTTGACTCAGCGCCTGTGCTTGAGTTTCTGATAATTCAAATAAGTTGCGCAATACGTCTGTATCGGCCTTTTCAAAGTTGTAGGTGGACTGTTCGCGTTCATTTCTCAGAAAGAGCGTGCCGTAGCTGAGGTGTTGCGACCATTGAATGTCATACAGACTTTCTACATTCTGTAGGTACATGGCCAGCCGCTCCAGGCCATAGGTGATTTCGCCGGAAATGGGTTTGCAGGCGATACCGCCGACCTGCTGAAAATAGGTGAATTGTGTAATTTCCATGCCATCGAGCCAGACTTCCCAGCCCAGGCCCCAAGCGCCCAAAGAGGGGGACTCCCAGTTATCTTCTACAAATCGGATGTCGTGGATTTTCGGGTTGATACCTATAGCTGCCAGCGAATCCAGATAGAGTTGCTGCAAGTCAGCAGGAGAAGGCTTCATGATCACCTGCATCTGGTAATAGTGCTGTAACCGGTTTGGATTATCTCCGTAGCGGCCATCGGTAGGGCGTCGGCAGGGCTGTACGTAGACAGCCTGCCAAGGGTTCGTGCCCAGCGAGCGCAGAAAGGTTGCTGGATGGAAGGTGCCTGCTCCCATGGGTTGATCCCAGGGTTGAAGAACCGCACAGCCTTGTTGAGCCCAGTAGTCTTGAAGTGTGGCAATAATGTTCTGAAAATAGGCCATGATCAGCTGGATCAGTAGGGATAAAAGTAACTAAAATGGAGCGGGCAGGTATATAAACCGGGTATAACGATAGTCTGCGGTTCGTCAGGAATGTTTGGCAGTCTCTGCCGAATAGATCTATTTTAGGTAAATATGATTCTTTGGAAGTGCTTTAGCAAGCTCTTTGTATGCATAGGCTTTGAGCGTATGCGTAGGCTCTGCAAACCCATCATCTGGTTGATGCTGAAACTGAATTCCAAGCCGGTACGCACTATTCGTCTGAATCTGCAAACGGTGTTCCCCGATGAAAAGCCCGAGACGATAGAGAAGTATGTATACCAGGCCATGCACCATCTGGGTGAATATTTGGGGGAAACGCTCTATGCTTGGTCGGCAGTTGATGAGATATCTGGATATTGCGAACAGATCGAAGGGCTGGAATATCTGGCTCGTGCGCTCAATCAGGGAACGGGGGTGTTATGCATGACACCGCATTGTGGTTGTACAGAGTTGGCAACTATCGCGATGACCGACCTAGTGGGAGACAGCTTAGCGATGTACCGCAAGTTTTCTTATCCTTCCTCTGAAGCAATCAGCGATGTGCGGTTTGGGCGTCGTTGTACGGCCGTTGCGCATGATAACGCCGGTTTAAGGTCAGCAGCTCGGCATTTAAAGCGGAAAGGCATTGTGCTGATGGCTGCTGATACCCCGCCCAAATACCCGCTACTAAAAGATGACAGCATGCCACATGCTAAATTGATGGGGATTGCAGTCAACCCTAATACAGTACCGGGGCGTCTCGTTGATTCAAGCCAAGTAAAAGTACTGTATTATTGTGGGATCCGTACTGCTACTGGTTTTAAAGTGCAGATCTTCGAGCCTGATCCTGCGTTTCCGCCGAGCGATCCCAACGCTTCGGCTCAGGCGCTTTACACTAATATCTCGCGCATCAATCGTCTGTGCATCTCGCAGGTGCACTGGTTTCATCGGTTTTTTACCAGTAATGAGACGATGTGCTGGAAATACAGAGCGTTATAGTCGGCTGTCATACTGGTGCTGCAAGTGAACAAATCCGTTGCGAAACTCGCCCAGTTGCCCCTCGCAATGCTGAGAGGATTAGGCTGGCTTTTGGGCTTGGCAATGTACTATCTTCGTTCGACTGTACGCCGGATTGTGGAGGTCAATGTATTTTTGACCAAACCGGGTATGCCCTTAGATAAACAGTTGGCATTGACGCGTTCGACTCTCGGTCATATTGGTATGGCCATGATGGAGAGCTTCTGGGTGTGGTTGAAAACGGATAGAGCAGTTGCTCGAGCCATGCCCGATACCGAAATAAATAGGCAGAATGTCAGCAAGATCCGGGAAATTATGGCACAGGGCCCAGCGGTTTTTTTATCGGTGCATGGTGCCAATCAAGAGATGCTTGCCTGTTGGTTGGCAGATATCGGCCAAGATCTGGATACAAAAGTTGCAATTCTCTATACGCCGCTTCGACCCCGTACCCGTTTCAAGGTCTGGCTGGAAAATTTGCGCCCCTGGCGTACGCGACTGAATTTGATTGCAGTGGATCAGGGGGTATTGGCAGTGCGTCATCTGTATAAGCATATTAACAGCGGCGGCTCTGTGATACTGTTACCGGATTTAAACCCTAACATGGGGGCTGGTAAGTGGAAGTTTTTGTACAAGCATGTGATCCGTGCCCCCCAATTGCCTGAGAAGATCGTTCAGCTCCCTGCTATACAGACCGTTGTATGGTGCTGGGTAGAGCGTACACCGCGTGGGTTTCAGCTTCAGGTTCGAGATTCTAGCTTGAATACTTTGGCTAAACAAAAGCGTTCAACGCGCTTGCCGAATGAACCGGATTTGATAGACCATTTGCTGGCCGAGATGGAGCAGGTCATTGACCAACTGGGGCCGCAGTATTCTTTCTGGGCATACAAGAGGTTCCGGTTTGATGCAAACAAGCAAGCGGTTTTCAACAGCTACGCCAGAGATACCGCTCGTACCCTGTTGGCTCAGCGGCGCCAGTAAGAGGGTGTTAGGATCACCAGCAAGGTGAAAATTTCTAGCCGCCCCAGCAGCATGGCAACGATGAGGATATATTTAGCGGCCAGAGGGATGTGTCCGTAATTATCTGCCACAGTTCCCTGCCCAGGTCCCAGGTTGGTCAGACAGGCGGCGACAGCGGAAAATGCAGAGAATGCATCCATGCCTGCCAGTATGGCGCCAGCGAATAGCAGCACAAAGCTCACTAACCAGACGGCCATAAAAGCCCAAAGTGATTGCTGAACACGCGGCGGGATGACGGTATTCCCGATCTTGAGTGCGGCAATCGCCTTCGGATGAATCAGGTGGGTGGTTTCTTTAAAAATTTGTTTCAGAAGGATCAGGATGCGAAACGATTTCAAACCGCCAGCCATGGAGCCTGAACAGCCGCCTATGCAGGCAGAGATAATCAGCACCAGCAACACAGGTACGGGCCAGTCATGGGTAGCTGTAGTCGTAAAACCTGTAGTGGTGACAAAAGAAATGGCCTGGAACAGCCCTTCGCGCCAAGACAGTGCGGTACTGATATCCTGCCGCAGTAACAAGGGGATGCACAGCAGGGCGCTGACCAGAAGCAGTGAGTAGATAAAAAAGCGCCATTCGGCATCTTTCTTGTAGGTCTGCCAGCTTCGGGTCAAAAGCGCATTGTAATGCAGACCAAAGTTGATGGCTCCGATGACCATAAAGAGCATGCAAACCAATTCAATGGCGGGGTTGTTGAAATAGCCAATACTGTCATCATAAGTTGAGAAACCGCCGATAGAAGTGGTGGAAAAGGCATGCGCAAAACCATCAAAAACACTCATGCCAGCGGCTGTGTAGCAGAGAGCGCAACAGAGTGTCAATGCCACATAAGTCGCAAAAAGCCATTTAGCGTGGCTCTTGAAACGCGATGGCATGAAATTGGTCTCGGTAGCACTGGTCGAAAGCTCGGGTCGTAACTGCATGCCACCGATCTGCAGGGCAGGTAGGATCAGGATGCCTAGAAAAATAATGCCCACACCGCCAACCCATTGGAGCAATTGCCTGAAAAAGAGGATCGATTTGGGCATGTGCTCAAGACCGGTCATAATGGTGGCCCCTGTCGTAGTCAGAGCCGAAACCGCTTCAAAGGCAGCGTCTTCAACAGAGATACCCTCTACCACCCAGAAGAGGATGCCGGCGGTAACCGTAGAGCAGGAAAGCCATACCAGAACGGTCAGTAAGAATCCATCACGAATCTCAAATTTGGTTACTGTGTTTCGGTTGGGATACCAAAATGCTAAACCCAGCGTCAGGATTATGAGCATGATAGATACCCAGGGTACTATGGGTTCAGCATAGATCCAGGCAATAAATATCGAGGGTAATAAGGTGCAACTGAATACAAAGAGCAGTTGACCCAGTGTGCGCAGAATCAGAGCCATAGATGCATCCTTAGTGCAGAAGATGTACGACTTTGTCGAGGCATTTGTTATCTAGCAGAAATACAATGAGAGAATCACCCGTCATAATACGCATATTTTTTTCTGCGATTAGCATTTTATTGTTGCGCATAATAGCCACTGTGTACGCCCCTTCGGGGAAATCAATCTCGCCCAGAGCCCAGCCGTTCATACGGCGCCCTGCAGAGATGGACAGCACTTCAGCGGCATCTCGTCTGAGTCTGCGTGCTTCGTCAACTTGACTGCGTACCAGCCCCAGCAATTCGCTCAGAGCGATTTGGGAAGGGATGAGTACCACATCAATATCGCGCCCCTCGACCAGATCGACGTAAGCCGCTTCGTTGATAAGAGAAATAACATGATGCGCTCCCAGTTTTTTGGCTAGAAGGGCTGAGAGGTAATTGCTCTGGTCATTGTTGGTGACAGCGCAGAATACATCGACTTCGGAGATGTATTCACTGTTGAGCAAGTCGCGGTCATTTGCTGTGCCATGCAGGATCAAAGTGTGATCCAGCTCGCTTGCCAGATATTCGCAACGTTGCGCATCCTGTTCGATGAGTTTGACTTGGTAGGAGTCTTGGAATTTTTTTGCCAGGCTCAGCCCAATGTAGCCCCCACCAGCAATCAGAATACGTTTATTGCGCGGTTCTCTACCGTGTACCGCCCGAATCACTTCTTCTTCTTGGTCTGGGCGGGCTACCATGAAGACTTCATCGCCTTCATTGACAATGCTAGAACCGGTCGCAGGTATCGACCCCTGCGCCGTATAGATGACCGCAACATGGGTTTGCAGATTGGGCATGAAACGGCCAATTTCCGAGAGTGGGCGCCCTACCAGCGGGCCATCCCGCCGTGCTTTCAACCCCATGATTCGGATGCTACCCTGGTGCAGGTCGGTAATCTGAAAAGCCCCCGGGTGCTGTATCAGCCGAGTCATCTGATCTGCAACTATTTGCTCGGGTCGGAACACTTCTGTGATACCGAAATCGCTCGAACATCCCTTGACCCATTCGGCCAAACGGTTGTTGCGAAGCCGACACAGGGTGCGCTTAGAGCCATGCTTGTGGGCAATTTGGCAACTGATAAAGTTCAGTTCGTCGTTGTCGGTTACGGTAATAAAAGTATCAGAGTCTTTGAGCGTCAGGTCGGAAAATATCGCAGGGTCTGAGCAGGTGCCCAGAATGCAGCTGATCGCCTGATGCTTTTCCAGCAGGTTTTGTTGCAGGGCGGCGTCTTGGCCCACCAGTATTAATTCGGCGCGCTCTCCGGCCAGATTGTTGACTAGATCAACTGCAATCCGGTTATCTCCTTGAATTGTGATGCGCATGGTGTTCTCCTATGAGGACTGAATAAATAGTCGCTCAGGCAGGTATTTATAGAGACAGCATTCTATCTAAAGTGCTGGAGCTAGCTGAGTATCTGGCCAGGCGTGAGCCCGGGCATTTGTGCATTGAGCGCATCTAGCGCTCTAAGCGTTTTGCCGCTTTCGAGTTTGAAGGTCAAAAGCTCAAGCGCTGATTGATGCCCGCAAGCCACTGCTAACGTCTTGCCCAGTTTGAATAGTTGGCCAGGAGCAAGCTGGGTACATTCGGCGGGGATTGGTATCGAGCGGGCTTTCAAAATTTGCATTTTGGTTCTGCCTTTAAATCTAGTGTAGCACCAAAGGCAGGGAGCTGGAGAGTAGGCACGCACCTTGCGGGCCAGCAAGCTTGCTGGTTCCCGCCAGTCAGCCTGCGCATGTGATTTATGCAGTTGGGTCGTCAGGCTGGCTAATTGGTCGTTCTGTGGTTGCGGCTCTAACAGCCCCTGTTGCCATTTAGACAGCCAGTTGTTCAAGTGTTTGGCGCTCAGCCAAGCCAGTTGTAGCGTCAGCATATTCTTATCCCAGCTGGAGCGGATGTTGAGCCTATCTTGGGCAAGGATGTGACCGGTATCCAGCCCTTCATCCATCAGCATCAAGGTCACGCCGGTACTCTCATCCCCCGCTATGAGCGCCTGTTCAATCGGTGTGGCGCCTCTGTATCGGGGCAATAAAGAGGCATGGAGATTGACGCAACCCAATTTCGGGATGCGGAGCAACTCAGGTGGGAATATAGCACCGTATGCAGCGACAACGATTAGGTCAGGGGTCAGATTTTGGATCTGATCTAGCACATTATCGGGCTTGTCGGCATCCAGTTTAGACGGTTGTAGCAGTGGCAGTTGGTGCTGGCGTGCGCACTGGGCCACGGGTGTTATCTCCAGCTTCATGCCTCTGCCTGCTGGTCTATCAGGGCGCGACAGCACTCCGACGACTCTATGCGGGCCATACAGCAGGACTTGGAGTTGGATCGCAGCAAACTGCGGTGTTCCTGCGAACAGAATACGCAGTGGCTTGGCAGAAGAAGTCAAATTTTGGAGGTAGCGATCAGGCGGCTGGGTTGGGAATTAGCAGGTGCTGCCATAGGCGCCTTCTCGGCCACAAGTTCCAGATGATAGGCGTCTTGAGGCGATTGAGTCTTTTGCAGGTGCTTTTTGTAGCGAGCCCGCTGTGCACTGGACAGGTAATCAACGAGCATGCGCCCATAGAGATGGTCCAGCTCGTGTTGCAGGCATAAAGCGCGCAATCCATCTGGGCGTTCAGAGATCGCCTCGCCTTTCAGATTCTGGTAATGGAATTCAATGGCGGCAAACCTGAGCACCGAGACTTGAGCGTAGGGTACTGATAGGCATCCTTCTGTCATACTGGTGCGTTGCTCGGCTTCTAGTACCTGATAGCTGGGGTTGATCAATACTTCTGGCTGGGGTGTTTGTTCGCCCAGGTCAATCACAACTACGCTTTTTTGTACGTTGATCTGGGTGGCCGCCAGACCGATACCTGACGCATCGTACATGGTCTCCAGCATATCGTCCGTCAGCCGTTCCAGTTCGGCGTCAAATAGGTGTACTGCTGTGGCAGGCACACGCAATCGCGGATCGGGGTACTTAAGAATGGGCCGAATAGACATAAACAGAGCGCGTCTGTATTGCGCAATTGCCTGAGTTTTTAATCAATGGAGGTAGATGAGAACATAAGAACTGCCTGAAGGGTCACAGTCTGGCCCACAGGATCCTGAGAAAATGTACCGCATCTACAACAGGGAGCATTACCGAGCTGTTAATGCTGATTTTATCTGGATTCAGGATGGCTGGCACAGCCTGTCTGGTTTTGTGAGTGCGGTAGATTCGTATGTGGAGCATCTGCTTTGGGCGCATTTCAAGCTCTCTGCAAGGAGGAAAAAGAAATTGTGGATGCAGTTGGAGGGCAATACTAGCGTATTGATGCACTCTGCTCGCGTTTCTGGGCTGCAGCTTCCTGATGCAATGCGCGATCAATTGGCGGTATGGCAGCGCGACCGCCAAGCCGTTAGGGAGACTCTGGCTTCGGATTTGGCTTGGCTCCAAGAGACGGGTTGTTCTATATTGATGCCCTCGGATACCGGCTATCCGGACTCGCTGGCACAATTGCCAGATGCCCCGATCCCTATTTACATGAGAGGCAATGCCGCTTTATTAAATCAGAATTTGCTGGCGGTAGTTGGTAGCAGAAATCCCAGTACTCAGGGGCGTGAAATTGCCTTTCAACTATCCAGAGAATTGTCCGCTCTGGGTTTTGCGATTGTCAGTGGGTTGGCTGTGGGTATCGATACCGCAGCACACAATGGCGCCCTCGATAACGGCGGCAGCACATTGGCCATTATGGCCCATGGCATGGATCGGGTCTATCCTCCCGAGAACCGATTGTTAGCGCAACAGATTGCATCCAAAGGCTTGGTGCTGACCGAATATCCGTGGGGCAGCCCGATTTTTCGTGCCCAGTTCCCGATGCGCAATCGAATTATTGCCGGCTTGTCAAAAGCCGTGATTGTAATAGAGGCGGCTGAAAAGAGTGGTGCTTTAATTACAGCGCATGTTGCAGCCGAACTAGGCAAAGAGGTCATGGCCGTTCCTGGTTCCATCCGCACAGGTCAGAGCGCTGGTTGCCATCTATTGATCCGAGAAGGGGCCGCTTTAGTCGAGAACAGCATGCACATACTGCAGTGTCTCAATGCTGCAAACCAGTTCACCCTACCTATCGATCTGCCCGATGGCGCTCAAAAAAATACAGTTAGCAAAGCAGAGCCGGATCTTGCGCCCGATCTGCTACGGCTGTACCGTTTAGTGGGCGACTCACCCATGATGTTGGATCAGTTGATGCAGCAGACGCACAGTTCGGCGTCTCAGATTGCAGCCCTATTGGTAGAGCTGGAATTGAGCGGCTTGGTTGTTCGCGAAAATGGCGGGTACGTACGCCTTTAGCAACGTTGTGCTCTAGATAGCCTGTAACACAAATTCCTGCTACTCCACTATTTTTTTTACTAAAGGCTGCCCGAAACAAGTTCGGTCAGCGTGGTGTTCTAGAAAGCTTGTAACACAACTTCCTGCTACTCTGACTTTTTTATTTCTAAAGGTTGCCTTCGACAGGCTCAGGCAACGTTGGGCACTAGAAAGCCTGTAACACAACTTCCTGCTACTCTGACTTTTTGATTACTAAAGGCTGCCCGAAACAAGTTCGGTCAGCGTTGTGCTCTAGTCAGACTTAAACACAACTTCCCGCTACACCACCATACGACTTAAACACAGATTCCCGCCTACTCTACTACGCGTCTTGAGCTTGACTCAAGACGCCTTTAGTAAAGGAGTAAAAGTCAAAGGTTGGCTGGATACTGCGACTCCGTTTCACTCCGCGCAGCATGACGCTTTGGGGGCGCACGGTGGGATTTTTTACTTTTTTATTACTAAAGGCTGCCTTCGACAGGCTCAGGCAGCGTTGTGTACTAGACAGCTTTTAACACAAATTCCCGCTACACCACCATACGACTTAAACACAGATTCCCGCCTACTCTACTACGCGTCTTGAGTTTGACTCAAGACGCCTTTAGTAAAGGAGTAAAAGTCAAAGGTTGGCTGGATGCTGCGACTTCGTTTCACTCCGCGCAGCATGACGCTTTGGGGGTGCACGGTGGGATTTTTTACTTTTTTATTTCTAAAGGCTGCCCGAGTGCTCTTTACTAAAGGCTGCCCGAAACGAGTTCGGTCAGCGTTGGGTACTAGACAGACTTAAACCCAACTTCCCGCTACACCACCATACGACTTAAACACAGATTCCCGCCTACTCTACTACGCGTTTTGAGCTTGACTCAAAACGCCTTTAGAAAAAAAGTAACAGTCATTCTGCGACTCCGTTTCACTCCGCGCAGCATGACGCGGTGGGGGAAACGCAGCCTTCGACGAGCTCAGGCAACGTTGGGCTCTAGACAGCCCTTAACACAACCCTTTCTACTCTACTACGCGTCTTGAGCTCGTCTCAAGACGCCTTTAGAGAAAAAAAGAATTTTTGCTTGAAGCTATTCCAGTGGGCTTTGAGGGTGCCGGGTAGCACTAGCGCTGCTGGGATAAAGACTAGCGTTAGGATTGTTGCAAAGGTCAGCCCAGCAGCTAGAGAACTGGCCAGTTGGGTCCAATAATAGGCAACTCGGCTTCCTTGTTGAATGGTTTGATCCAGTATGTTGATACTGATGACAAATGCCAGAGGAAGCATGCCAAATACGGTGGTTGCTGTAGTCAGCAGCACTGGCCTGAGGCGTTCGAGTCCGGTTTGGATGACCAGCTGCTGGATAGGAGCGTCGGGGTTTTCTCGGCGCAGGTGGTTGTAGGTATCGAGTAGCACGATGTTGTTATTGACCACAACACCAGCCAGAGTCACCAGCCCCATCCCGCCCATGACAACACTCATTACCGTGTTGGTCAGCAACATCATCAGCAGCACGCCAGCCAATGACATAGCTACAGCGCTGATGGTGAGAAATGCTTGATAAAAGCTGTTGAACTGTGTGACCAAGAGAATCAACATCAAAAATAGCGCAATCCCTGCGGCCTCGGTTAAGAACAGAACTGTTTCATTTTCTGATTCTTGAGCACCTGCAAATTGCAACTCAATAGCTCCGAGTTCACCATCGAGGCTGTTCTGCCAGTTCTGGATTTCTGCTACTTTTTCTGACACCAACACATCTTGAGAGGTGATATCAGCGGTGAGAGTGTAGACGTACTTTTCGCTGGCGCGTGCGATGAGATCTATTCCAGCGTGCGGATGAATCTCGACAAAGCTAGAGAGAGGCACCAAGCCTTGATTGGTCTGGATCTGCAAGCGGTCCAGCTGTGCCAATGTGCGCTGTTCGGCAGGCAGGCGCACGATGATGTCGACGGCATCTGTGCTGTCTTCAGGGAGGTATTTGTCTACGGTCAGACCTTGAGTGACTAATTGGATCGTTGCACCGATTTCAGTCAAGCTGGCCCCTAGAGCAGCAGCTTTTGTGCGGTCAACATCTACCCTCCAGTCCAGTTCCCGAGTCGGGATGGTAGATTGAACGTTGACCAGCCCCTGTTGCTGGGACATGAACATTTTGATTTTTTCAGTTGCTGATTCGGCAGCAGCACGATCATTGGACAGGACTTCGATTTCAAGAGCGGAGCCAATCGGAGGTCCATCTGAAAAGCGTTCTACCTGAACAATGAGGCCAGGTATAGAGGATACGCGCTCGCGTATGTTGTCCAGTACTTCATACGCAGAGATATCCCGTTCTTCTTGCGGGACGATCTCAAGAAAAATGCCAGAAATTTGATCGGATGAGCCTCGATTTGGGCCGAAGGAGGTGCCTTCAGAGTTTAGATAGCGTGTCTCTAATTCGGAGAGGTTTTGAATGCGCTGATCCACTTCCACACTCATTTTTTCAAGTGTGTCCAGAGAATAGTTTCCTTTGGCCAGTACGTTGATATTGGCATGCACTGGCTCAACTGTGACGAAAAAGCTGGTTCCAGGTCCAAAATCGCTCCAAGCTCTGATGATGATTAGCAGGGTGATAAAAATAGTGCTTACAACGAACAGCGGATTCCGACAGCTCCACTTCATAATGCGAGCATACAATCGGTGTATGCGGCTGTTTGCTAGTATGTCCTCGACGCTTCTATCGGAATATTCCAGACTCTGCTGCGATTGCGGTTGGTTTGGAGGGGTAGCGGTACTTTCTTTTGCAAATAAATTACCAATGACAATACCGAGCACTGGCGTGAATATCAGTGAGTAGAACAATGAGGCCGCGAGCACGGCAAAAACAGTAATGGGCAGGTATTGCATGAACTTTCCGGTCACACCGGGCCAGACCATCAATGGGATAAATGCGGCTAATGTGGTGGCCGCAGATGCTGTGATGGGCCCTAGCATGCGATTAGCAGCATAGCCATAGGCTTCTTTCAGGTTCATGCCGGCTTGACGGCAGCGAGCCGCTAACTCTACAACTACGATCGAGCCATCAATGAGCATGCCCATCGATAGTAACAGGCCAAACATCACCATGAAATTAAATGCCAGCCCAAGTGCATTGAGCACAATAAAGCCGCACATGAATGCAAATGGGATCCCCAATCCGACCAAGGTACCTGCTTGAACTCCCAAGATCGACACCACCAGAATCATAACCAGCGCAATGGCGGTTAGGATGTTACCGGTCAGCTCGTTGACCATGTTTTTGGCCCAGGTCGAATCGTCATTAGCGACGGTAACGGCAACCCCGGGAGGCAGCTCTCCATCTAGAGCCTGTACCAAGGCGCGAACCTTGGCAGAAGTCTCTATGTCATTGGCATCGCTGTGGCGGACAATATCGATGGAAATCGCT
This sequence comes from Gammaproteobacteria bacterium, assembly GCA_051008935.1. GTDB lineage: Bacteria > Pseudomonadota > Gammaproteobacteria > JBPCXB01 > JBPCXB01 > JBPCXB01. The sequence goes on along the minus strand of JBPCXB010000197.1, from coordinate 1,789 downwards.
TCCAGCCCGTTCAGACGTGCAAAGCTGTCTCTGTCTTTGAAACTGCTGAGCACCTGAGCTACATCGGTAAGTTTGACTACTGTGTCGCCTACCGTTTTCAGAGGTAGGCTGAGCATCTCGGCTGCTGTTTTAATAGTGCCGGGGACTTCAACTGCAAAGCGGCCGTGGCCTGTGTCTTGTATGCCAGCTTGAATCAGGAGGTTGTTGCCGGTGATGAGCCGTGCCACGTTGATGAGATTCAGCCCGTAGGATTCGAGCCGTTCCTTGTCAACCAAAATTTCAACGACTTCTTCGCGCACCCCTTTGAGCTGGGCATCTTCGACTTCGGGTATTTTTTCAAGCTCTTCTTCTAGCCTTTCCGCTACCTCGGTGAGCAGCTTCTGGGGGGCATTGTTGCCATATACAGCAAGTGTGATGAGCGGAAAATCGCGTGTGTTGTATTCGGAAACTACTGGTTCTTCGATATCTGTCGGCAAATCTCGGCGCGCATCGTCAATAGCTTGTCTGATGCGATAGAGCGCATCATCCGGATCAAAAGACACATCGAACTCTACGATCACAGATGAGAGGCCGATGCGGCTGTACGAAAATATTTTTTTCACCCCATCCAGAGTTGCCAGCTCTTTTTCCAGAGGGCGGGTAATTAAACGCACGATATCTGCTGGAGCTGCTCCTTGCAGTGCCGTACTGATACTAATGAAAGGGATAGTGATTTCAGGTTCTGCTGAAACGGGGATGGTGTAGAACGACCAAGCGCCCCAAAGCCCAAGCAGGGTCATCAGGCTCAAAGTTGTACGAGACCTTTTGATAAACCAGTAGATCATGACAGGGCTTTAGAAGTCAGCTATTGCGCCAAGGGTGCAGGTGTAAAGGTAGATACTTGCGAATCTGGGGCTGAAGCCGGTGCGGATTCATTTTCAGAAGTTTGAACCTTCTTAGCAGGTTTGACCAGTTTGCTTTCGATGCCCTCAACCTTTTGGTTAGGAGTGACGTAGTAATGCCCTACAGTGATAACACGCACTGTAGTGGGCAAGCCTTTGACCCAGATTCCTTCTAGACTGTCGTGTAGCAATTCCACGGGCAGTTGTTGCACGGTATCGTCTTTGTCCAGTATTTTGACTACTATGCCTTCATTTGGGTCTAGCATCAGCGAAGAGGCGGGGATCAGATGTGCCGGCTGCGGTGAAGCATAGATCAGCATATCGGCAGATAATCCCGCCCGCAAAGATAGATCCTGATTGGGGATCTCGGCTTCTACTTTGAACGTGCGGCTGTTTTCGTCAGCTGAGCTGCTGACAAATGTGAGTGTTCCGTCTACATTGGTGTTGTTGCGCAATGCTACAGATATTTGATTGCCAGCACGCACATCTATGACTTCGGCTTCGGAAATAGTTCCCCGCACGATGAGGGGGTCTAAATCTAGCAGCAGTGCGCAGGTTTGCCCTTGATTGAGTAGCGCTCCTTGTTCCGCTGCCACATTGTCTACGAGACCTGCGAAAGGCGCACGGATCTGAGTATGTTTGAGTTGCAACTGGGCGCGTTCCAGATAGGCTTTGGCATTTTTCAAAGCGGCTTCTTTGCTGGCCAAATCCAACTCAGAGGTCAATTTTTGGGCATAAAGCCTTTCAATAGCGGCCCATTCAACTTGAGCAGCTTTCATACGTCCTTCTGCTTCATTGAGGGATGCGCGACGGTTTTCTTCTGCCAGCTGACAGAGGAGGGTGTCGCTTGCCACTTTTTGGCCAGCGCGTACAGGGGTATCTGTTACTATTGCGGTGATACGCGAAGT
>JBPCXB010000196.1:0-5255 GCA_051008935.1 Gammaproteobacteria bacterium | reverse complement strand
TGCAGTTCATCCTGCTTGCCCTGCCCAACACCATGCTCTCCTGTACAGGTACCACCCATGTCGATGGCACGGTGGCACAAGCGCCGAGAAAACTCTGCTATGGCAACTGCCACAGCAGGCTCCCCCTCAGGCGCTAGGGCGATGCAATGAAAGTTGCCGTCTCCCACATGGCCAACAATGGGTGCCGTCAAACCATTTGCCTTTATATCAGCCTGGGTTGCTTCCACACATTCAGCCAATCTGGAAATGGGCACACACACATCAGTAATGGTGATGTCGGCCGTCGGCATCAGAGCTTGGGCGGCCCAATAGGCATCGTGGCGGACTTTCCATAGTCTGCTGCGTTCTTCTGCATTATCCGACCAAGTAAACCGGCCTGCACCATTGCTGTGTGCAATGGCCTCAAAACGTTCCGCTTGCTCTGCCACTGAGGCCTGAGAGCCGTGAAACTCCAGCAGCAAAAGGGGTTGCTCAGGAAGATCATAATTTGAATATCTATTGCACGCCCGCACCTGAACGCTATCCAGTAATTCAATGCGTGCTACTGGAATGCCATACTGCAAGCACTCAGTGACAGCCCGGCAGGCGTTGCCGATACTCTGGAATGAACAAATACCGCCAGATACAGCTTCAGGGATGCCGTGCAGGCGGATAGTCAACTCAGTAATAATGCCGAGTGTGCCCTCAGATCCGATAAAAAGGCGGGTCAAATCGTAACCCGCTGCTGATTTACGAGCCCTGCCGCCCGTTCTGATGATGCGTCCATCGGCTGTTACAACTTCCAGCGCCAGAACGGCATCTTTCATCGTGCCGTAACGTACCGCATTCGTACCTGAAGCACGGGTTGCGGCCATACCGCCTAGGGAGGCATCAGCCCCCGGGTCAATAGGGAAAAACAGCCCGGTAGCCCGCAATTCTTCATTCAGCCGATTGCGCGTCACCCCTGGCTGAACCCGCACATCCATGTCTGTTGCATGGACCTCCAGCACCCGATCCATTTGCGACAGATCTATAGAAACCCCACCGATAGGGGCATTGACATGCCCTTCCAGAGACGAGCCAACGCCAAAGGGTATCACAGGGCATCGATGCGCTGCGCAGATTTTGACTGCCTCTGCAACCTGCTCGGTACTTTGGGCAAAGAAGACCGCATTCGGCCATTGTTCGGCATGGCCAGAAACCGTATTGGAATGTTGCTGACGTACATTCTCGTTGCAGCTGATGCTGTCCCCGAACCGCACCCGCAACGCATCTACGGCCTGATCGATTGCTCTTTTCAAAGCAACACACCCACATTAACAGCTGGCTGGACCATAGTGACCCCCCTCAAGTTGCGTCTTTCAAAGGGAGAAATTCTACCAGTCTGTTCCATTCCTGGCCGGGGGCAACATCCTGCACACGCCAATGGTCAGCCACCACGCCATCAGGGCGCACTAAAACCAAGGCATCATGCGCATAGATCGCCGAATTCTCTAACACCGGCAAGGCGCGCAACACAATAGGAAAGCGGGTTGCAAGCCGGTCGACTGCTTTTTGCCAGCTGGCAGCATTTACGCCATAGCCTGTGATGAGCACATAGCGGTGGGAAAACCAATCGCAGACCGACTGCTGCCGTCCCTCATCCAACCAGATATGCGGCGCTCGGCGGCCACTTCGGACGACCGGCACAAAATCCACCACCGGATCTTTGACCTCAGGGGGCGTGCTGACGTCTGGCGCGATCAAGGCTGATTGCATTTCATGGCCCAAAATAATGCCGTCATAATCCGCATAGCGGCTGGTTGCTCTCTGGCCTTTACGCCTATCCCCGCCACTCAGAATCGCCATAAACAGCTCACGCATACCGTCTGTCGTATCCACCCCATGGGCAATACGCTTGAGGGCAACGGGTTTCATTTCTAACTCGTAGGTATCAAGGATTTCGGCCTCGGCCTGCCCCCGAAGCACACAAGCCAACTTCCACGCCAGATTGCGTGCTCCAGCAAAGCCAATATTGTTGCCCATGCCACCGGTCGGCAAAGAGACATGAGCCGCATCGCCTACCAGAAAAATCCGGCCCTCGCGCAGTTTTGTGGTGCAGCCAGGGGTGGGCTGCCAATGCCCTATGCTGGTCAACTCCAGGGCAATAGACGCATCCCCTACTGCCAGCTTGATACGCTCCACAATCTGCTCTTTGCTCAAATCTTCTGCTTGCGGCTTGAAAATCTGACAGCGCCACCTGAGCACTCCATCAAGAGGCTGAAACACCAGTATCCCCTGAGCCGTAGCAGAATACAGCAAGGCACCTTTGCGCGCTCCAACCTGAGCGGAAAGATCGGCTTGAAAAATCACGTCTTGCGAGTACATCGGTAGCGGGCTGGCCTGCAATTCGCTGCCAATCAGGTCGCGGATTTTACTGTGCGGGCCATCCGCACCAATCAAGTAATCTACCTGTATCTGCTCTTGCTGACCGGATTTCAGATGGCAGATACTGAGGGTGACTGCTTCGCTTCCCTGCTGAATACTCTGCTCAATTTCGCGGGCTTCCGTTTCAAAGCGGCAATCTATCAAGTCTGTTTGCCGTACCTGCTTCAACAGTTCGGCCTCTACATAATCCTGACAGGTCATGACCGGCAAACAGGGGCTGACCGCATTTGGCACAGTATGAAAAGACGGGCTGGCGATAGAAGTGCAGTTTTGGCTCACCAGCGACACGCTCCAGCGATTGAACGCGGTCCAGTCTGGGCCTAGGCCAGTGCCTTCGATCTCTTTTTCAATACCCAAACTGCGCATGATTTCCATGGTATTCACATCCACAAAGCGCGAGCGCGGATGCGTGCTGAGCGAACTGCGCCTCTCCAAGAGGAGCGTGCGGATGCCTTGCTGTGCTAATAACAGAGCGCTCGAAAGGCCAATAGGCCCGCAACCAACAATGCAGACCCGGGCCATTACTTTTGCTCTGGCGTAAAGCAAACCGGCATATTCATGATGGTATGAAACCAGATCGAGCGCAGTGGCATCTCTAGCTCTCCAGCCAGTTGGATATCTGGAATACGGCCAATGATCTCGCTCAGCAGAGCCTTTAACTGCATACGCGCCAGTCTGGAGCCCAGACAGACGTGCGGACCGGTACCAAAAGATAGATGCTTGCTTGCGTTTTCCCGCAAGATATCGAATCGATCGGGGTTTTCAAAAACCTCCGGGTCTCGATTAGCAGCAGGATAAGACAGATAAATTTTGTCTCCCTTGCTGATTTTCTGGTTACCAATCTCGGTATCCTGCGTTGCTGTCCGCCGAAATTTGACCACAGGAGGGGCAAAACGCAACACCTCGTCAATGGCATTGGGCAGATATTTTTCTGGATCGCTGCGGATCAACTGGTACTGGTCGGGGTATTCTTGCATCAGCCTCACAAAATGAACCGCCGAACCTCGAGTAGTCTCATGCCCGGCAATGGCAACAACCAAAAAAAACATATTGATTTGGCCCTGCTCCAGCCGTTTACCCTCTACTTCTTCATGAATCAGAGTGCTGAGGATAGATCCGTCTGGCTGCTGCCTTTTTTGCTCGCATAACTCCTCACAAAGGGCAAAGAGTGCAAAAGCTGCTGGAAGCTCTCCGCCTTCTTCCTCGAACCCTCTGGGGTTTTCCGTGTCAGCCACAGCATTGCCCAAGCGAAAAACGCGCTCACGCATATCATCCGGAATGCCCATGACTTTGCAGAAGGTATAAACAGGCAACCGAGAAGCCACATCAAAAACAAACTCACATGCCCCCTTAGCAGCAATATCATCAACAATCTGCTGAACCACCAGCTTGATCTCTGGTTCAAACAAGGCCAATTGCCTAGCACCAAAAGGCGGCATGACCAAGCGCTTCATCGCCGTGTGCTGATCGGGCTGCATCGCCATCATGCTGGCCTGCTGCATCATCAGTTGCTCTGGCTCAAAATCCCATATGACCGGGCTGCCATCGTGCGAAGAAAACAAAGACTGATCGCGCGATACAGCGCTCACATCCTGATAGCGTGTCAACACCCAAAAGCCCTTATGAATACTGGCCCCAGGCATCACAGATTGATAATTTTCCGGCGGCGGATTCCAGTGAACCGGGTCTTGCTCACGCCACTGGCGGAATAGCTCATGCGGCGGCCCTGCCTGCGTTGGAATTAAATCCGCATCAGCCAGATTGGTTTCAAAAGGTAGTGTTGACATGTCTTGATCCTCTCCTCTTTCTTTTTACTAACGGATGACCGAACTTGTTTCGCAAAGTCGCAGTATCGGTCAGCGTTTTATTCTAGATAGCTTTGAGCACAAACTTCTACTGCACCCCCACACACCCCAGCACCTTAAACACAACCCCCTCTACAATTCCACGCGTCTTGAGCAAAAGAGTAATAGTATCAGCGCTCAGCAATTCCCCTCCCTGCACTCTGAGCGTGTCGAGGAGTGCCTTTAGTAAAAGAGTAACGGTAAAGGCTGACTGGATTCTGCGACTTCGTTTCACTTCGCGCAGAATGACGCTGGGTGTTGTCCTACACAGCTTTGTGCACAACCCCATCTACTCCACCACGCGTCTTGAGCAAAAGAATAATAGTATCAGCGCTCAACAATTCCCCTCCTTTGGAGGGGTGCCCGTTAGGGCGGGGTGGTTGTTTAAAGAAGCACCCACTCCTTGCATATCTTGCTATTGGCGTAGCTCAATTCCACGCGCCCTGAGCTTGACTTTTTTTATTACTAAAGGCTGGACGAGACAAGCTCGTCCAGCGTTGGGTACTAGACAGATCAGCACACCAACCCATCTACACCACTACACCCCCAGCACCTTAAACACAATCCCTTCTACAATTCCACGCGTCTTGAGCTTGACTCAAGACGCCTTTAGAGAAATAAAAAGTAGAGTGCGTTTAGAGAAACAGAAAAATGCGAGACGAATCACAGGCTCCTGCGCAAGAATCTCGCTAAAATGAGTCCAGATGATTGGTTGCGGCAGACAGGTCTAATAACCGGCTATGCGTCTGCCATAAGTAAAACCTATGGCTGAAGAAAATGATCTTAAAACAGCTGAAGCACAAGCTCAAGGCATCGATTCTCTTGATTCTCTTGCAGTAGCTAACTTTTTTATCGGCTTAGAGCCAGGTGTCAGCCATCTGAAACTGCAAAAGCTGACTTACTGTGCGTATGGCTGGTACTTCATTGATTTTCCGGATACCAACCATCCTTTGGTCAATGAGCCGGTCCGCGCCTGGAAATTTGGCCCAGTATTCCACAACCTGT
>JBPCXB010000195.1:0-2592 GCA_051008935.1 Gammaproteobacteria bacterium | reverse complement strand
AAGCTAAAGGCCAGATGGCGCAGTCAGTCTGGCGCCCAGCTACAACTGCAATCGCTACAACAAACAGATCAGGGGTTATTTCGTTTCAATGCCACCATCGATAACCCACTCAAAAATTGAACGTCTCCGCCGACCTGCAATTGAATCTGAGAGTTGTGCGACGGCTACTCCACAGCCATCCAGACACTAAGCTACTATTGACAGCCCTGATCCTCTACGCATTAGCCATAGCTGCAGCGCTGTATACGGCTACAAGCACTTTTAATAGCTCGCTTTGGGAGGCAGATGTATCTGAACTGAACCTGTCAGACGCCCAGATGCAATTGCACAAACTGCAACTTCAATCCCGCCAGTTGGAACAACAACTCCAGACGGCCCAGAAGTCGACACAGTCGTATCCGGCTGCCCAACTCGACCCGATGCATCAGTTTCAGCAGATCGTCGCAGATTTACCGATTCGATTGGTTTGGTTACAGGAACGCAATACCTCGATCCGGTCTGCATCTGATCGCAGTCCTGCCCATCAGCCTCAGAAAAAAAGCATCGAAGCAGAAATCCTATCGAATTTTCCAACTTGGCTCGAACTCCGAACGCGACTTGCATACCATTCGATTTATCCGGTTCGAGAAGATGCTGAGCAGGCTTGGCAAACCAGCAAGGGCCAAACACAATTGCACTTGATTCGGATCAGAGGCAGTTATGACTACCACCCTTAACAGCCCATGGAACCTGCGAATATTCGTTTGGGTGCTGGCACTCTCTGCGCTGCCGGTTGCCTCGCCACAAGAAATAGAAGCGGCTCCGTCTCTACAGCGAAATCCCTTTTCGATCTCCATACCAAACCCGCCCTCTGCTTCGATTCAAACCGATTCAGGGTTTCAGGACTATCTGGTAGGCTATCTAAGTATTGCTGGACAGAAAGCCATCCTAGTCCTCAATCAATCGCAGCCAAATCCTCGATATTGGCTGCTTCGGACTGGTGAATCGATCCCAGGACGTTCGTGGCATTTCACCGGAATCGCAATGAACAGAGCGCTGCTTGCCACTCGAGAAGCGGCATTACGTTCCGGAAAAGCAGAACACTATACCCACCAAAAGCTCAACAGCAAAATACACTGGCTCGAGAGTCATCCATGAAGGATGCTGGTTTTATTGGGCGAAGAGCATTTCCCTACGGCCTTTTTGCACGCTGCTTTGCACTGCTGATGGTCTGTTCAAATTGCACGCTGAACACGCATCAAACTGCCGTCAGTGAGGCAATGGCAGAGGTTTTGGATAGAGTATCCGACCCCAACGAAGAGCGCCGCATTAACGAACCGGATAACACGCACCACCCCTATCCATACCCTGCGCAACAAGGCGCCCACAAATCGAAGCCGCCGCCTGTCGAGATGGATGCAGCCAACCGAAAACATACCATCCAGACAAATGATCCTGCATACCAGCGGATTAACCTTGCATTCCAGCAGGTGCCGGGGCAAACCCTTTTTGAGGTCATCGCGGCACTGAGCAATATCGACATTATTGTCACAGAACCTGCGCACACTGCTCTCTCTGTTCAACTCAAGGCAGTATCCGTTCTGGACGCCGTGCAGTTGATCGCCAGCATGCTCAAATTACAGGCCCATTACAACCCTGAGCTGCAATTGATCCAGATTACAGATAGCCAATGCCGAAACTCTTTTTGCCGTGCCGAAAAGGTTCTTCCCATCCGCAATCGCCCACCTAAAAAGCTGGCCCAAATCCTGCAGAAATCGCTAGCAGCTATCGAACCTTCGATCCAGATCACACCAGATGAAGATTCCAGCCACCTGATCCTGACTGGGACACCACAGGCACTGGAGCACGCCATACAGCTAGCGGTCAAACTCGATCAGCCACGCGCTATTGTATTAATAGAAGCTTGGGTGCTGGAGATAAGCGATGATTCCAGAAAGCAGTTAGATCTGGAATTAGGAATTGGGCATCAGGCAATTGAGACCGGACTCTCAATAGACTCTTACAATAACTTGTCGGCCGACTCAGAGGGGTTTGTGTTCAGGTCGATGGGCGACAATTTGTCGCTCAAATTAGATGCACTCGCTCGAAAAGGCTATACCCGTATCCTGTCTAACCCGCGCATCTATGTCATTGAGGGTGAACAGGCGGAAATATTTCAGGGTGATGAAGTGCCCTATACCACCCGAACCACAGAAGGCACCACCCATACTGAGTTCAGACAAGCTGGGCTGGGATTGAAAGTCAGGCCCCTGTTACAGGCAGATGGGCACATCGAACTGGAACTTGAAATCAATAAAGATACGGTGGATCAGAGCAGAGATAACCCGCCCATTTCCAAACGTGAAATACGTACGCAGCTCATCATCAAAAGAGGTGAATTTGCCTTTATAGGGGGCATCGGCTCTTCCGAAGAATCCGGTATCAGCCGAGGAGCGCCCGGTTTGAAAAATATTGCTCATGGAGGGGCCAAGGGGCATGACCAGAACCAGCTCCTGGTCATACTCTCAGCCTGGGTGAGCCGCTCTGGGAAAGAACATGCAGATTGGCACTGATTTAACAGATGCCTGACTACAAAATTGAGAACCTAAACCA
>JBPCXB010000194.1:0-3329 GCA_051008935.1 Gammaproteobacteria bacterium | reverse complement strand
CATAGCTTTACCGACCCTGACAGCGATAATCCTGAACTGGGTACAGGCTATGATGCCAATGCAGACAGGCGTTCGTGGCAGGCAATGAACACCTTTTTTGCAGAGGTGTTTGCCTGAAGCTAGGTTCTGGTTTGATCGTCAATAGCACCTACCGCTGAATCTTAAAAGGCCAATATGGAGTCTGCAGCCCTACGCCAACTATTTCTCAGCTATTTTGCCGACCAAGGGCATCTAGTTGAGCCTTCTAGCCCGCTTGTGCCTGCCAATGACCCGAGCTTGCTCTTTACCAATGCCGGCATGGTGCAATTTAAAGAGATATTTCTTGGGCTGGCGCAACCCAAAGCCACACGGGTAGCCACAGCGCAGAAATGTATCCGTGCGGGCGGCAAGCACAACGATCTTGAAAATGTCGGGCATACAGCGCGCCACCATACCTTTTTCGAGATGCTGGGCAACTTCAGTTTCGGAGACTACTTTAAAGAAGAAGCCATTCAACTGGCTTGGAATTTTTTAGTCAACGAGCTGCGCATTGACCCAGATCGGCTTCTGGTGACTGTGCACCAGACGGATGAGCAGAGCGCCGATATTTGGCGCAGAAAAATTGGATTGGCCGCTGAGCGTATTGTGACTTTGGGTGATCAGGATAACTTTTGGGCCATGGGGGATACGGGTCCTTGTGGGCCTTCTAGTGAGATTTTCTTTGATCATGGTCCCGATATTGCCGGTGGCCGCCCCGGGAGCCCAGAAGCAGATGGCGATCGCTGGGTAGAAATCTGGAACTTGGTTTTTATGCAATACAGTCGCACCTTGGAGGGCCATTTAGATCCCTTGCCTAGTGCCTGTGTCGATACCGGAATGGGCCTTGAGCGCATAGTAGCGGTGATGCAGGGCAAGGTCAATAATTACGACACAGACCTGTTTGAACCACTGATCGGCCAGGCTGCGCACTATCTTTCGTTGCCGTCATCTCCGGCAGATTGGGCGCCTGAGCAGTTGACTGCTTTGCGTGTGATTGCCGATCATTTGCGCAGTTTGGCGTTTTTGAGCGCCGAGGGCGTTGCTCCGTCGAATGAAGGGCGTGGCTATGTCATGCGTCGAATTCTCAGAAGAGCAGCACGCTATTGCTATAAGCTGGGTGGTAGAGAGCCGGTTTTGTGGCGCATGGTACCGGTTTTTGCAGATCATATGGGTGCTGCCTACCCAGAGTTGACGGCATCCCATGAGCGCATTGAGCAGGTGATCCAGTCTGAGGAGAATCAATTCAGTTTGGCTCTGGATCGCGGTATGAAAATGCTGGACAATTATGTATCCCGCCATTCTGGCAAGGCATTGTCGGGCGAGTTGGTATTCAGCTTGCATGATACCTATGGCTTTCCAGTGGATATGACAGCGGATTTTGCCCGTGAAAATGGCTTGAAATGGGATCAGGTAGGCTATGAGCTGCTGATGGAGCAGCAGCGCGCGCGTGCTCGAGTTGCTGACCCGTTTAAAACCCATGCTACCGAGGGAGTGGCCGCTCTGCCCTCGACCGATTTTTCAGGCTATGAGCAATTGCAAACCCAAGGTAATGTGCTGGAGATGTGGCAAGAAGGGCGTGCAGTCTCTGGGCTTTCAGCGGGTCAAACAGGTCTTCTGGCATTGGATAAATCGCCTTTTTATGCCGAATCAGGAGGCCAGATTGGGGATACAGGATTGCTGGTATCGCAGGATGCCAGTCGCGCGCATCTGCAAGTATTAGATTGTCAGAAAGAAGGGGCAGTACACCTGCATCAGGTGCGGGTAGAGTCGGGCGCAGTGCAGACAGGCGATCAACTGGTGGCAGAGGTAGATGCCCCCCGCCGACAGGCTATTATGCGCAGCCACTCAGCAACGCACCTCATGCATGCCGCCTTGCGCCAGATCTTGGGCAATGGTGTGGCACAGAGAGGCTCTTGGGTAGGCCCTGATCGATTGCGCTTCGACTTTTCGCATGCAAGCAAAGTCAGTAGAGAAGAGCAGGGTCAGGTAGAGCAAATAGTCATCGAACAAATCCAGCAAAACTCTGAGGCTCAGATCGCTGTGATGGATCACCAGCAGGCTCTGGATTCAGGGGCGATGGCACTTTTTGGTGAAAAATACGGCGATCAAGTGCGCGTGCTGACAATGGGCGGCGATTTTTCAGTTGAGCTATGCGGCGGTACCCATGTAGCTCAGACAGGTGCCATAGGCTTTTTCAAAATACTCTCCGAATCTTCTGTAGCGGCTGGTATTCGGCGTATCGAAGCTCTGACCGGTGATGCTGCTTTTAGCCTGTACCGTCAGCGCCTTCAGAATCTGGAAGATATAGCGGCCCAACTGAAATGCTCGACAGATCAGGTGGTCAGCCGTGTAGAGCAGCTGCAGAAACAACAGAAAGCCCAACAGAAAAGTGGTTCTGGCTGGAGTATCCGTTATGTGCAGGCGGGCTCCATACCGTTGCGGTTGGTGTGGGTCGATGCCGCAGAAAATCCTCAGCAGTTGCGCAAGACACGCTCTGCGATTGATGCTGCTATCCGCAAAGAGCAGCAGATGATGGCGCCAAGTACGGCCGATCTGGATCCGGTAGAGATTCTGGTGGGCGTCACCCCAAGCAAAGAGGTATTGCTGCAAGTAACGGTGCCTGCTGATTGGCAGGAACTGACCTCAGCCAACAGTATTGTGCAACTTTTAATCCAGCAGATAGGCGGTAAAGGCGGCGGCAAAGCGCACTATGCGCAGGCTGGAGGCGGCGACTGGGCTAAGTGGCCGCAAGCGATGCAAGCATTGGTGGCCGATCTTGCCCGTACGGTGAAATAGCGGAGCGGTACTATTGCCTTCTTTGGTTGTACAGAAATATGGTGGTACTTCAGTTGCCAGCTTGGATCACATGCGCAGGGTGGCTGCCATTATCAAAAGCACCCTGGCAGAGGGTGTGCAGGTAGTAGCTGTGGTTTCAGCTATGCGCGGCCCCCAAAAAGAAGCCGGTGGTTTGAGTACGGATGAATTGTTGCAATTGGCCAGCCAGGGCGCTACTGGAGGTGCACACTGGCCTGACCAATCACCTGCCTACGCCTCTCTACCGCGCGGCCGAGAAGTCGATGCCCTGATCAGTCTGGGTGAAATGATGTCGGCCCCTCTGATGGCATTGATGCTGCAATCTGAAGACATTCCGGCGATTTCTTTTAATGCCTATCAGGCGGGGCTATCGCTCAAGGGGGATTTTGGTTCGGCGCGGATATCAGGGGCGCGCATGCAGGCCATAGAACAGGCGCTGGAGCAAGGATTGGTGCCTGTGCTAGCTGGGTTTCAGGGCCTGAACGCCGACTGTGAAG
>JBPCXB010000193.1:0-3461 GCA_051008935.1 Gammaproteobacteria bacterium | reverse complement strand
CTCACCTACTGTTAGAGCCATATGCGTAATACCGGTGTATTTTTCACTGACATCCATCAGAATGTTTTTTTCTTCGGGCATATTAGCAGGCCCGAGTAAATTGAGCACGACACCACTTGCGTGTTTCATGACAATAGGATGCCCCTGTTCAAAACCGGCATCGCTGGTAAATACAAACCCCAATAATTCGTAGAACTTGATAGATCGTGCTTTTTCTTTGACCCTGATGCCAATATGGTTGACGTTTTTAATATCGAGCATGGTGAGTCTCTGTAATGGATTGCATCTTGACGCTTGATTCTAGCGTACAGGCTGGTAGTGCACCTCAGAGCTGTTGGCGCATTACAACGTTTTGCCAGCTACCCGTGCCAGTGTAGACGACATTGATTAACTGACCGCTACGGCCCCCTTGCTAAGCTATCTTGCATTAGGATAGGCTGCATGTTCGTATCTGATGGTATCGAAAGAAAATTAGTGCCAGCCAGAGTTAGTTGTCGCGTTTTTTTATGATCGCAGATCCGCTCGTTAAAATTCAGATGGTCTTTGAACTTGCCTGCTTTGAAAATCTAGAACTTGAATTATCTTGTGGGCCGTTAGAGGTTTGCCAGCAAGATTTTGGAACTAAAAAAAACGAGAAAAGAGGTGTAGTCAATGGAAAAAATCATAGAGGAGTGGGTAAAGCGAAGCATTTTGAAGAATGTCGATGACCTGCCGGAAGTTGGGGCAAACATTAGCGTGTTTCCTGGGGTAAAAATCGCATTTGATGGCTACGCAGAGGATGACGACGGCATTGAAGATGTCAACGAGCAATCGTATGCTGTCTATATCCACAAAAATTCAGCTGAAGAGGGTTTCGTCTTTCCTGAACACGAAAAGACGGCTTGGGCTATAGTGAGCAGGCCCTCTGAGGAGATCTGTCATTTTGTTTGGTTGAGTGTCGATGCAGGCGGATTCTCAGGGCCATCTTTGCAAGACAGCATTGCAAACTCTAGCTTAGAGCCAGCTCAAATCGAAAGCGTTATTGAGGCTCTTGCGTCCAAACATCAGAGCTAATCGGTGAGGATGAGCTGTGGCAATAGAAACTCAGAAAGACACACTCGAAATAAGTGGGTCCGCATTAAGTCCCTGTGTCGAGTGGGAATGGCAGTGTGTTGTTGGTCTATTTGCTGTACAGCACCAGCTGATGGAGCGCTTTAGAATAGAAGATCTCAAACAGGCAAGTAGAGGTAGCACATGATGGTTATTGATGCTTGGGGCCAGCACCCAACGCTTCGGCATACCCAAGACCCCATATTCGATTCTTTGCGCCGCTGGACTAAAACTCAGGTGCCGGATCAAGAGTTGCCGGTGCGTGCAACGTTGAAGGCCATGGATGCTGGCGGGATAGATGTGATGCTGTCTAGCGCTTGGGTTGCCCCTGGGCGCACGATGATTTCAAATGAAGAAGTAGCCGGTTTTGTTAAAGACTCGGATGGGCGGCTGGTCGGTGTTGGTTCGGTCGACATTTCAAAGCCGATACAGGCAGTGACAGAAATACGCCGTTGTGTTGAAGAATATGGGTTTAAAGCCATCCGTGTGTTGCCCTGGTTGTGGCAACGGCCTCCTACAGACCGGTTGTTTTATCCGGTGTACACGGCTTGTGTGCAGGCTGGCGTGCCTTTCTGCACACAGATTGGCCATACAGGGCCTCTGATGCCGTCCGAAGTGGGGCGCCCCATCTATTTGGATCGGGTCGCTCTGGATTTTCCGGAGTTGGTGATTGTTGCCGGCCATATTGGTTACCCTTGGACAGAGGAAGCGATTGCAGTGGCTACCAAACATGAAAACATCTATATTGATACCTCGGCATATAAGGTCACACGCTATCCCGCTGAGCTATTGCGTTTTATACGCACAAACGGTGCCCGCAAAGTGCTGTTCGGTACCAACTACCCGATGATCACCCCGGCTGCTGCACTGGCTGGTTTTCAGGATCTGGATCTGCCGGCTGAGGTTGCCGAGCAATTCTTGTCTGGCAATGCCAAACGGGTGTTTGCGCTTGCGTGACCTGTGGTTGGGGCGCTACCCAGCCTGTGACAGGCGCAGCCGTATTGCCAACCCAGAGGTGGTACCTGTTGAAGGGGCAGGGTATTTTATTCAAGAAGATGCCAGCATTGAACTGGCGCAGCTGATCAACGCGTTTATTGCAGCACATTGAATGCGCTTAGAGGTTATACCTGAGTTACACCTAGGCTATTTCTGGAGCTGGTATTGGCTATTGGCTGATTGCAGAGTCTCATGCAGATGAGCAGCAGCTTGATGCACTGGTATGCGGTTTGAGATGCGCAAAAAGCTGTTCATCTCGTGTTGCTTGACACCAGAGTTCATGCCTGACGAAGCATTGGCCGGTTTGTGCAGCCGGACATTACTTGCCTGAGCGTTTCGCAGGAGGCTTTGGGCCAGCAACACCATCCGCGGTAGCGTCAGTTTGAAGCAGCAGTTACGGTTAAGGATGCGGTAGCTTCGTGCGCGCTGGAGTCCAGATCGCCCTCATTGATCAGACCTGAAGCAGGTAGAGAAGCATGGTAGCTGTATTCACCAGCGGTAGCAGGGGCGTTAGTCTCTAATGTGAAAGTGAGGGTGGTGTTGGGTGCAACGCTCTCTAACATCTCTGAACCTGGGCTAGTAAACGTTCCATTGTCGTTCAGAAAATAGGTCATTGTGGTTGCTGGGGAAGCAACCGCGCCAAAGTTATGCACAGTTGTAGTCAGGGTAATGGCATCTCCCGCTACTACGGTGCTGGCGGATAGCGCAAGCAATAGGGATAGATCCCAACTGCCTGTTCGGGCGACCTTGGTTAGGCTGGTGCAGTCATTACTGCTGTCTGCGCCATTGGTGTCGGATATGCAGGCGTAGAACCAGAAGTCACCAGCTTGAGTGACCGCCCCCCAATTACTGACAGTATAGACCTGATTAGCCCCCGGTGCTAGCGGGGTAACTGAGATTACAGAAGAGATTGTGCTATCATTACTGCCACCCATCGTGCTATCATCAGATCGATAAAACCTAAGTGTGGCATCAGCTGGGCTGTTAAAGTTAGCTGTTGCAGCATTGCTGACAGTCGCTGATAAGTCAAAGGCATCTGGCAGCGGGGCGGTTGCCGGTGCTGTGATATTGCTTGCCGATAAATCCCATGCGGGTACTACAGCGGTCACTGTTGCAGATGCACAGTTATTGGAGGCGTCGGTGTCATTGCCTGTGGTTGGCATACAAGCGCCGTAATAATAGCTGCCCGCAGTACTGGGGGCGGTGAGGCTGACACTGGTGTCGGTTGTGGCACTGGTACCCGCGGCGATAGCCGGTATGGACACGGTATCTGTAAAGGTTTCTGCCACAGTAGCTAGAGTGGCATCGGTATACCGGTAGTAGGTCAGGGTGCTGGCCGGGGTGTTGGTATTGGCGGCTGCGGCATTGCTGACAGT
>JBPCXB010000192.1:0-1222 GCA_051008935.1 Gammaproteobacteria bacterium | reverse complement strand
GTTCGGGCGTGCCAATGTCCATTCAGGGATTGGTGGCCAGGGGGCTTCCATGCTGGTTCCAACCCTATTGGAGTGGGGCAGCGAAGCGCAGAAGCAAACCTACATTGCCCCGACTGTGAGAGGGGAGATGATGTGGTGTCAGGGTTACAGCGAACCCAGTGCAGGTTCAGACTTGGCTGCGCTAGGGACCCAAGCGTTGCTCGACGGCGATAACTATGTGATCAACGGCCAAAAGATTTGGACCTCAACCGCTAAATCGGCACAGATGATGTTTTGTTTAGTCCGCACTGACTCTGAGGCCAAAAAGCATCTAGGTATCAGCTATATTTTGATTCCGATGGATACACCAGGTTTAGAAGTCAGGCCCTTGGTGACCATGACCGGGCATGCTGAGTTCAACGAGGTATTTTTTACCGACGTCACCGTGCCTGCAAGCAATCTGGTAGGGGAGGCTGGTCAGGGATGGCAAGTCGCCAACTCCACTTTGAAGCACGAACGGGGCATGCTTGGCGACCCCGATGCCACTTTGAAAAGGTTTAACCGCCTGGTTGACATGCTCAGTGAGGAGACAGTAGACGCAGTACCTTTAATAGATAATCGGCTGTATCGGGATCGGCTGATGCGTCTTCAGGGTCAGCTGCTCAAAATGCGCTTCAACAGTTTGAGACTGTTGACTGCCGGCGCTGAGAAAAGGGCCGATGCCCTGATGGCACAGCTCATTGTCAAACTGAACGGGTGTGAGCTCAACCATCAAATTTGTGCACTGGCCATCGATGCTTTAGAGGAGTTTGGCACGCTGTACTCCGAAGGTGAACACTTGCGTAACACCGGACAGTGGCAGTGGGATTATATGTTTCAATTGGGTCTGATTATTGGCGGCGGTACGGCTCAAATACAAAAAAACATCATCAGCGAGCGAGGCTTGTCGATGCCGCGTGAGCCAAAGGCGCAACCCCGAGCTGCTGGCGACGCTGGGGCGGGGACTTGATATGAGATTTGCCCTATCGCCATCACAAACACTGCTGTCAGAACAAATAGGCAGGTGGGCTCATGAGCTCATCACCTTGAAAGATCTGCACGCTATCGCCACCGCTGGTGAATCAGATAGAGTTAGCTCTTTTGCAGCCTATCGCAGCAAGATGGCCCAGATGGGTCTGCTCTCTATTGTGACGCCGACAAATCAGGGCGGTCTAGGCCTGACGGGACTCGAAGCGGCTTTGGT
>JBPCXB010000191.1:0-2198 GCA_051008935.1 Gammaproteobacteria bacterium | reverse complement strand
ATTTTTACAAATTCATCGTCGCTGAGGTCATTGAAGAGCATGTGGCGAGACAGAGCCAGATCGGGGCAATCCAGCTGTATATCCAACCCTGCATCGGTAATGGCTTGGTATTCTGCTTTCATGACATTTGCCAGAGCAGCTAGATAGGTCTCGCGATTCGGGTAGTAGTTATTGGGCATGAAAAGCGCTACGACTCCTGGACTGGCAGCATTCATGAATCCGCGTTTAGCACCGTGTTCAGCCATTGCTGCTTTCAGATTGGCGATATCTTTGTTAAGGTCAGCGTTGCCTTTCGAGCGCACCTGATCCACACACATCGGCCGGGCGTAGGTGGGGGTTCCTCCGCTTTGAGCCAATTTGTCGAGAAAATCGGGAAACATTTGCAGATCTGCCGGGGCATTTCTTGGGCTGTCGCCGCCAAAGCCCGTATAGCGGTCTTTAACATAGGTGGCATAGGATATTTTTGAGTTTTCGCCGTCAGAGACAATATCAATGCCTGCTTCTACTTGCCGCCGTACTGCTTCGCTGGTAGCCTTGGTCATATGGGCGTCAAAGACTGCCTGATCATAATCTTCTCCCCGTTCGCGCGCAAAGATCAAATCGACTGTTTGCTGTGTACGAGGCAGGCTGCCTACATGAGTGGTGGCTATTAGTCCCATTTCATCGCTCTTTATCATCGGAATATCCAAGCCTGTTGATGGGCGATCAGCGCACATCCAACTCAGCTGGGCAATATCAACAGCCTTCATTCTACTGGAGGTCGCTATACGTATTAGTTGGGCCTATCAGTTGCGCAAGTGGGCACATGATCTGATGCTGTAGCTTTTTAGAGGGGGCGGTTATTAGCTCTGGCCAGATTGCATTAGACAATTGCATTCGATATTAGAACTGCGCTAATAGTCGTTTGCGTCTTATTTGTTGCAAATGGATGTATGATATTGTTCCGTTCTCAGTAGCACTGGAGACAACATGCCCTATCAACAACAGCTAGTTAGCTTGCCGGTCGCGCAAATGACGAAGAGAAATTGGGCCAATCATTCAGGCCATAAAAGCCCTTGGTGCTTGTGGGTTCTGATTTTGGTGCTCGGCGCATCGGGCGTGTCGCAAGCTATTGCCCAGGTGGCGCATTCGCAAAGCTTTGAGGGGGCGCAGCAGACACCTCTTCCAGATCAGCAGCTGCCTTATATTGGTAGCGATTTGCGTGTCCGTTTTCTGTTGCAGATGGAAGTGCAATCGGGTGGCGATGGTTTGGTCAGCGCACCGGTTGGCTCTAATCAGGGGACTAGAGATTGTGTGCAATCTTATTACGTATTTTTTCAGTACAGAAGCTGTAACACTTCGTCGGGAGGCAAACTCTATGCTGGCGATGGCTTAGGGTTGAAGGTGGGTGTTCAGGTGCCGATCTCCGACTTGCTAGCATTCGAATTGATGCTAGGTGGCTTGTTCAGCGGGCTGTCTTCTGAAGATGCAGAGATCGCCAGTATTAGCAGATTTACCAGCCAAGCCATGCTTATGATTCAGCCAGATAGTGTCGCACATCGTTTTGGTGTCGGGTTGATTCATCACTCCGATGGTCTTTTGAGCATTGCCGCCGAGACACAAGATCGCGCTATTGCCTCCAGTCTGGGGGGTCGGTTTCAGATGGATTGGCAGTTGGAACAAGCTTGGGATGGGCCTTCGTATCGGCTGGGTTTTTATTTCGACCAGATGCAATACGACATCGAGGGTTATAGTAATCCTGTGGGGGCAAATGCCATTGGCTTCGTGAGTACGATTGCTTTTTAGAAGGGGCAGTTGTCGGACTGGGCTCGGATGTGTTCTACATTAGAATGGAGCAGATGAAAGCCTACTAATTCCCTGCAAACGGGGTGTAGGCCAGTCGGTTTCTAATAAGGTGTTGGATGGACACTCTGCAGAAGTTACAGGGGCGTATTCCTGCCGGAGAGCCTTCGGGTGCCCCAGAGGCAGGTGTATTGGTGGGAGTGATTGATTCTCCTTCGCCGCGCCTTATCTATACTCTGCGGGCAGCAAGTATGAACACGCACAGCGGCGAAGTGGCTTTTCCGGGCGGCAAGCGTGAGCAGATAGATGACGATATTTGGGAGACGGCTCTGCGCGAGAGTAATGAAGAAATTGGCCTAGAGATTCAGACTGCAAGCAAGATCGGTCAACTGGATCGTTTTACCTCTCGTTTTGGA
>JBPCXB010000190.1:0-26358 GCA_051008935.1 Gammaproteobacteria bacterium | reverse complement strand
GAATGGGTCAGTCGCCCATTGAGTAGTAGGAACACAGACGCACAACAGACGCACAAGTTCATGTGAGCATGTCGTCTGTGTTGGAAGAAACCCTTAAATAGGCAAAGAAAGCATGGCAACAGATAAGAAAAAGGAAGAGGCATCCGAACCAGTCAAGGCGGGTTCGAAGAAGGTGTCGTCTTCAACTGCTGCGCCTGCAAAAGCAAAAGCGGCTCGTCCTAAGACAACTCGTGCTAAAACCGCAGCTACCAAGGCAAAAGCCAAGCCCAAGTCGCCTCAGGCAAGTGCTCAGGATGTTGCGGCTGAAGATCCCAACTCCTCAGCCCAAACGAAGGATGCTGCTGACAAAAAAACGCGATCAAAAGCCAAAAAAGGAGCAGAAACGCCCTCTGAGAAGGCTAGGATACGCATCAAACTGCAAAGTTTTGAACCTCGTATCGTCGATCGGTCTGTGCGTAGCATCATAGAAGCTGCCAAAAAGACAGGCGCATTGATTCGGGGGCCGATACCGATGCCTGTGCGTAAAGAGCGTACGACTGTGTTGATTTCGCCCCACAAGCACAAAGATGCCCGAGATCAATACGAGATTCGAACCTATACCCGTATTCTGGATATTTTGCCAACAGCAAAAACCATGGATGCCTTGAGGCATCTGGATTTATCGGCGGGTGTAGAAGTGAAGCAGAAAGAATTCCATGACAGAAGGAAGCACTGATGGCTGAGAACAGTGTAGCCTTGGGTTTCATAGGCACCAAATGTGGTATGACTCGCGTGTTTATGGAGTCCGGCCGCTCCGTTCCCGTTACCATCATCCATGTGCCGGATAATAAGGTAGTTGCGCATCGCAGCTACCGCACACGCCGTGCGGTGCAAATCGGTTGGGGGCAGGAGCGCAAACACACCAACCGCGCTGTCAAAGGGCAGTACAGCGCATCTGGGCTGACGCATATGCAGGGGCTGAAAGAATTCGCATTGCCGGCGGGATCTGCGGATCTTGAGGTGGGTAGCCTGTTGACGGTTGCGCAGTTCCAAGAGGGTGATCGTGTCGATGTGACGGGTCGTTCTAAGGGTAAGGGCTTTGCCGGAACCGTCAAAAGATGGAACTTTCGCACCCAAGATGCCACCCACGGCAACTCGCTCTCGCACCGTGCTCCTGGATCTATTGGTCAATGCCAGTCGCCAGGTAAGGTGTGGAAAGGGAAAAAGATGGCAGGCCAGATGGGTAATGCGCAAGTGACGGTTGCCAACCTCGAAGTGGTGCAGATCGATCTGGAATATTCATTACTCTTGGTAACTGGTGCTGTGCCGGGCGCTACAGGGTCGCAGGTGTTGGTGAAGCCGTCTATTAAGGGCAAGGGTAGATCGTTCATAAAAGACGACCGGCCAGCGCGAATGGACGGTTTGCAACAGCCTGCTGATGCTAATTCGAAAGGAGAGGCGTGATGCAGGCCAGTATTTTTGAAGACTGTGAATTTAACGAACCTCTAGTACATCAGGCGGTCGTTGCGTACTTATCTGGAGGGCGGCAGGGAAGTGTCGCGCAGAAGAGTCGTGGTCAGGTCCGTGGAGGTGGTCGCAAGCCTTGGAAGCAGAAGAAACTGGGTCGGGCGCGAGCAGGTTCTATCAGAAGTCCGATCTGGCGCGGAGGCGGTGTCACGTTTGCCGCATCGCCCAAAGACCATACATTGCAGCTCAATAAGAAAATGTATCGTCGGGCTCTGAAAACTATTCTTGCGGAAAAATCCAGGCACGGCCGGGTCCGCGAATTGCTGTTGCCAGAGTTCGAAAAGCCTCGTACCCAAAGCTTTATCGATTGGTTGCGTCAGTCCGTATCTGATTGGAGCGCCGACGATCGTGTATTGTTGTTGGTTCCTGATCTCGTTGATGAGAATTTGCTGCTGTCAGCCAGAAATCTGGCGAGGGTAGAGGTTTTATCCGTGCGTCAGGTGAATCCGGTTTCTCTATTGGGTGCCAGCTCTATTCTGGCTCTGTATGCTGAGACTGAATCGGGCGGCAGAACAAGTTCGCTGGACATGATTCGGGAGTGGCTGGTATGAAGGCGGAACGTTTGCTAACGGTGCTGCTTGCACCTAAAGAAACCGAAAAATCTACCTATATCGGTGAGAAATACGAGCAATATGTCTTTAAAGTGATGCCAGATGCTACGCGCCGAGAAGTAAAGAAAGCTGTCGAGCGATTGTTTTCCGTTAAGGTGAATGCGGTCAACCTGTTGAATGTCAAAGGTAAAGTGCGTAAGCGTGTCAATGGCACTGTATCCAGGCAGCCAAGCTGGAAGAAAGCATATGTACGCCTTGAGAAAGGCAGCCAAATTGATTTTGCACGCTAAAGGCCATGACTCTAGTTCAACTCAAACCGACTTCACCTGGACAACGTTTTACGATCCGGGTTCGTCATCCTGGTATACATAAGGGTGGACCTTACAAGGCGCTTGTCAGTGGCCAAAGCGGCAAAGGCGGTCGTAATAATCAGGGGCGTATTACCGTACGGCATCAGGGCGGCGGGCATAAGCAACGTTACCGCCAAATAGATTTTTTGCGCAATAAGTTTGATATTCCGGCTAAGGTAGAGCGCATTGAGTATGATCCCAACCGAACAGCTTTGATCGCCTTGATTCTGTATCGGGATGGAGAGCGTCGCTACATTCCTGCCCCTGACGGGTTAGAGACTGGTGCGGAGTTGATCAGTTCGACTCAGCGTGTCGATATCAAGTCTGGCAACAGTATGCCCTTGAAGTCTATGCCGCTAGGAACCTTGGTCCACTGTGTCGAAATGAAGCCAGGCAAAGGTGCGCAGATTGCGCGTTCTGCAGGCGCGGTAGCGCAGCTTCTTGCGCGCGAAGGTGGTTATGCGACTCTTCGTTTGCGCTCAGGCGAGATGCGCAAGGTGCCAGAATCTTGTCTAGCAACTGTCGGTGAGCTTTCCAATTCGGAGCATAATCGACAGAAATTGGGTAAAGCTGGTGCTAGTCGCTGGCGCGGTACGCGTCCCACTGTGCGAGGCGTAGCGATGAATCCGGTCGACCACCCGCATGGAGGCGGTGAAGGCAAGACATCAGGAGGGCGCCATCCGGTATCCCCGACTGGAGTTCCGACCAAAGGTTACCGGACTCGCAGATCACGTAAACCGAGCGACCGACTGATCGTCCGGCGTAGAGGCGGTAAATCCTGAGGAAATAGCATGCCCCGTTCTATTAAAAAAGGCCCCTATGTGGTTGCGCACTTGCAAAAGAAAGTGCAAGAGGCGCTGGCTGCCAAAAGCAGAAAGCCCATCAAGACTTGGTCTAGACGGTCTATGATTACGCCCGATATGGTAGGTCTGACTATTGCCATTCACAACGGCAAACAGCATGTACCCGTCTTTATGACTGAAGATATGGTTGGGCACAAACTGGGCGAATTTTCGCCGACCCGGACTTGGCGAGCGCATTCTGGCGATCGTAAGGCGAAAGGGTAAGGTACCAGTATGCAGCAACACGGATTAACCAGAGCGCGCCTCACGGGTGTGCGCATGTCGGCTCAAAAGATGCGTTTAGTGGCGGACCAGATTCGAGGTCTGAAGGTATCGCAGGCGGCAGATATGCTTGCATTTATGCCCCTTAAGGCATCGGGAATCATCGCCAAAGTGCTGCAGTCCGCTGTAGCTAATGCGGAATCAGGCCACGGTGCGGATACAGATACACTGTATATCAGCACGCTTTATGTCGATGAAGGGCGTACTTTTAAGCGGATGCGGCCGCGGGCCAGAGGGCGCGCCGATCGCATTTTGAAGCGTGGCTGTCATATTACCCTGTACGTCGATCACTTACAGGGCAAAGAGTAGTATTTGTGGGACAGAAAGTTCATCCAATAGGTTTCAGGCTGGGGATATCCACCTCTCATTCAGCTAACTGGTATGCCAAGGGTAATAAATACAGAGAGAATCTGCTGTCGGATTTAAAGATCCGCAAAGCGATTGAGACATCATCTAGCTTGAGCCGTGCTGCTATCAGCAAAGTAGAGATAGAGCGGAAAGTGTCTAGAGTTCATGTCATTTTGCACTCGGGTAGGGCAGCGCAGATAGTAGGCAGGAAGGGCGAAAACCTGGAGCAATTGCGTACAGAACTGGCCAAAGAAGGAGGCGTCGGCAAGAACGAGCTGACCGTTGAAGTCAAACCGGTATTTAAACCAGATGTCGATGCCAAGCTGATTGCTTTGAATATTGCACGCCAGTTAGAGCAACGGGTGATGTTCAGGCGGGCCATGCGCCGTGCAGTGAGTAGCGCACGAGATGCTGGCGTAGATGGCATCCGGGTTCAGATCGCTGGGCGTTTGGGTGGGGCAGATATTGCGCGTACAGAGCGCTACCTTGAGGGCCGAGTGCCATTGCATACCCTAAAGGCGCGCATTGATTACGGTACGGCGATAGCGCGCACGGTATATGGCATCATCGGCATTAAGGTGTGGATCTTTCTCGGTGAAGAAGTGTCCTCCAAAAAGATGGAGCATAAAAACAGCGAAGGAGCAGAATAACCATGCTGCAGCCGGCTAATAGAACTTTCAGAAAAGATCGCAAAGGTCGTAACCGAGGCGTTGCCCAGTCGGGCAACAAAGTCAGTTTTGGTGAATTCGGGCTCAAATCTTTGGGAAGAGGGCGCATCAGGGCGCGTCAGATTGAAGCTGCCCGTCGTGCGATTACTAGAAATTTGCAGAGAGGGGGGAAAATGTGGATTCGTATTTTTCCTGATAAGCCTGTCACGCAGAAACCATTAGAAGTGAGACAAGGCAAAGGCAAAGGCAATGTAGAGTACTGGTGTGCTTTGGTGCAACCAGGGCGCATGATTTATGAACTGGCCGGCGTTACAGAAGAACAGGCTCGTGAAGCTTTTCGTTTGGCGGCCGCCAAGCTCCCTGTCAAGACTCAGGTTGTTCGGCGTAGTTTGGTGTAGCTCGGGAAAAAATTGATGAAGTTAAAAGAAGAACGAGAGCAATTTCGTGCCATGAAGCCAAGCGAAATGCAAAGGCGTATTGAGCAATTGCGCGAAGAGCAATTCAAGCTCAGGGTTCAAAAAGCGACGGGGCAGTTGACCCAGACAGCGCGCTTGAAGAATCTTAGAGGGCAAATTGCACGCATCAAGACATTGCTCAGGGAGCAGGCAAATTGAACGTAGCAGATAAAGAGCAGACAGTTGCCCGTCGCGGGCGCATTTTGACCGGGCAGGTTGTATCTGATGCCATGGATAAAACGGTGATCGTGCTTATTGAAAGGCGTGTCCGTCATCCACTGTATGGGAAAATTATTCGCCGATCGACCCGCATTCCTGCACACGACGCAGACAACAAATGCCACAAAGGCGATTGGGTGACTATTCAAGAATGCCGTCCATTGTCCCGCACCAAGAGCTGGACAGTCACCGATATTCGGGCTAGCTGATGGCTGATATTAGATGATGAACGCAGAGATAATATCATGATCCAGGAGCAGACAATGCTGGCTGTTGCGGACAACAGCGGTGCCCGCAAAGTGCAATGTATTCGGGTATTAGGCGGCTCTAAAAGACGCTATGCCTTTATCGGGGATATTATTCGTGTCACCATTAAGGAGGCGTTTCCTAATGGCCGTGTGCGCAAAGGCCAATTGATGCGTGCTGTCGTGGTACGCACCCGTAATGGAATTCGACAGGCCGACGGTTCGCTGATTCGCTTTGATGATAATGCGGTGGTTTTGCTCGATAATGACAATGCTCCCGTAGGCACGCGTATTTTCGGCCCGGTCACCCGTAGCCTGCGTGCTCAAGGCAAATTTATGAGAATTATTTCCCTAGCTCCAGAGGTGCTATGATGGCGCTACGCAAAATTCGTATCGATGATGAAGTGATGGTACTGGTCGGCAAAGATCGGGGTAAGCTCGGCACTGTGCAGCGGCTTTTGTCGGATGGGCGCGCCATTGTATCTGGAATCCAGATGGTCAAAAAACATGTGCGTCCGAACCCTCAAATAGGCCAGCAGGGTGGGATTGTATCCCAAGAAGCTCCGGTGCAGGTATCGAATCTGGCTCTCGTACACCCGAAAACTGGGAAAGCTGCTAGAGTGGGGTTCAAAGAAGATGAGAATGGTCGGCGCCACCGCGTATTTCGCGATGGCACTCCAGTGGAGAGTCCCAAGAAAGGTAAGTGATGTCAGCACTATATGAGCACTATAAGAAGGAGTTGCGCCCTCAATTGATGCAGGCATTGAAACTGGACAATTTGCTTCAGGTTCCCGCATTGACAAAAGTGACCCTGAATATGGGAGTGGGGGATGCCGCGCGTAGCAGAGATGCATTGCAGGCTACAGCAGAAGAGCTTGGCCTGATCGCGGGCCAGAAAGCAATCATCTGTAAGGCGCGCCGCTCTGTTGCAAGCTTTAAAATTCGTACCGGTATGCCACTCGGGTGTAAAGTGACGCTGCGCCGTTCGCAAATGTATCATTTCATCGAACGGTTGATTCACATAGCTTTGCCTAGAGAACGTGATTTCCAAGGTCTGAAACCTTCATCTATGGATGGTAGCGGAAATTTTTCGATGGGCATCAAAGAGCATATTATTTTTCCTGAAATTGATTACGATAAAGTAGTCCAGATTAGAGGTTTGGACGTCTGCATCACTACCAGCGCATCGAATGATGCCCAAGGGCTGGCTTTGCTCAGGATTCTGGGCATGCCCTTTCGGAGTTGACTAATGGCTAAAAAATCGATGATTGCACGAGAAGTCAAACGCGAAAAGCTGCGCTTGAAATATCAAGAAAAAAGAGCTCGGCTCAAGGAGATCATCCGCCATCCGGATACTGGTCTGGAAGAGCGCGATCAAGCGCTCTTGGATTTGCAGAAGATACCTCTTAATGCAAGCCCGGTAAGACGCCAGCGTAGATGTGCAGTGACTGGCCGGCCGCATGGAGTCTACCGTAAGTTTTCTTTGAGTCGCAACAAACTCAGAGAATACAGTATGGATGGTTTGATTCCTGGATTAAAAAAGGCAAGTTGGTAATAAAGGCAGATTAATCATGAATATGCAAGATCCCATAGCAGACATGCTGACCCGTATACGCAATGCGCATATGCGTTCGCGGCGCAGTGTGCGTATGCCTTTATCGCGCTTGCTGAAAGGCATAGCGGAGACTCTGCAAGAAGAGGGATACATCGCCAGCGTGCAAGTGGATGGCGAAGGTGCCTTGTCCGAGTTGGTGCTGGGATTGCGTTACATAGATAATCAACCAGTCATCCGCGAACTCAAGCGCTTGAGTCGTCCGAGTCTCAGGCGTTATTCGGCTAGCCAAGAAATCGCGCATGTTCGGGGCGGCTTGGGCATCATTGTCATGTCTACGAATCAAGGGATCATGTCGAGTCGCCGAGCGCGTGAATTAGGCGTCGGCGGCGAATGCTTGTGTAGCGTGTTTTAGGGTATCCAAATGTCGCGAATTGCTCGAATTCCTGTGCGTATCCCTGACGGGGTCGCCATTAAAATTGAAGATGGTTTTTGCCGTGCCAAAGGTACTAAAGGCAGTAATGAATTGCAACTGCATCCTTCTGTGATAGTCGAACAGCAGGGTGATAGTTTGGCAGTCAAGATGGCTCAGGATGGGCGTAATATGGCAATGGCGGGCACTACTCGTGCTTTGCTGGCCAATTTAGTGCATGGCGTATCACAAGGATTTAAGCGTGAACTTGAGATCCATGGAGTGGGTTATAGAGCGCAAAGTAAGGGAAAAGCATTGAATCTGACCCTCGGGTTCTCACATCCGATAGATTACGCTTTCCCAGAGGGCATTACCATTTCTACCCCCTCTCCGACAGCTGTGGTGATCGAGGGTATTGACCGCCAAAAAGTCGGTCAGGTGGCAGCTGAGATACGCGCTTTGCGCCCCCCGGAACCCTATGGAGGAAAAGGGGTGCGCTATAAAGATGAGCAGATTCTGCGCAAGGAAGTCAAGAAGAAATAGCAATTGAGGCACATTGAGGCACATGGTATGAATCATAAGAAGCAGGAGCGCCAGCGCCGCGCTCGCAGAGGGCGGGAGCAAATGAAGAAGTGTGCAACTTTGCGTTTATCTGTATTTAAAAGCGGTCGGCATATTTATGCTCAGGTAATGTCGGTGGATAACGGAGAGGTTCAGGCTTCTGCGTCAACACTAGAAGCTGCGGTACGCAGTGCGCCTGAGCAGAGCAAGATGAAATTAGCGCGCGTGGTGGGGGAGAAAGTCGCCGAGCGTGCTATCGCAAAAGGCCTTACAGAGATCGCATTCGATCGGTCGGGGTATAAGTATCACGGCCATGTAAAAGAAGTAGCGGAAGGGGCACGTTCCGGCGGCCTGAAATTCTAAGTATGACGGAGTATAAGTGAATTGAACGGCACCGAAGCTACAGTAGACCAGAGTCAGCTGCGCGAGAAACTGGTTCGCGTTAAGCGTATTTCAAAAGTTGTGAGAGGCGGGCGTATCCTCAGATTTAATGCTGTGACAGTGGTCGGTGATGGCGAAGGCCGCGTCGGTTTCGGTACCGGTAAAGCTCGGGAAGTACCTCGTGCTATAGAAAAGGCAACTGAGGCAGCCCGACGCAACATGGTCAGTATCAATTTAGACGGCGGTACCTTGCAATATCCAGTGCTATCCCGTCATGGGTCGGCTCGCGTGTATATGCAGCCTGCTTCTGAAGGTACGGGTATTATTGCAGGAGGCGCCATGCGTGCGGTTCTGGAGTTGGTAGGCGTGCGCTCAGTGCTGGCAAAGTGCTACGGGTCCACTAACGCGATCAACGTCATCAGGGCAACCATCAAAGGGCTGATGCAGATGGAATCTCTGGCTGATGTCGCCCGAAGGCGCCAGATGCCTTTTGAAAAAGTGCGTGATTAGAGCAGAAGCAGGAAAAAAAATGCCATCTCCCCACAAAAAATTGAAAGTGCGACTCATTCGTTCACGCCATGGGCGCCTGAAAAAGCATATAGCTTGTGTGCGCGGTTTGGGTTTGCGACGTATTGGGCACAGTGTTGAGGTGGAAGATACGCCATCCGTGCGCGGAATGATTAATAAAGTTTCGTATCTGCTAGAGGTAGAAGGTTGATGTCACAGGAAAATCAGACAGCAGATGACAAGAGCTACGCTCTAAATACGCTCAGCCCTGCCGCTGGCTCCAAACCTTCTGTACAAAGGCGGGGTCGAGGCATTGGGTCTGGCCGCGGAAAAACCTGTGGTCGTGGGCACAAAGGCCTTAAATCCAGATCCGGTGGGCGGTCATCAGCAGCCTTTGAGGGTGGGCAGATTCCACTGCAAATGCGCCTGCCTAAATACGGCTTTAGGTCGCGCATCAGTTTGACTACTGCTCAGCTTCGACTGGGAAATTTGCGCAAGATTCCCGATGCTGACAGCAAATCGGTCAGCTTAAAGACCCTGCAAAATGCCGGATTGATTGGGGCAAATATCAAGCGCGCACGTATTTTCCTATCGGGACAGTTGGAAACTGCTGTGCATATCAGCGATAGTCGGATTTTATGCACCAAAGGGGCTTTGAAAGCATTGGAAAAAGCCGGCGGTAGCTTTAAGGCCGCTGAAGACTCCAAGAAATAGCATCATCTAGCAAGAGAACATTCATGGCACCACAAAGCGGCAAAGGATTATCTGAACTCTGGGCCAGATTGCGCTTTGTTTTGGTGGCCATTATTGTCTACCGAATTGGTACGCACATCCCGGTGCCTGGCATTAATCCAGATCGGTTACAAGATTTATTTCAGAGCAGTCAGGGCACTTTGGTTGAATTATTCAACGTGTTTTCTGGTGGATCATTGGAACGTATGAGCATTTTGGCACTCAATGTCATCCCGTATATCTCTGCTTCAATCATCATGCAGCTGCTATCCGCTGTGAGTCCCCGTCTGTCGCGGTTGCGCAAAGAGGGCGAAGCAGGTCGCAGGGTGATCACACAATACACCAGATATGGTACGTTGGGGCTGGCTACTTTGCAATCGGCTGGTTTGGCTGCTGGTCTAGCCTCCCAAGGACTGGCGATCGAAGCGGGCATTTCGTTTCATATCACTGCTATTCTGGCAATGGTCACAGGTACCATGTTTTTGATGTGGCTCGGAGAGCAGATTACTGAGAAAGGGATTGGCAACGGTATATCTCTGATCATCTTTGTCAGCATCGTGTCTGGCTTGCCCTCAGCTATTGGCCAATCTCTAGAGCAAGCGCGTCAGGGAGAGCTAAGCCCCATCCTGTTGCTGGGAATCAGCTTGATGGTCATAACAGTGATTGCCTTAGTGGTGTTCATTGAAAGAGGCCAGAGGCGGTTGACGGTTCAATATCCAAAACGTCAAGTAGGCCGGCGCCAGATGGCTGCTCAAAGCTCGCATTTACCCTTGAAGATTAATATGGCCGGGGTTATCCCTGCTATTTTTGCCAGTAGCTTGTTGCTTTTTCCGGCTTCGCTGAGCATCTGGTTGGGTGAGGCGCAGGATCTAGATTGGTTGCAACAGCTATCGCTGTTGTTGCAGCCCCCACAACCGCTCTATATTATTTCCTTCACAGCTTTAATAGTATTCTTCTCGTTCTTTTACACCGCTTTGGTGTTTGATCCGGACGATGTAGCCAATAATTTAAAGAAGCAAGGGGCTTATTTGCCCGGTATACGCCCAGGCGCTCGATCGGCTGGGTATATAGAAAAAATCATCACGCGATTGACTGTTTTTGGGGCTGCCTACGTCGCGCTGGTCTGTCTATTGCCTTTGGTGTTGGTGCAATTTGCGGGCGTACCATTTTATTTTGGAGGCACATCCTTGCTCATTGTTGTGGTTGTAGCCATGGATATCATGTCGCAACTTCAGGCGCATATGATGTCGTACCAGTACGAATCTTTGATGCGAAAATCGAATATCAGAGGCCGCACACGCCGGTAATTCAAGTAATCGGCTGAACACTATTAAATGATGAAATATCTCACTTTTTTCTATCCATCAGAGACCCAGGATTAATTATGAAAGTCAGGGCATCAGTGAAAAAGATTTGTCGAAACTGTAAAGTTGTACGGCGTAAGGGGGTGGTGCATGTGATTTGCAAATCATCTCCTCGCCATCGGCAGCGCCAAGGTTAACGGAGAAATAAGTTATGGCTCGTATTGTCGGTGTAAATATCCCCGATCATAAACATGCTGAAATTGCATTGACTTATATCTTTGGTATAGGTCGCAGTCGTGCGCGCGAAATCTGTGAGCAGGCAGAGATACTAGGATCGCGCAAAATATCAGACTTGAACGATGAAGAATTGCAAAAGCTGAGAAATCTGATCTCCAGCTTTACATTAGAAGGCGACTTGCGCCGAGAAATTTCCCTGAACATCAAAAGGCTGATGGATCTGGGTTGTTACAGAGGGTTACGTCACCGCCGGCGTTTGCCAGTCAGAGGGCAGAGAACCAAGACCAATGCGCGCACACGCAAAGGTCGCCGCAATATGAAGCGTACTTGATGCAGCTGACAAGAGTGCGGGTCAACCATTATTCCAACAGAATACGAGATAATAGATAATGATACAGAAAGGTCGCAAGAAAAAGGCTTATCGGCAATTTACTGATGCGGTAGCGCACATTAAGTCGACGTTCAATAACACCATCATTACCATCACGGATCGGCAGGGTAATACAGTTGCTTGGGCTTCTCCAGGATCTGTAGGTTATAAAGGTTCACGCAAAAGTACTCCTTATGCGGCTCAATTGGCCGGAGAAAAGGTCGGTATGCAGATTCGAGACATGGGCATTACTAATTTAGATATTTTTGTTAGAGGTCCAGGTTCAGGCCGCGAGGCCGCGATTCGGGCATTGCATGGTTGCGGGTTCCAGATTACTAATATCACAGATATTACTCCTCTGCCCCATAATGGTTGCCGTCCACCTAAACAACGAAGAGGCTAGAAAAAAATGGCACGATACAGAGGTCCAACTTGCCGCTTGTCTAGGCGCGAAGGCACCGATTTATTCCTGAAAAGCGGGGTCAAAGCTTTGGAGCGCAAATGCCGTTCCGATAAGGATAATTTGCGCCCCCCCGGTATGATGGCGCTGACTCGGAGAGGGCGCACTTCTGACTATGGATTACAGCTGCGCGAGAAGCAGAAAGTCAGGAGGATGTACGGAGTTTTGGAACGACAGTTTAAGAATTACTATAAAAAAGCCGTTCATATGGCCGGTGCGACTGGTCTCAATCTGCTGCATCTTTTGGAAAGCCGGTTGGATAATGTAGTCTATCGCATTGGCTGGGGATCAACTCGCGCCGATGCGCGTCAGCTCGTCTCGCACCGTGCCGTGTTAGTTAATGGTAAGGTTGCTAATATCGCTTCCTATCAAGTTCAGGTCGGCGATGTTGTGAGTATTGCTGATAAGGCACGCGACTTTCAGCGTATTAAGATGGCTATAGAAATCTCTGAGTCTCGGCCCGTTCAAGTGGAGTGGGTAGAGGTGTCGGAAGACAAAATGCAAGGGATTTATAGTCGCAAACCCGATCGCGACAACCTGAGTCAAGACATTAACGAGAATCTGATCGTTGAGCTGTATTCCAAGTAGTGTATTGACATTTAATCACCGGATCCTCTGTCTTTTGCACAGAGGACCATTTTTCTTTATAGCATGAGTTAAGAGGCTTTCGACTCGATGACAGATCTAATCCAGCCCAAAACCGAAATTAATCGATTGAGCCCGACAGAATCGCGTATTGTTTATGCGCCTCTGGAGCGTGGCTATGGTCATACCCTAGGCAGTGCTTTGCGTCGCTTGCTGCTATCATCCATACCAGGTGTCGCAGTTGTCGAAGTGCGCATTAAAGGGGTGCAGCACGAATGCGCCACTGTAGCAGGTGTTCGCGAAGATGTCATTGAAATTCTGCTGAATTTGAAGGGGCTGGCCATTGAAATGAACCACGAGGAAATCGGCCATATCGAAACACTGCGTGCTTCCTGTCAAGGAATCAAAGAACTTAAAGCCGGTGACTTGCAATTGCCTACAGGCTTGACGGTTGCCAACCCCGACATGCACATCTGCTCTTTGACTGAAGCCGATACAGAGTTGGAAATGGAAATTGATGTGCAATTAGGCAAAGGCTACGAACTCGTCGATGAATTGTCGAAGATAGGAAGCCAAGAGCCTAAATCTATTGGCGCGCTCAGTATGGATGCTGTATTTAGCCCGGTCAGGCGGGTCTCCTATCAGGTTGAGAAGGTGCGGGTAGGAGAAAGAACAGATCTGGATAGGCTGATTCTCACGCTCAATACTGATGGCACAGTCACTCCAGAAAATGCGCTCAGCAAGGCCGCTCGTATTTTGAGTGATCAGATGATCAGTCTGGCCGACCTGTCTGGGCATGAAAGCGACCAGAGCAAATTTGATGAGATCCTCTTTGAATCATTGGAGAATCTGGGTGTGGAAACGCGAGTTGCCAATGTGCTTCGGGATAATCTGCAGATTGCCTGCATCGGAGATTTAATCCAGCGCACAGAAGTTGAACTGCTGGAAACTCCCCGTTTAGCGACCAAATCAGTGCAGGCTCTCAAGAGCTTGCTCAAGTCCAGAGATCTGGAATTAAATACCAAGTTAGAGCATTGGCCGCCTGCTGATGAAGGAACCTAAGCTCAAAATTAACAGGAAGTAGCAGTTATGCGCCATCGTAAATCTGGTTCGCGCCTGAACCGCAATTCATCTCATCGTCAAGCGATGTTTCGTAATATGGCTGTTTCGCTTTTGGAGCACGAGCAGATACAGACTACGGTTGCTAAGGCCAAAGAATTGCGTAGGGTCGTTGAGCCGTTAATCACTCTGGCTGGTGAAAATACCGTCCACAGGCGGCGTTTGGCCTTCGCCAGAACGCGCAGTGAAAAAATGGTGGGCAAGCTGTTTACTGATTTGGGGCCTCATTACAAAGAGCGGCCCGGCGGCTATCTTCGTATTGTAAAAAATGGTTTCAGAACGGGTGATGCAGCTCCCATGGCAGTCGTGCAATTGGTCGGTCGGGACGAACTCCAGAGCGAGGCAAAAGAGAGCTAGCACGCAACCCTCTAAACTGCTTTAGGGCTTGTACGGCCTGTATTTGCTAAGCAGGTAACCTGCAAAACGGCAGCTATAGGGACACTCCCAGTAACAGTGCAATAGAATGAGGGGATAGATTGCCGCTGCCCCAACGCAGATTATGCATGCTCTAAAAGAAGACATTCTGGATCCTGATCTAGAAATATGCGATCCACACCACCATCTGTGGCACTACCCGCAAAACCGTTACGGTGCTGAGGAAATACTCGCTGATTTGACAGATGGGCACCAGGTGACTTCTACCGTGTTCATAGAGTGCTTATCGAAGTACAAAGCAGACGGCCCTGAACATTTGAAGCCTGTCGGTGAGACTGAATTTGTGGTTTCAGAGGCCAAACGTGCAGCGGTACTCAACCCCGATATCAATATGTCAGCAGCTATCGTGGGCTTTGTTGATTTGACGCTGGAGACGGCACTGGTTGAAGAGGCCCTAGAGGGGCATATAGAAGCCAGTGAAGGTCGGTATCGAGGTGTGCGCCACGCAGTGGCCTATGATCCGCATTTGGGACCTTCTCATACCCATCCGGCGGCTGGTTTGATGCTGACGGATAGCTACATCAACGGTTGTAAAATCTTGCAGCGCCGCGGGTTGGTGATGGACGCTTGGCAATATCATCCGCAGTTATCTGAATTGAAACAGTTAGCCATGAGGGTCTCGGACTTGCCGATTATCCTAGATCACCTGGGGGGAGTGATAGGCATTGAAAACTGGGTAGGTCGTCATGATGAAATATTCCCAGAATGGCAGAAGCAGATTCGTGAATTGGCCGCTTGCGATAACATTGTTATGAAATTAGGAGGCATGGCCATGAAGGTCAATGGCTTTGATTGGCATCATGGCACAAGTGCTTCGAGTGCCGAGATGGCCGAGGTTTATGCCCCTTGGTACCATCATGCTATCGATGCTTTTGGCGTTGAGCGCTGTATGTTTGAAAGTAATTTTCCAGTCGATCGCGTATCCTGTAGTTACCGTACGTTGTGGAACATGCTGAAGCGACTGGCATCAGGTTGTAGCGATGACGAAAAAAAGCTGCTGTTCCGAGATAATGCACGCAAAGTGTATGCTCTGGATAGATAGCCTCGATAGGCAGATGATCCGGACGGTTTTCTTGCCGATGCTGATGCGAGGCATCACTGTTTAAAATGACACTAACCACAATTAGAGCTGGGCCTTGGGTTTGGTATATGCTTTACGGCGTTCTTTCTAGCCCTTGGGCTACTGGTATACCGAGATGCTGAGATGACACAGTACATCTTTATTACTGGAGGAGTCATTTCTTCTCTGGGAAAAGGCGTAGCTACCGCTTCGCTTCTGGCTTTGATGGAAGCCCGAAACATTAAGGCTCTGCCGCTCAAGATGGATCCCTATCTCAATTTGGATCCGGGTACTATGAACCCGTTGCAACATGGGGAAGTGTTTGTTACCGCAGATGGCTGTGAAACGGATTTAGACCTCGGCTACTATGAGCGTTTCAGCAGCATTATCATGTCTGCGAAGAATAACTTTACCACCGGGCAGATCTACGCTGAAGTATTGCACAAAGAGCGGCAAGGGGCATATCTGGGATCTACCGTGCAGGTTATTCCGCACATTACCGATGAGATTAAAAAGCGCATTCTGGAATTGGGGCAGGGGCAAGAAATGCTTCTGGTAGAGGTAGGAGGCACGATCGGTGATATTGAGTCGCAACCCTTTCTGGAAGCAATTCGGCAGCTGAGAATGGAATTGGCGTCGGATCAAATGCTATTAGTGCATTTGACGCTGTTGCCTTGGCTCGCGTCTGCAGGCGAATTCAAAACCAAACCGACGCAGCATTCTGTGAGGGATTTGCGCGCTACTGGCCTGCAGCCGGATATTCTATTGTGTCGATCCGAGCGCGAGTTAACGGATACAGCGCAGAAAAAAATCAGCCTCTTTTGTAGTGTACCGATAGAAGCGGTCTTTTCCTTACCCGACGTCCCCTCCATTTATCAGTTGCCAGCAATTCTGCACGAGCAGGGTCTAGACAGCTATTTGATAAAGAAGATAAACCGCTCCGAAGATCAGCCGGATCTGAGCCAGTGGCGCGAACTATCGCAGCTCTTTCTATCCAGAGACAAAACCTTGACCATAGGCATGGTCGGTAAATACACAGATCTGGTTGATGCTTATAAATCGTTGAACGATGCGCTTGAATACACCAGTCTGCGCCTGCATGCTGACTTGCAGTTGAAGCATATAGATGCCGAGCAGATAGAAGAGCAAGGCGCGGCTACTATGCTCCATGGAGTGGATGGGCTCGTGATTCCGGGTGGATTTGGCGAGCGGGGCATGGCCGGCATGCTGGAAGCTGTGCGTTATGTGCGTGAGAAAAAGATCCCTTGTTTGGGCATCTGCTTGGGTATGCATATAGCGGTGATTGAATTCATGCGTAATGTAGCGGGCCTTAAGGCGGCTAACAGCAGAGAATTTGATGAGCAGGCTACAAATGCAGTGATTGATTTTGCTTATGAGTGGACAGATACAGTCGGTAAAACCTCTCAGAAGCGCGAGCTCTCAGAGGGGAAAGGCGGTTCGATGCGGTTGGGGATTCAGCACTGTCAATTAGTCGAAGGCAGCCTCGCACACAAGCTGTACGACCAGCAGTGTATTGAAGAGCGCCACCGGCATCGCTATGAATTTAATCATTCATACAAGTCCATGTTGGAGCAGGCAGGTATGCGCATTTCCGGTCTAGCAACGGAAGGGGGTTTGGTTGAAATTGTCGAGCTACCAGATCATCCTTGGTACATTGGCTGCCAGTTTCATCCGGAGTTCACCTCGCACCCGCTTAAAGCGCATCCGCTGTTCTATGGATTCATCAGCGCCGCCCTGCAGCATCAGGACCGCAGCCAATGAGTGCGTATAGATTGAGATTGAGATTGAGCAAGGGCTGTGAATAAACGACCTGAAGCATTGATTTGCCATCGAGGCTTGCGTATCGGTAATGATCAGCCGTTGGTATTGTTTATAGGGGTCAATGTGCTGGAATCTGAGCAGATGGCTTTGGATCATGCGTTGTATTTGGCCGATATCTGTCATCGGTTGGAGATGCCCTGGGTCTTCAAGGCATCTTTCGATAAAGCCAACCGTACTTCATTGGCTTCATTCCGGGGGCCAGGCATTGAAGAAGGTCTGCGTATCTTAGACAGGATTGGGCAGGAGACCGGCGCCCCTCTGCTGACCGATATTCATGCGCCAGAGCAAGCTGCCCCTGTGGCCGAGGTATGTGACATCATACAGATCCCCGCGTTTTTATGTCGGCAGACCGACCTGATTCATGCTGCCGCATCGACACAGGCAATTATTCATATCAAAAAAGCCCAATTTTTGGCTGCTGAAGATATGCAGTATGTCGTCGAGAAATGCCTCGAATCCGATGCAGATCGTATCATGCTTTGTGAGCGGGGAACGCAATTCGGTTACCACAATTTAGTAGTCGATATGCTAGGTTTTGAGTTGATGAAGCAAACCGGTTGCCCTGTCAGTTTTGATGTGACCCACTCATTGCAATTGCCAGGAGCTGCAGATGGACGGGCTTCAGGGCGGCGCCAAGCAGTGCTAAAGCTGGCTATGGCAGGCATTTCTCAGGGCTTAGCTGCACTTTTTGTTGAATGCCATAAAGACCCGGATCAAGCCTTGTGCGATGGGCCGTGTGCGCTTCCTCTGGCGGATGTGGCATCGTTTCTGGAGCGGGTTCGGGATTTAGATAGAATAGTAAAAGCCATGAGCGGCGCACCTTAAATGTGGGTTGCCCGGGGAGTAATCGGGGAGTAATCGGTGAGTAGTAAAGGTCTAATTTAATGTCTGAAGAGTGGCGACTTGCTGACATCGAGGCGATTCAAGGACTGGATTCCAGAGGCCGGCCTACTATCATGTGCAGGGCCGTATCACAGTCTCAAGAGACGGCCATCGCTATGGTCCCGTCTGGTGCATCGACCGGTAGCAGAGAGGTGGTTGAGCTGAGGGATGGGGACGAAAAAGTATATCTGGGAGCCGGTGTGGGCCGTGCTGTTTCCCATATTAATGACACGATCAAGGCCCAGATTCTGGATTTGGATATTCGGGAGCAACAGCAGCTAGATACGCGTCTTTTGGAGCTGGATGGCAGTTACAATTTGGCCAATCTTGGTGCGAATGCCATTCTGGGCGTTTCTCTGGCCGTAGCGCAACTCTGTGCAAGGCAGATGCAAAGGCCGCTGCATGCTTGGCTGAACGAGTTGTATGGCGTGGAGCAGTTGCAGTCTACGTTGCCAGTACCTTGGTTCAATATCCTCAATGGTGGCGCTCATGCGAATAATAAGCTGGATATCCAAGAATTTATGATTATCCCTCTGGGGGTGGATTCTTTCAGTGAGGCATTGCGAGCGGGTGCCGAAGTCTATACGCATCTGAAAAAACTGCTACACAATCAGAACATGTCGACGGCTGTCGGGGATGAGGGTGGATTTGCCCCCGCTATTGAAAGCACCCGTCAAGCGCTGGATTTAATACTGCAAGCAATAGATACGGCCGGTTATTCAGCGGGCCAGGACATCTATTTGGGTTTGGATTGTGCCGCCAGCGAGTTCTACCGGAAAGAGCGTTATATTCTGTCAGGCGAGCAGCTGGACTTAGATGCTGGCGCTTGGAGCGACTGGCTGGCAGCATTAGTCGCTGACTACCCCATCTGTTCTATTGAAGACGGAATGAGCGAAAATGATCGTAACGGTTGGTATCTCTTAACCCAGAAGCTGGGGCGCTCCGTGCAGTTGGTAGGAGACGATTTGTTTGTGACAGATCCCGAGAGCTTGAAAGAAGGCGCCCGTGATGGCTTGGGCAATTCGATTCTGATTAAGCCCAATCAAGTGGGCTCGCTGAGTTCCACATTGACGACGATGCGTACAGCCAGATCGCTGAATCTTGCCAGCGTGGTGTCGCACCGGTCTGGGGAGACCGAGGATACGTTGATAGCAGATCTGGCGGTGGGCACAGCAGCGGGTCAGGCCAAACTGGGGGCACCCTGTCGTTCAGAACGCGTTGCAAAATATAACCGCCTGCTCTGGATTGAACATGACTGCGGTTTTCAATATGCTGGACGGTCTGCATTGCGGGCGTTGGGTTACTGATGCGTTGGTTCAAAATGGCTTTGCTGCGGATGGTGTGAACAAGATAAATGACTGATTCTTATCGACGGTTGGGATTGAACTGGCTGATAGCAGGGCTGCTGCTGCTTATCGTCCTTTTAGGTTGGCTGTTGATTTATGGCAAAAGTGGTTGGTTGCACCGCGCGCAGGTGCAGGCTGAGATAGAACTCTTGGAAACAGAAAATGCGCAGTTGCGTAATGAGATCGCCTTGACCCAGCTACGCTTGGATGCCATTAAAACAGACCCCCGAGCATTAGAAGAAGCGGCGCGTTCCAGGTTGGGATTGGTTGGCGAAAGCGAAGAGATCTATTGGATCGAACAACAAAGCCGACAGGATACCGGCGAGCCTCATTCGACCTTTTCCGATGCCCCAGAATCCCCCTAGCTCGAAGGCCGCCAATACCCATTCAGCTGTTCGTCCGGTTTTGATCGTTCCTGCGGCAGGGCAGGGAGCTAGATTCGGCACCAGCGTGGCCAAGCAATGGCATATGGTAGCGGGGCGTTCCCTTCTGGAATGGAGCTTGCGTGCTATTACGGATGTGCTCTCCTGTATAAAAGTGGTGATTGCTCTTCATGAGGCTGATTTTCGCACCCGCGCACCGATGCTGCGTTCGATATTTCCAGAACATCTACTGCTGGTTTGTACAGGGGGGGCAAGTCGGGCTGCCTCAGTCATGAACTGCCTGCGCAGCCTTCGGGAGTCTGAAGGGACAGATGTAGATGACATGCAATGGGTGATGGTGCACGATGCAGTTCGACCTTTGGCTCCCCAAGCAGATGTATTGAAGCTCGTTGCTGCAGTTGATCGCATGCCCGAAGATTTGTGGCACGGTGCCCTGTTGGCGGAACCGGTAGCTGCATCCATCAAAAAAAGTAGCGGTTGGTTGCGTGCAGAGGAGCCGGTGATAGCATCTGAGGTCGATCGCACGGACTTGTGGCTGGCACAAACGCCTCAATTATTCCGTCTGGGTGCTTTGTGGAACAGTTTGCAGCAGCAGTCCGATCATTTGATACAAGATGAATCTCAGGCCGTTCGCTCTTGCGGCGGGGCGGTTCGCCTGGTCGCAGGAAGTAGTCTGAATTTCAAGGTCACTTGGCCACAGGACTTAGACTGGGTATCGACACTGCTGACCCACAGGCGGAATGCAACTCCAGCTGTTTCGCCCCTATTACCCACATAGATTGAGACAAACTGGAATGAATCCCGTGTCAACAGCTCCGGCATGGCGCATCGGCCAAGGCATCGATGTGCATCCTCTCAAACCCCGTGTTAATGGCATCGTTACCCTAGGAGGGATTGAGATTCATTGTGGCCTGGAAATTGAGGCTGAATCAGATGGTGATATCCTTCTGCATGCGCTTGCAGATGCCCTTTTGGGAGCCGCCGGATTGACGGACATAGGGGATCTGTATCCAGCAGGCACAGGTGCAGGGCTCAGTGGAGCACGGTTGATCCGACGCGTGCTGGATGAACTCGCTTCGAGCGGTTATCAGCCTGTCCAGGTCGACTTGACTTTGGTTGCCGAACAACCGAAATTGGCACCTTGGAGAGAGCAAATCCGCACCAATGTAGCGCAATTATTGCATGTTGCTAGTGGCTCAGTGGGCATCAAAGCTACCACCACAGATGGGCTGGGCATGTTGGGTCGCAAAGAAGGGATCGCCGCCTTTGCAGTGGCCGTTATCGGCTCCTCGGGATGAGGTGTCTTATCGGGCCAGCGATTCGGGTAAAAGAGAGAGTAAGTGTTGGTAATAATGTGGTAGCGACTGTAATGGCCGATGCGCGTTAGATTCAGTTGGATAATAGCCGGTATTTTTACCGGAATGGCGGAGCTGTTGCCCGGCATATCGGGCGGCACGGTCATTTTGCTTTGCGGGCTCTACGATCGCTTAGTAGGTGCTATCAGCACCGTCACTCGTATCGACAGCTATCGAGGTGTCAAAATGCCGGTGGCAGAGTGGCAATTTCTGGGCATTTTAGGGATCAGCATGCTCGCGACAGCTGTTCTGATGGCAGCACCGGTGCTGTATCTTTATCGCACCTATCCGCTGTCTTTTAAAGTGGGGGTTTTTCTGGTGGTTGCCACGGCTCTGCTGCCTTTATTGCGCGCCTTGCCTGTATCTAGCAAGACATTGGCTTTTCTGGTTGTTGGTGTCTTGATCAGTGTGATGCTGACTTGGTCTGGGACCTTTTCATTTTCTGCCTCTGAAAATTTTGGCACCGCCTTGTTACTTGGTTTTTTGGTAGGGATCTTATTGTCTCTTCCCGGTGTTTCGGGTAGTTATTTTTTGCTGCTAGTAGGCTTTTACCCGATCATACTGAATGCAGTGGTCGATGCCAAATGGGCCATCCTGCTCCCGTTCCTGTCGGGCGTAATAGTTGGCGTTGTGCTAGTGGCCCGTTTGATGCAGCGGTTGTTGCGCACCTACGCACAGATATTGCGACCTTTGCTGTATGGACTGGTACTGGGTAGTTTCTACGCCCTGATTCCGTCTGATTATGAGAGCTTGCCCGCTCTGGGGCTAGCGGTCATTGCAGGTTTGGCGTTTGGAGGCGCGCTCTTGTGGTTGCAATTCAAAGGCAATGCTGCCCGTGGAAAAGGGAAAGGAAAAGGGATAGTCACAGTCTCGGCTCTTTTGCTGGCAACATTGTGCGTCGTGCCGGGTCAGGCTTTGGGGCAGGATGAAAGTGCCTCGTCGGGTTGGGGATCCTATGCCATTCAGAAAGGCGAGAATCTGGGCATTATTGCCAATCTGTATCAAGTCAGTGTCAGTGATCTAGTCAAATGGAATCAGTTAGGGAAATCCTCTCGGATCTATTACGGCAAGCAACTGGTGATGCCTCTTGATACCAAGCCACGTACCCATAGGGTCAAAAAAGGGGATACGTTGAGCGGCATCGCTCTTCAGTATCGTACTTTTGTCAAGCGATTATCTTCGATCAACGGCTTGGCTTCCGGCAATTTGATTTACCCGGGGCAAATTCTGCAATTGGCACCAGATCTGCAACCTGCAATCTATGTGGTTAAACACAATGATACGCTTTGGAGTGTCGCTTTGAGATACAACTTGCAAATGGATGAATTGATCAGTGTCAACAATATACAGGCGCCTTTTGTCATATACCCGGGGCAGAAAATTTTTCTGTATGGAAAAGACAACTCTTTCGGGCGCAGGTTGCCTCCGATCAATCCCCAGGCTGTATCTAAAACAGCTGCAGATGCTCCCTCAGGCACAGTAGAAGACAAGCCTAGGAAGCAGGTTTCAAAAGCCCCTTCTGCATGGACGTGGCCGGTAAAAGGCCGAATCAGCAAGCATTATCACCCGATTGAATACAAAGGGATCGATATCTTGGGTCAGAAAGACCAACCTGTCTATGCGGCTGCTGATGGGGTAGTGCGTTATGCTGGGAATGGCTTGTATCGCGACTATGGCTGGTTGGTGATTCTGGCACATGGGCCTTATTTGTCAGTGTATGCCCACAATAACAAATTGCTGGTCGCTGAAGGGCAGGTTGTTAAATCGGGCCAGCAGATTGCTGAATTAGGCAAGACCGGCACGGATCGCTTCAAACTGCATTTCCAAATCAAACTGAATAGCCGGCCTACGGATCCGATCTCGCTGTTGCCGAAATTGCCTCAATTGTCAAAGGATTCAGTGATCCGTGCTTCCGGTCGCTGAGCGTTCGCTATTTGAGCCGGCTGTCTGTATGAGTTTCTCGTATTCTTCAGCGCTCAAGAATGCCTGTATATTGAAGGAGCCATCTGCGCCGATTTCTTCCCGCTGTACTAG
Organism: Gammaproteobacteria bacterium; assembly: GCA_051008935.1. Classification (GTDB taxonomy): domain Bacteria; phylum Pseudomonadota; class Gammaproteobacteria; order JBPCXB01; family JBPCXB01; genus JBPCXB01. Next base: position 3,335 of record JBPCXB010000190.1, on the reverse strand, counting down.
GCCGCGTTGATACAATTGGCTGCGCAAAGCGCCTTGCTCTGTTGTTAAGTGAATCTGGCGAACATCAATGCGATTTAACAGAGTTCTAGAGACAGCCTGCTTGAGGGTATCTAGCCCTATATTGTGTAGTGCGCTCACAACGATAGGTTTCTTGTTGTCTACTACATGCTCCAGGCTAACATTGGGAAGCGGTTTTTGCAATTGATTTTCGGCTTTATTCAGCACAGTCAATGCCGGGATTTGATCTGCCCCCATGGTTTGTATCAGCTGGTGTACCGTCTTGCGTTTTTCCAAATACATAGGGTCGCTGTGATCCTCTACCAAGAGCAGTAGGTCCGCCTGGGCGATGCCTTCGAGGGTTGCATGAAAAGCATCGATGATTGCAGGAGGCAAGTCCTGAATGAAGCCTACAGTATCAGCCAGTATGACCGATTCAGGCAGGCCGATTTCCCAGCGCCTCATGCAGGGATCTAAAGTAGCAAACAGCTGATCCTCTGCCATTGTTGATTCTCCAGTCAATGCATTGAGCAGGGTGCTTTTTCCGGCATTGGTGTAGCCAACCAGCGCTACTAGAGGGATAGCCTGTCTTTGGCGCCGTTTGTAGCCCAATTGCCGCTGTTTGCGCAATCGATCCAGGGCAGTGCGTAATTTTTTCATTCTTCTGCCGATTAGACGTCGGTCCGTCTCCAGTTGCGACTCACCTGGCCCGCGTAGCCCAATCCCACCTTTTTGGCGTTCCAGATGTGTCCAACCTCTAGTCAGCCGTGTAGACAAATGCTGTAGCTGCGCCAGCTCGACTTGCAAACGACCCGCATGGCTTTGTGCGCGTTGCGCAAATATATCCAGGATCAATGTCGTGCGATCGATGACGCGCGCTTTGAGTATGCGTTCGAGGTTGCGTTCTTGATCCGGTTTCAGAGAATCGCTGAAAACCACTAACTCGATGCAGTGCTGTTGAACGTACTGCGCCAATTCTGCCAGCTTGCCTTTGCCGATGACGGTGGCGGGTGATATTTGGCGCAGTCGGATGGATACGAGGTCGTGGCAAGTTAGGTTTGCAGATTCCGCAAGAGCGAGGAATTCAGATTTGCGTTCCCCGGTATTGTGACGAAATGCATCAATTTGAGTTTCTACCAGAAGGGCAGCTTGCTGGTGAGAGCTGGAGGCAGAATGAAGTGTATCAGGAAGAGAGAAAGGCATTGTTACCACCTGTTAATATTAAATAGGCATACATAGATGTTTGAACGAAATGAATAAAAACCTTATTAAGAGTTTGTTTGCAAAAATAGGATCTGAATTATTGAAAAAGCGCCCCAGTTCCTGCTTTAGCCAATAAATACCATAATATGGATGCTGATGTATGCCGATATCTTTTTCGACCAGCATAAGCCCAATTAGAGGGCTGTTTAAATCCAGATTTTGAGTATTTATAACATGTCTAGTCATTTTTAATTTCTAATATTTGCAGATAGGGATGTATTTGTATAGAGTTATATTATTACAATAAGCTATTATTAACGCTCAATTTATATCATGCTTGCATTTGGTTGGCGCCATCGATTGGATTTTAGGTACCATTTCAGATAGATCAGCAGCAGTCCAGCTACAGTCATCAAACCCAGAGTCATCCCAAACCAAAGCCCGTACACCCCTTGAGGTGCAAAGCCTGTCCAGTCAGTGAAAGCCACCAGATAGGCCATCGGAATACCCACTATCCAGTACGAAAAAGCCACACAGAGCATGGGGACAAAGGTGTTGGCAAATCCACGCAGCAAACCGATCGCGGTCCCCTGCAATCCGTCAAAAACCTGAAAGAACAGAGCAAATGCCATCAAAGTCGCTGCAGTAGCTATCACTTTTGGTTGATCGCTGAAAAGAGCTGCAATATCATAGCGAAAGGCCAAAAGCGCGGAACTGTTGAATAATGCCTGTACTAGACAGAGTCCGAGCGCAAAGTAGCAACAGGGGTAGATAGAGGGGTATTTGTGCCCTCCTACTAGCCCGCCGATGCGAATAGTAGCGGTGATGGCAATGGCAAGCGGGAACATATACAGCACCCCTGCGATTGTCATGGTAATTTGATGCCCAGCGATCAGGGCAGGCTCTAAATGTTTGATTGCAACCAGAAAGGTAATGCCAGGAAACATGCTGAGTTCGATCAGCATGGTAATGGCTATAGGTGTTCCCAGTGTAAAGAGCTTTTTAATGGTTGGCAGGTGTATCGGTAGTTTGAATTCGGCAAAAAGGTTGCTGCTCCGGTATTGAGGCGCCAGACGAACGTACGCCAGTAAGACGAAAAATACCGTCCAATTGCTGATAGTGGTCGCTATCGCGCAGCCGACTCCCCCCAAAGGCTCCAGACCGAATAAGCCATAAATCAGGATTAGATTGAGCGGAATATTAAGCAGTACGCCCAGTAGGGTTATGAAAGTGACTGGACGCACAAAGGTCATGCCCTCGCTGTATCCTCTGAGCATGGTGATGAAGGCTAAAGGAATGCCGCTGAAGGATACCAAATAAAGGTAGCCGGTGGTAATTTCACGGGTTTCTTCTTGAAGCCAAGGTTCTAGGGTAAAAGCAGTTAGCATGCCCAATCCCATCATCATCAGTCCAATGCCTAGGGAGACCCAGACCAGACGGCGTATCAGCAAGCCAATGGCACTGATTTTCCGTGCGCCAAAGAGCTCTGCAACCAGAGGTGTGATGGCGAATAGAAAGCCCAGCGCAAACATCATGATCAGGATCCAAAGCCCATTGCCGATAGCAATGCCTGCCAGCTCTTGGCTACTGTCCAAACCGGTGACACGAACCAAGCTGCCTATTTGGAGCCGATCCGATCGCCCTGCCATTAAGGTATCGATAACACCATTGCACATTAACAGTAATTGCGTCAGCAAAATCGGCAGCCCGATGCGGATATAGAGTTTGCTTTCTGCTAGAACCCCTTGCCAGCTTGGTGTCTGGTTGATGGAGATGGCGTTCGGGTTTTCAGACATTGAGAGAGCAGTTAGGATTAAGGGGCCATCTGAGATGTTTGAGTGAATTTTGCGCCGAGATCATAGACCGCTATGGTTTAAAAAATTTATAGACAGATGGAACGCTTTTTATGTGAGGCGCTGGGTGTACCCCCAATTGGCGTCAGTAGGGCCGTACAATGTTTTTCTGGAGCCCAGACACCTTAAGATCGTAGGCCGTGGGGTGCGCATAGGGAGTAGCGGTTTGTTTTTTGCGGCTGCTGATAACTATATCCGTTTAACTACCTGGCATCACAATGGTTGCGATGGCCGGCTAGAAATTGGCAATAACGTCTTGATTACACCCGGAGTGCGGTTGGC
>JBPCXB010000189.1:0-2600 GCA_051008935.1 Gammaproteobacteria bacterium | reverse complement strand
AAAATAGACGGTTGGGTCAAACCTGAAATACTCAAAAATCTGCTGCTGCCCTTAATACCAACCAACCCGCATTAATTTGGAGCGCATGATGCCTACACCTTTTCGAATAGGTCTGTGCGGTTGGGGTACAGTGGCGCAAGCTTTTTACCGCCTGCTCCAACACAATGCCACTCTGATCGAGCAGAGGTCGGGGGTGCGCCTGCAAATACAAGCGGTAAGTTCGCGCACGCCCCCTGATCTTCAGGGGATCGCCAGCCTGCCTGACGTTCTGGATGTAGCTGCTCTGGATTCTCTAGATGCAGTGATAGAGCTGATCGGGGGCACTGATACCGCCTATCAATTGGCGCTGCGCACTCTGAATTCAGGCAAGCATTTCATTACGGCCAACAAAGCGTTGATGGCTACACATGGCGAAGAATTGACGGCGTTAGCCATGCAGAAAAATGTCAGCATCGGTTGCGAAGCTTCGGTTGGCGGCGGTATTCCGCTGTTGCGCACCATATGCCGCGCTTTCACTAGCGACCGCACCTCGGCTATACACGGCATCCTGAACGGAACATGCAACTATATCCTCACCCAGATGGAACAAGGCCGAGATTTCTCAGATGCTTTGAAGACAGCACAGGAGCTCGGTTTTGCAGAGGCAGACCCCAGTCTGGACATTGACGGTTCAGACGCTGCCCAAAAGCTGGCAATCCTGTCTCATCTAACCTTTGCAACTCCTCTGGCATTCGACCACATCAGCCAAGAGGGTATCGAGCAATTGCTTCCTTTCGATCTACACACTGCTGAACGTCTGGGTTACAGCATCCGACACTTGGCGATTGCCGAGAAGCATGCATCTACCCATCAGGTGGCAGCACGTGTGCATCTGGCCATGTTGCCACAGAGCTCGCCTCTGGCTCAGGTTCAGAATGAAGTCAGTGCCGTGCTGTTTCGCAATGAAGCGATGGGCGATCAATTTCTCAGCGGTGCTGGTGCAGGCGGAGCTGCCACAGCAGCTAGCGTATTAGCCGATGCCATTGAGTTGGCGCAGCACCCAGGAACCAGCAAGTATCTGGCAACCGGCCCAGGGAGTGCGCACTTTGATACCTCTGCTAATTACAGCTGCCGCCGCTATCTTCGACTGAAAATACGCCATACGCCCGGAGCGCTGGCGCGTCTGACCAGCCTGACTGGGAAGCTGGGCATCAATATCGAAAAAATCGAACAACACCAACAGGAGCCAGACGCAATCGAGGGTTCTGAATTTAGAAATGTGGTGATGATCCTCAGTTCCGTGAACGAAAAGCTCATGAAGCAGTTACTCAAAGAACTGTCGAGCACTAATGAAGTCGGGGACGAAATGTTGCACTTGAGGATGGTCGAGTTTCAGTCATGAATACAGAGGTCATGTATCAGGACACACGCAGCCCTCTGAAACGCCCATTTGCTGACATTCTGCTCTCTAGCCTCACGCCTTCAGGCGGGCTTTGGGTTCCTGAGAAAATACCTAAATACAACCTGCAAGCCACTAATTTTGACTCTTGGCAGGGGATCGACTTTCCCCTTTTGGCCGCTGATATCGCGGCGCCCTATGTATCGGGGTGGATGGACAAAACCGGCCTTTTGCAATTGTTCCAAAAAGCCTGGGCTGGTTGGGGCGAACATCCGCCCCCTTTGATCGAGCTGAGCCCGCAGCTCTACCTTCTGGAACTGTTCCACGGACCCAGTCTGTCGTTTAAAGATTATGGGCTGCGTTTTCTAGCGGAATGTTTTCAGGTCGAGCTCGAGCGCCAGCAACAGAAAGGTGTGGTTTTGGTCGCCACTTCGGGCGATACCGGAGCGGCGGCAGCGCATGCACTGGCACAGATGGACAACATCGAACTCATTATCCTGCTGCCCCAGGGGCGTGTTTCGGACATACAGCTGCAGCAGATGACCTGCGGGTTGGGTGAATCAGTGCACCCGATCCAAGTAGCAGGAACCTTTGACCAATGTCAGGCCATGGTTAAAGACTGCCTCAATCAGCCTCTACCGAAAAACAGCCGCTTTCTGAGCGTCAACTCGATCAATTTCGGGCGCATTCTGGCACAGATGAGCTATTACACAGCTACCGCCACCCACCTGTACCAACAGCTGGGGCAACAAGCCTCGTTCTGCATCCCGTCTGGAAACTTCGGCAATGCCTACGCAGGGTGGATAGCCAAACAATCGGGCGCCCCTATAGACCGCCTGCAGGTAGCCTGCAATCAGAACGACAGTCTGCACCAGTTCTTTGCGCAGGGCTTGCATCGCGCCGATCCACTGCCAGAAGCACAGCCTACTCTTGCCGTTGCTATGGATATCAGCCGACCCAGCAACCTCGAAAGGCTGGTGTTCAATTGTGCAGGCAACAGCGCGGATACCTATAACAGTTGGCTGACCGATCGGGGCAACCTCTATCTGCATGCGGATAGCCTCAACGCTTTAAGAGAGGACTGGAGCAGTTCAACCCATAGCGACGCTGACATTCTGAGAGAAATAGCCCGTGTGCACGAGGATCACGGCCATTTGATAGACCCTCATACGGCTATAGCTGCACTTTCAGCGCAGCAAATGTTGCACAACAAGTCCAGCCC
>JBPCXB010000188.1:0-3314 GCA_051008935.1 Gammaproteobacteria bacterium | reverse complement strand
GTAGTTTCGGTCTGGTATTCCACTTCAACCGGTAGATCGTCTGTCACGCCCAGCCGGCTCTGCGCCAGTTCGATAATAGTCAGCCACTTGTTGGCACTCAACCGGTGGTCTACATCTTTAGAATGCCACAGTTGCACCACAGCAGACTGCCGCTCGCTGACGGTGCCGCCACAGTCGATCAGGCTGGATTTACTGATGCCTATCTCAGTAATATGACAGTGCGCTGGCACCAAAGAGCTATCCGGCAGTTGAAAGCTGGGCTGGGTCTGCTGTTGCAAAGCTGTTTTGAGCGTTGATACGGTCAGATCGGTTGACATGGCTGCCTCTGTGCAGCTACTAGCGTTGCTTTTTATTGTAGCATCGAGTGATTGCCAGCTCTGATCTGTTTGCTGCTGTTACACAGAGCCGCAAGTTTTAACAAGACTATTTTGTCTTGTAAAGTGATATAATGTGCTGTAATATGACAAATAAGTACTCCTGATCCCTACTCCTATTACCGACCACCAGTCCGACCGTGCGGTACTGCAGGAATTGGGCGCGCGCATCGCCAGCATCCGTCTGGATCGCAACCTCACCCAACAAGAGTTAGCAGAAGAAGCAGGCGTCTCCAGCCGCACTCTAGCCCGCGCTGAAGCTGGGGAATCGGTGCAGTTGCTGAACCTGATCCGCCTGCTACGTGCGCTCAACCTGTTGCAAAACACCGAAACTCTGATACCAGACACAACAACCAGCCCGCTTCGGTTGCACCAGCTACAAACCCCGAAACGCCAACGGGCCAGCAAAAGAAAGACCGCTACACAACCTGCCCCTGCTACAGATGCGTCAGGGCCTGCGCAGGGCTGGACTTGGGAAGATGAACAATGACCACAGCTCAGGTGCGTTTATGGGGTACTTTGATCGGCGCCGTTCATTGGGATACGCAGCAAGCTCTGGGTCGGTTCGAATACCACCCGCGCTTTATCAATAGCGGCATTGAAGTGTCTCCGGTCATGATGCCCTTGTCTAGCCAAGTCTATAGCTTTCCGCTCTCTAAAGGCAGCTCATTTCACGGGCTGCCCGGGTTACTGGCCGATTCGCTGCCCGATCGGTTTGGCCATCAGCTGATCGATCTGTGGGTTACCCAACAAGGGCTGAACGTTGCTGACTTCGACCCGGTGGCCCGCCTGTGTTATGTGGGCCAAAAAGGTATGGGGGCACTGGAGTACGAACCCAGCGCAACCACCGATGCAGATCACGCCCAACCGCTGGATCTATCCGCTTTGGTTGAATTTGCCAATCAGGTGCTGTCAGAGCGCGGCCAACTCAAAGCCTCTTTAGCGGTACAAGAACGCTCTAGAGCCATGGAGCAGATCCTCAAAGTAGGTACTTCAGCAGGCGGCGCGCGGGCAAAAGCCATCATCGCCTGGAACCCCGAAACGCAAGAAGTGCGCTCCGGGCAGGTCATTTCGGACCCTGCGTTTTCACACTGGTTGATTAAGTTTGACGGCATCACCGATAACCGCAATAACGGCGAGTTGAATCAGCCTCAGGGTTTTGGTCTGCTCGAATATGCATACCACTTGATGGCACTGGCGTGCGGTATACAGATGCAGGAATGCCGGATTCTAACTGAGGGAACGCGCAACCATTTTATGACCCGGCGCTTTGACCGAACCGATACAGGTGCCAAGCTGCATATGCAATCACTGTGTGCTCTGGGGCATTTTGACTTCAACCAGGCTGCCAGCTATTCGTACGAGCAAGCCTTTATGCTGATGCGCCAGATGGGCCTCAAAATGGCCGATATGGAGCAATTGTTCCGGCGCATGGCGTTCAATATCATGGCGCGCAACCAAGACGACCATACTAAAAACATCGCCTTTTTGATGGACCGCAGCGGCCAGTGGCGGCTCAGCCCTGCCTTTGATCTGACCTACAGCTATAACCCTGAAGGCTTGTGGACCCGTCAACACCAAATGGCACTAAACGGCAAACGCGACAAGTTTGAACTGTCTGATTTTCTAGCCTGTTCGGAGTTGATTTCGATGCGCAAAGGGCAGGCTCAGCAGATTTTGGAACAGGTACAAAAGACGGTGCGCAACTGGCCTCAGTTCGCTGAACAGGCAGGTGTCAGCTCAGAGACCACCGCACGTATCACCCCGGCGCATCGCACCCAAATTCTGGCCTGAACTGATCTGGCCCAATCAGGCCTGAAAGGTCACCGCTCCATCCAGTTGCCGTGAAACCCCGGCGGGATGACATGAGGCACCCGTACTCGAGCCAATTCTGCCTGCTTTTGATTAAAGTTGCGGGCGTCTAAGATGACCAACTCAGTATGATGATTGGCCGCGTCAATGACGTAACCCATTAAGTAGCCGGCATCTTCCTCGGCACTATCAGTCCTATCCCCCCTACCGGCACTAGGCACAAATACAAATTCACCTGCTACAGCATTGGGGCCAAAATCAAACACCTGCTGCTCGCCGGTGCGGGTGTCTGTTTTGTAGTACGCATTGGCCATACTCAGAATATCCTCAGTACCTCGCCCCTGTTGCGACAGGCTGTAGATATAACGATGCTGCTGGCCCGTCAAAGATTCGTTGATACGCGGAAATTCTTGGTAGCGCTCACTGATCACCTGAGTCGATAGGCGCAAACGGGTTAAATCAAAGGTCCACCGCTGCAGCGAAGTCACGGTCGCTTCTGGGCCGGTCAGTGTTTCTTGAAACATACCATCGTGGACGGCCGCATCCATGATGACTAAGGGGTTGCCAGTCACTGGATCTTGGGCTTCATAAGCATTAGCCGTGTGAAAAATATAGCAACTGGGGGCATCAAACCAAAGCACCCCATCTGCGCCGCTATCCAGAGGCAGCAGCCCCACCCGTGGCGGATGCTCTGGGTTCCAGCGATACGGAAAAGCGCTGCCCTGTAGCGCCATGGGGCTATTAAAAGTCACCGGCATATCCAGCACCACTACATAATTTTCAGAGACCGTGCAATCGTGGATGCTGGGGCCATCCTGCACAGCAATCGCCTCTGTTTTAGCTACGCGCCCATCTGTACCCAGCTGCACGTGAAAAACCTGCTCTAAATCCAGAGCGTTGTAGCAAATGGCGTGGAGGTTGCCGGTTTGTGGGTGCTGATGCGGGTGGGCAGAGAACGCCTGACTAATACCCTCGAGCGCACTGTGCCGCACGGTATCTAGGTTCCAATCCAACTCTACGGGGCGTGCTCCTGCTTCAACCAGAGCCAACATGCGCCCTCCGTGCATCAATACATTGGTATTAACGGTATCAAACAATTCAAAGCGCTCTCCGGGTTTTGGCGCCTCG
>JBPCXB010000187.1:0-1338 GCA_051008935.1 Gammaproteobacteria bacterium | reverse complement strand
GCACTAAACGGCAAACGCGATAAGTTTGAACTGTCTGATTTTCTAGCCTGTTCAGAGCTGATTTCGTTGCGCAAAGGGCAGGCGCAGCAGATTTTGGAACAGGTACAAAAGACGGTGCGCAACTGGCCTCAGTTCGCTGAACAGGCAGGCGTCAGCCCAGAGACCACTGCACGTATCACCCCGGCGCATCGCATCCAAATCCTGACCTGAACTGATCTGGCCCAATCAGGCCTGAAAGGTCACCGCTCCATCCAGTTGCCATGAAACCCCGGCGGGATGACATGAGGCACCCGTACCCGGGCCAATTCTGCCTGCTGCTGATTAAAGTTGCGGGCATCCAAGATGACCAACTCTGTATGATGATTAACTGCGTCGATGACGTAACCCATTAAGTAGCCGTCATCTTCTTCAGCGCTATCGGCACTGGGCACAAATACAAATTCACCTGCTACAGCATTGGGGCCAAAATCAAACACCTGCTGCTCGCCGGTTCGGGTATCTGTTTTGTAGTACGCATTGGCCATACTCAGAATATCATCAGTACCTCGCCCCTGTTGCGACAGGCTGTAGATATAACGATGCTGTTTGCCCGTCAAAGACTCATTGATACGCGGAAATTCTTGATAGCGCTCACTGATCACCTGAGTCGATAGACGCAAACGGGTTAAATCAAAGGTCCACCGCTGCAGCGAAGTCACGGTCGCTTCTGGGCCGGTCACTGTTTCTTGAAACATGCCGTCGTGCACGGCCGCATCCATGATCACTACAGGGTTGCCAGTCACTGGATCTTGGGTTTCATAAGCATTAGCCGTGTGAAAAATATAGCAGCTGGGGGCGTCAAACCAGAGCACCCCATCTGGCCCGCTATCCAGAGGCAGCAGCCCTACCCGTGGCGGATGCTCTGGGTTCCAGCGATACGGAAAAGCGCTGCCCTGTAGCGCCATGGGGCTATTAAAAGTCACCGGCATATCCAGCACCACCACATAATTTTCAGAGACCGTGCAGTCGTGGATGCTAGGGCCATCCTGCACAGCAATCGCCTCTGTTTTAGCTACGCGCCCATCTGTACCCAGCTGCACGTGAAAAATCTGCTCTAAATCCAGAGCGTTGTAGCAAATGGCATGGAGGTTGCCGGTTTGTGGGTGCTGATGCGGATGGGCAGAGAATGCCTGACTAATACCTTCTAGCGCACTGTGCTGAATGGTATCCAAGTTCCAATCCAACTCTACGGGGCGTGCTCCTGCTTCAACCAGAGCCAACATGCGCCCTCCGTGCATCAATACATTGGTATTAACGGTATCAAACAATTCAAAGCGCTCTCCGGGTTTTGGCGCCTCG
>JBPCXB010000186.1:0-3301 GCA_051008935.1 Gammaproteobacteria bacterium | reverse complement strand
GAGTCAAGCTCAAAACGCATGGAATTATAGCTGGGGCTGTGTTTGTGCTATACGCTGGTTGTAGGCTGTCCCCCCATCCGCGTCATTCTGCGCGGAGTGAAACGCAGTCGCAGAATCCAGAGAACCTTTGCATCGTATTACAAAGTCAGCCTTTAGTAACCCAAGGCTTAGCATACCGCTGGGTGTGGCGCTTCCCTTTCACTCTCAGCTGTCATCAGTCGCCATTATCTGGAGCGCACCTCGAGTTGGCTCTTGATGATGTTAATGGGTTGGGAGCCATCAGCATGTTTTTGTTCCAGAGTGCGCCATTCTTCAAGCCTTTCTGCCCTAGGTCCCAGGATGATGGTGTCAGGAGCAAATTCAGGCGGCACGTCTATATAAAAGCGCGGTGGCAGCCGGTCTTCATCTAGCAAGATATTCTCAGCAAGCACGTTGAATTGAATCAGCCGCACTTCGTGCTCGTGTTCATAAGCTCTAGATTTAATCAGAAAGCGTATTTTGTCAAGCATACGGTAAACCTCTTGCAGTACTTGAGGATCTTGATTGAAGTCATAGTTGGGCTGCTTGAGACAATCAATAATACCTTTGAGTAAGGAATCTGGTTGTTCAAGTTCAGCTGAGTCTAGGTACAGGACCTTAAAAAATCGATAGGGCAGCCCTGCCGCTGCTAGTGGTGAGTCAGTTTGCAACTTGCTAACTAAAATCAGCTGTGTATTGGTCGAGAGTGAGTCTGTTTGTTGAATGCTAGCTATCAGCGGCGGCGTGTTCAAAAGTAGATTTTCTGGCATGTCTGAAAGCTTGAACAGAAGGCAGGAGCCGCTTGCAGGCTGATCCTGATTTTGGCCATAGATGCGCCACATATCCATTACTTCTGGTAAATCGGGGCCCGGATGTGCTGACTGGTCATTCGATTTTGGAACATCAAGGCGCGGATACGCTGATTGATTTTCGGTCGATCGTACAAAACTGCCTATAAAAGTGTGTGAAAGGTTGTCAGAATTAGGTTTGCTCAAGTTTAAAGGCTGCCAAATATGCTGCCCTTCCAGCACATCGTCCATATAACGCACGTGATACATGCGAAACGGCTCTCTTTTGATCAACTGCTGACAGCAATGCAAGTCGGTATAGTGCGCAAGATTTTGATTAGAAGCAGGCTGAAAATAGCACTGTTCATGCAATAGCTTGTTGGTTTCGGCGGCTAGGGATAATAAAAACTCCTTGCCGTTGCCGTCAGTTTCGATATTGTTGATGTGCAGCGCTGAAATTTGATTTGAACAATCTAAGGCAATACTTTGAAATTCTTCTTGTACTTCTTGTGCTTCTTCTGTGTGTTTGAGGCGCTTGCTGGCCTTGAGCGCGTTATATTCGCAAAATGTCAATATGAATATGGCTTCTAATCCCTGTTGGTTTGTGTTGCCTAACGCGTCTTTGTAATCTGCAAGAGCAAGTTGGTATTGTCCTATCCGGAGAGAAGCCTGACCCCTGTTAAGATGTGCTGCGGCTTTAAGTGCTTTATTCAGCCCCTTCGGAATAGCAAGTGCTTTGCTGTAACCGTCAACAGCTGATTGATACTGCTCTTGCATGGAAAATGCATCCCCTCTGTAGAGGTATGTCACTGCTTTTTGTTCGTAATTCAACCCTTGTGGGATAGCGAGTGCAATATTGTAGTCCTGAAAGGCCTGTTTGTATTGCTTGAGAAGTGCTTGTGTTTGCCCTCTACCTAGGTATGCTTGAGCTTTGTACGCATCATTCAGCCCCTGTGGGATAGCAAGTGCTGCGTTGTAATCTTCAAAGGCTTGTTGGTATTGCTGTAGTCCTGCCTTTGCTTGCCCTCTTACTATGTAAGCTTGAGCTTTGTACTCATCATTCAGCCCCTCAGGGATATTCAGAGCTGCGCTACAGTCGTCTATGGCTGGTTGGTACTGTTTGCATTGTGATTGTGTATCTGCTCTGTTGAGATATGTCACGGCTTTGAGTAGATTATTCAGCCCTTCTGGGATAGCAAGTGCTGCGCTGTAGTCTTCGATGGCTTTTTCATATTGTTCTAGCTGGCGAACTGCTTGCCCTCTGTCAAGGTATGTCATGGCTTTGAGTTGATTATCCAGCCCATCAATCCCCAGTACTAGACTGAAATCCTCCAGTGCTTGTTGGTATTGCTTGAGTTGTGTCTGGGCATGCCCTCTACTTGTATGTGCCGAGGGTTTGAGTTCGTCACTCAGACCCTCAGGGATAGCGAGTGCTGTGTTGTAGTCGTCAACAGCAAGCTGGAACTGGTTCAGCACGAGATAAGCGTTCCCTCTGATGTGGTGGGCTTGGGCTTTCAGGTCTTTACTTAGCCCCTTGATCATTAGCATCTGGCTGATGTCGTCAACGGTTTGTTGGTATTGCTTTAGGTGAAAATATGCCATTCCTCTCATTAAGTAGGCGGTGGCTTTGTCAGCATCACTTAGCCCGTTTTCGATGTCAAGAGCTTGGGATAATTCGTCTATGGCTTTTTGATACTTCGCCTGTTGGAGGTATTTTTTGCCAGTGGCTAGGTGGCGTTGCGCTTTACTCTGATTCACTTAGTTGCTCCCTTTAAAGTTATCAATTTCAATTTCAGTAGATGATCGCTCCAAGCCGCCTGATGTTGCGACTGCGGGCAGCTTGTCTTTTCCAGCCTATAGAAAACAAAAAATCTACATTCACTGCCTGCTGCCAACAGCCACCATCATCACGGGCGGACTTTTAGTTTGCTTTTTTTAACCTTTATCACTTGGACGAGTTGAGTACTGTCTAGCTGGACTTTTTCTAGGCGGGATGTTTTCTCTAGAGCTCGCCAGTCTTCAAGCCGGTCGGCCCTAGGTCCCAGGATGATGGTGTCGGGCGCAAACTCATGCGGCACTTCTATATACAAGCGCGGCGGTACCCGGTCATCCAGCTTGGTGTGGGTATCGGATACTCTGAATTGAATTAGCCGAACTTCTTTCTCATGCTTGTACGCTGTAGGTTTGATCAAAAATCGCACCTGATCAATGTAATGATACGCGAGTTGGGTTACCTGTGAATCCTGTTGGTGCAGCAAGTCCTTGTGTTTTTTTAAATGATCGATGAGAACCTGTATTTCGTTGATTACCGATGAATCCTGTTCCCGTAGCGAGGGGTTGTGTTCTTCAAAATAATCGATCATTGTCTGTATCATTTTGGGTAACTGTGAATCATGTTTCTGAAGCGAAGGCCCGCGCTCTTTTAAATAATCAATGATTGTTTGTATTCTCTTGGTTTCCGATACACCCTGTTCCTGTTCGGGAGGTCCTTGGTC
>JBPCXB010000185.1:0-1765 GCA_051008935.1 Gammaproteobacteria bacterium | reverse complement strand
TCAGGGCTATCTTGCTCGGCTTTAATATCTTGATCGGTGATTTGAAACAGCAGCTGTATGGAGCGGACTTGCCGCTGCATTTTTTGCTGCGATTGAGTAGCAGTAACTGTTGTGTTTAGCGGAGGGAATTGCTTGATAAAGGCGGCAGCTGTTGTATCGCCCTGTGGGGGTACTGAACGATTACTGCTGTAACCCAGAGTATTGAAAAAGCGGGTTGCGCTTGTGTACAGATCTTCTGCGGCCAAGGCATTGAGCGCTTGGGCGATATCAGGCTTGGTGTGTTTTGCCATAGCGCAGGCTTTCGGTTATGACTGACTGCAGGGTAACAGTTTATGCTGTTATTGTTGCTGCAATCGGGCCCAGAAGCGGTCTGCTTTTTTGATGTATCGATCGGGGCTTTTTAACCAAGTTCGGCGCACGGCTTTGCTGTAGTTGAGGTAGAGCTGGCCGTTGCGTACAGTCCATGCTTGCGGGTCGCCTCGTACTAGATAACCTCTTGAAGCCCCAAAGGCGCAGTGTGAGCCATAGGCTGGCAGGTATTGCTCAGGGCTTTGTTGAAAGGTATCGGCGTTTTCTTGGCTGGCAAATAGCCAACGTTGGCCGGCATAGTCCACGGCATGGTTGCGGTTACCTTTGCGGGCACGCTGGTCTTGAAAGTAAGCGACCAGATCGTATCCGTCTGCGCCCAGTCCGCTTTGGTAGGCAAACCATCGGTGCGGTGTGTCTGTGCTGCTGGCGATGCCGGTTAGTATGAACAGCGCCAGTATCAGTGCTGTGTGTAGGTTGCTGCGGTGGAAGTTCGTGTTCATTTCTCTTTCTCTAAAGGCGCAACTTTTGCTTTTTTTCTAAAGGCGTCTTGAGACAAGCTCAAGACGCGTGGAGTTGTAGACAGGACTGTGCGTAAGGTGCTAGGGGCGCGTGTGGTGTAGACAAGATTGTGTTTGGAGTTGCCTAGAGTTTAGCTTGTGATTTTTTCTCAATAGTTACTAGTGAAGTGCAGCTGTGCTTGGGCTACCAGCCGTTTCTGCTCTTGTTGCAGCAGGCGCACGCTCACAGTCCAGGCCCGCCGGCTGCGATGCAGGGTGGTCAAGGTCAACTCTATGGGTTCGGGTTTGCCGGAGCGCAAGTAGTCGATGGCAAAATTAGCGAGCACTGGGTAGCCCATACTTTGGGCTAATTCCAGAGCGGATTGAACCAGAAAGGCTGCGGTGGCACCTCCATGTAGGGCGGGGAAAGTACGCGAACCGATCAGGTGCTCTCCGTAAGCGGCATGCGTCAGCCAGTGTTGGCTGTCGGTATCTGGCCCTATGGGCTGCACGGTTTGTAACTGCAACCACTGGCCGAAATGCTGGGCCTGAGGGTTGTAGGTATCGTCAGCTGGTTGCCACTCTGTTTGCTGTTCTATCTGAGGCTGCTTGGTGTCACTTGCTGAAGTTTCCGGCTCCATCATGGAGGGTACAGTGCCTGGAAGCGCACCGGCAATAAAGCTCAAGCCGCCCTGCATGCACAGCTGATTATGGCTGTGTACAGCAACATTGCAGTGGCGCACGGTTTCACCCAGCATGCCAATGTCGACCTCAAACTCTACTGGATCTATCAGCGGGGCGGCGGGGCCGAGTTGGCCAGCATACGACAGTGTGGCCATGGGGATAAAGGCATTGGATGCTACCATTAAGGGCAGGCTGCCCAGATGGTCGAGTACCCCTATCAGAACAGCTGGCGAATAATGGGCAGCGGCTTCAGACTCGCCCCACTGCATCTGTGG
>JBPCXB010000184.1:0-18960 GCA_051008935.1 Gammaproteobacteria bacterium | reverse complement strand
AGTTCGGTCAGCGTTGGGCGCTAGAAAGTCTCTAACATAGGCTCAGGCAGCGTTTTGCCCTAGATAGCCTTAAACACAACCTCCAGCTGCAACCCAATCAGCGCCCTGAGCCTGACGAAGGGCGCCTTTAGAAAAAGAGTACCAGTTGGAGTGCCTTTAGAGAAAGAGTACTAGTCCGCCTGACTTTTTTATTACTAAAGGTTGCCTGAAACAAGTTTAGGAAGCGTTGTGCGCTAGACAGCCCTAAGCACAAATTCTTGCTACACCACCATATGCCTTTAACACTGTCATCTCTACACTACTACGCACTCCGAGCTTGACGAGGAGTGCCTTTAGAGAAAGAGTAAAAGTCCAAGTTCAGGCAACGTAGTATTCTAGAAAGTCTCTAACACAAGTTTAGGAAGCGTTGTGCGCTAGACAGCCCTAAGCACAAATTCTTGCTACACCACCATATGCCTTTAACACTGTCCTCTCTACTCCACTACGCACTTCGAGCGTGTCGAGAAGTGCCTTTAGAGAAAAAATACCAGTCCGCCTTTAGAGAAAGAGAAAAAGTCATCGCGTGCATATAATAGGCCAGTGCACCGTTTTGTAAATACAGGAAAAAGACAATGGGAATATTTGGAATTGGTGAGACCTATGGAGTCATTTGGTCTGCCGTTAGTTGGCAATTGGCAATCGGCCTGATTCTGGCTTATGGATTAGGCATGTTGTGGTATGGAGAGAAAGGGTTTGGGAAACTCTGGATGGAATTGCAACCCCATCGAACGAACGAAGTGCATTCCGGCATGTGGCAGGGCATGGTGTCGAGCGCCGCGGATCTGATCCTTTCAACCTGCGTGATAATATTGCTGGTGGCGGCATATGGTCTTGCGGCTGTAGACCTGTTTGTCGGGGCAGTCTGGCTTGGTACTTTCACCAATAATTTTTTCAAAGGCGGCTCTGTTCGGCTGTGGATGATTGATGTTGGCTATCTTACCACTCAGTATCTGATCGTGTTGTTGGCACTTTATCTGGCTGGGTTCACGGCTGTTGCCGCTGCGGCTGGCTAATCAGCGCTTTTCGCTGAGTATCCGCCCCTCATTGCTGCAGTTGTAATTGGTAATCAAAGAGGCGGCATGATGTCGAGGTTTGGTTCTGCAACTACTACAGACGAAGTGCTGGAAGGAGTTGATTTAACTGGGCGGCTGGCTTTGGTTACCGGCGGTACTTCTGGCCTAGGGCAAGAAACTGCCAGAGCATTGGCTGGAGCTGGGGCAAAAGTGGTTCTTACTGCTCGTGAGTTGAGCAAAGGAGAAGCAGCTGCCAGCGAAATCCGAGCCTCTACTGGTAATCAAGCCGTTGAGGCAGAAGAGTTGGAGCTGGGTTCGCTTGATAATATTCAGGCGTTTTCTCAGCGGGTTCTGGCTCGACACTCAGCTATTGATCTGGTGATCAACAACGCTGGCATCATGGCCTGTGCAGAGGGCCAGACGGCAGACGGATTCGAGATGCAATTCGGTACCAATCATCTGGGCCACTTCCTGATGACCTGCCTGTTGATGCCTGCAGTATTGAATGCGCCTGCTCCTCGAATTGTCTCGCTCAGTTCGCGCGGGCACCAAATGTCTCCGGTAGTGTTTGAAGATCTATTTTTTGCAGACCGGGAATATGACAAATGGCTGGCTTACGGCCAGTCAAAGACTGCGAACATTCTGTTCGCTGTAGAGCTCCAGAAGCGATTGGGGCAGAAGGGCGTTAATGCCTATTCTGTACATCCTGGCGTCATCATGACCAAGCTCGGCCGGCATATGAGTGCAGAAGATATAGAAGCGCTACGTGCCCGCATAGCCGGTCGTCAGGTGTCGCCTGGGTTCAAGTCGATTCCCGCTGGAGCTGCTACCAGCGTTTATGCAGCCACAGCGCCCGAACTCCAGATGCGGGGCGGCAGTTATTTAGAGGATTGCGGGGTTGCTGCCATTGATGATGTCGATACAGAGGGCGGTGTACGTTCTTACGCTGTCGACAGTGCTACAGCGGCAAAACTGTGGCAAGTATCCGAAAAACTAGTAGGTCAGGAATTTCCTCTGGATTGAAAGAGATACAACGTTGCTGCGCCTAGAACAGTCGGATTTGGCCCGGGTGGTGGAATAGGTAGACACACAAGACTTAAAATCTTGCGGCCGCAAGGCCGTGCCGGTTCGATTCCGGCCCCGGGCACCAGTCAATTTGATTGAATTAGAAGCGTAGCAGGTCGGTTTCTAAGCGGATCAGGTCCAGTACCCCGATGGCGTTCAGGCCGGGCATATGCCCAGCGCATTCGCCGGGGTTAAAAATGATTTTCCCCTCGGATACATGTTCCATGCGATAGCGATGGGTATGGCCATGTAAGGCCACATCATAATCCTGTGGCGGCATACTTTCAAAATCTCGAGGGTCATGCACGATCAGAATGCGCCGCCCGCAACGATTCAAAACGAGAGGAGCCATGCTGAAAGCAAAGCTAAGTTCCTGAGCCGCCTGCTCCAGCCCAGCCAACGGTTTGCCGTCTTCCAGATCATTGTTGCCCCATACGCCCAGCAGGGGTTTATTTAGGGCAGCAAAGGCGTGTAACGCTTTGGGAGACGCAATATCGCCAGTATGTACTACCCAGTTAACGTCAGACTGATTAAACAGCTCGACGATGGTCTGGATATTGGCTAGATGGTTGTGGGTATCGCTAACAACACCAATACGCAAGGGGGACCTCGCGGTTCAGGCTTTTTCTAGAATGTGAATGCCGCAGGCGGTACCCAAGCCAATGACATGTGTCATGCCCACGGTGGCTCCTTCAACTTGACGCGCTCCTGCTTCGCCTCGGAGGTGTGTGGCTACTTCATAAATGTTGGCAATGCCAGTAGCTCCCAGTGGGTGCCCTTTAGACAGCAAACCGCCGGAAACATTCACTGGGATTTTGCCGCCGACTGCAGTCTCGCCTTCATCAATCATACGCCCCGCTTCACCTTCACCGCATAGCCCCAAGTTTTCATAGTGCAGAATTTCAGCGGTTGCAAAGCAGTCATGCAGTTCCACCAGATTTAAATCTTCTGGCCCCAGACCAGCCATTTCATAGGCTTGTCGGGCTGCTTCTCGGGTGCAGGTGTTGACATCTGGCATGACCAAATCGCGTTCAGTCCATGCATCTGAGGTGAGCACAGAGGCGCTGACTTTAACGGCTCGTTGCATGCCCAATTCTTTGGCTTTGCGTTCAGATACCAGTACGGCAGCAGCTGATCCATCTACATTGACTGAGCACATCAGTTTGGTATTGGGGTATGAGATCATCTCTGCATTCATGACTTCAGGCAGAGGCGTCTCAATCTGGTACATGGCTTTAGGGTTTTTGGTGGAGTGCAGATGGTTTTTGACCGATACTTTGGCAAACTGCTCGAATGTCGTGCCATAGTTGCGGCTGTGTTCCATACCGGCTTCAGCAAATACAGCAGGCATGGTGCCTGACCCCATCAGCCCTTCGCTGGATATCCCTTGGGCTGCTTTGCCGCCGCCGAGCAATCCTCTGCCCATTTGTTCGACGCCGACTGCCAATACGACGTCATATAAGCCAGCCTTGATAGAGATACAAGCTTCTCTGAAAGCGGTCGCACCAGTAGCGCATGCGTTAGCGCAATTGACAACAGGTATGCCCGTTTGCCCAATTTGCTGGAGGATCCGTTGCCCTACCATTGCATTGGCTTGAAATAGATTGCCGCAATACAGAGCCTGAATATCTCCAATTCCCAATCCGGCATCGTCTAAGGCCATCAGCGCAGCTTGTGCCCCCAGTTCGGGGGGCGTCTGGTCTGGGAAGCGGCCAAACTTGATCATATCTACGCCTACTACGTATACGTTATTACTCATGGTGGGTCTCCTCAGTTTGTTCTGAAAGGTGCAGTTATCTTATCGGTTTGCGACATGAACCTCAAGAGGTAACGGGTTGGAAAAAATAGCTTACATAGTCATTACCATCTGCGTCTTTGCGTCCGAGTGCATCCCCAAAGACGACTGTAACTGGCATATCGAATGCGATGGCTTCTGGTTTCGGTTCAACGCCGATCAGATTGCCTTTGATGGTGCCTCCATCTTCTAGATCGACGACCGCTGAAACATAGGGAACTTCTACACCCGGATAGGAACGGTAGACGATGGCATAGGTGTAGAGCTTGCCGCGGTTAGAGAGCTGAACCGGTTCGATACGGTCGCGGGTAAAACATCGGGAACAATTGTTTCGCTGCCCCAGATAGACGGCATGGCACTCGCTGCATTTGAAGCCTTCTATGTAGTAGCTGCCAGTCGGATCTTTTTTGATACAGGCAGTAGCCGGTAGCGAATCGGTAGATGCATTCTTCAACATAAGTGATTACCTTTTTAGATGTGTGGTATCTTGGATTCTTGAGAAGGTATTCTCTAGCAGCTTGCACTATTGTAGTAGAATGCGCTTGAGTCAGTTGATGTTTCTTAGACTGCTGCATCTAGAGCTCGCTAACACATTGAGAGTAGATGAATGCTTCAAGCTTGGTTGGTTTACGCACTAGCTTGGGCTATATCGACAGTCATTTTGTATCGGGCGCTTGTGCGATTTCCTTGGGGGCCTTGGTTGCTGAGTCTGGTCGCCCTTTTGGCAATTATTCCTGCACCAGTAAGCCTTGCAACAGACGCCTATTCAGCACCTGCGGTGGGGACTCTGGTTTTTTCCATAGCTTTTGAATGGGAATTAGCAGCTGTGATCTTTCAGATCATTTTCCAATGGATGATCTTATTCTTTTTTGTCAGCGGTGTGGCTTATTTGGCACATCGGCTGAGAGTGAAACCGGCTTGGACTCAATATTTGTTTCCAGCCAGACAGCGGCATTAATAACTGTATACGGATCGGGGCCAAACGGGGTTCCGCCTATTTATAAACGAGGGACACGGTCATGATTCAAGAAATTCAGCAAATTCAGAAACAGTACGACCAAATCGTCGCCATGAGCGCAAAGGCTGCGTTTTTAGCACCAACGCTTTTTCGATTACTGTTGGCCTGGGTGTTTTTCTGGGCGGGTTATCAGAAATTATCGAATCTAGACGGTGTCATTGCGTTTTTTGGTCAGGGTTTGGGTTTCCCTTTCCCGACTCTGATGGTGGCCTTGGTCATTACCACCGAGTTGATCGGTGGGCTCTGCATGTTGCTTGGGTTGGCAGTACGCCTGTGGACTATCCCCATGATGTTTACCATGGTCGTAGCAGTACTGACTGTGCATGCTGAACATGGCTGGTATGCTATTGCCCAATCCCGATTTGACAATCCACCTGGGTGGGCAGCATTCTTGTTTAATGACCAGAACGTGAGCGAGCGGGTGAGCAGAATCAACCAGATCGTATCTGAGCATGGCAATATTGACTGGATTAAAGAGTCTGGGCGCTACTCCATCGTATTACTGCAGAACGGCATCGAATTCGGTGCGATGTATTTTATGATGCTGCTCTCGCTCTTTTTTACAGGGCCAGGTTGTCTGAGTCTGGATTGTTACCTTCGCAAGTATCTTCGTCAGTTAAGTTAAGTTGTGCACGTGTGCAAACGTCTTCTTTATTTTCTTTACGCCTTAGATACCTGAGATTGAACCATGGAATATAGCGTGTTATTTACAGTAGTGCAAGACATATTGCAACTGTTAGCAATCCTTTTTGTGATGTTTGTCGGCCTAGGGGTGTTGTTTGCCTTTTGGTTATATATAGTCGATCGGCTACAGAAAAAGCATGCCATTCGGCATAACTTTCCGCTGATTGGCCGGTTTAGGTACGTCTTTGAATCGCTGGGTGAGTTTTTTCGTCAGTACTTTTTTGCCATGGATCGCGAAGAACTGCCCTTCAATCGCGCTGAACGTGCTTGGGTGTATAGGGCGGCCAAAAAGATAGATACTGTGCAGGGCTTTGGGTCTACCCACAATCCGAATGTCAGCACTTCAGTTGTTTTTGTCAATTCTATGACTCCAGTATTGGAAGAAGATATCCTGCCGCCAAGTGAAGTGACGCTTGGACCAGACTGTGATCAGCCGTACACCACTCGGTCTTTGATTAACATCTCGGGCA
The DNA here is from genome assembly GCA_051008935.1 of Gammaproteobacteria bacterium. Lineage (GTDB taxonomy): Bacteria > Pseudomonadota > Gammaproteobacteria > JBPCXB01 > JBPCXB01 > JBPCXB01. Next base: position 12,876 of record JBPCXB010000184.1, on the reverse strand, counting down.
TGAGCTACGGAGCTATTTCTAAACCTGCAATCAGAGCATTGTCAAACGGTGCGTATATGGCGAAAAGCTGGTTAAACACAGGCGAAGGCGGTTTGAGCCGGTTTCATTTGGAAAGCGGTTGTGATGTGGTCTTTCAGATTGGTACGGCTAAATATGGCGTCAGCGATGGTCATGGGCGCCTCAGCCTGCCTCTGTTAAAAGAAGTTGCTGCTCATCCTGAAATCAAAATGTTCGAGATTAAGATCAGCCAAGGAGCTAAGCCGGGTCACGGGGGTATTTTGCCTGCTCGGAAAGTAACCGAGGAGATAGCAAAAATTCGCCAGATACCTGAGGGCGTCATGTCAGTGAGCCCTAATCGACATGTCGATATTGCCACGCCGGAAGATTTGCTGGATATGATTGATAAGGTGCGCACTGAAACTGGCAGGCCTGTTGGCTTTAAGGCGGTGATGGGTGATACCGTCTGGTTCAAAGAGTTGTGTGAGGTGATTCATAAAAGAGGCATCGACTCTGCGCCTGACTTCATCACTCTGGATGGCGGCGACGGTGGCTCCGGCGCAGCACCGCGTACTTTGATGGATTACGTTGGCTTGCAATTGAGAGAGAGTTTGCCACTTTTGGTCGATCTTTTGGTCGAGGCAGGTCTGCGCGATCGCATCAAAGTGATCAGTTCAGGTAAGCTGATTAATCCTGCTGGCCTCGCTTGGGCTTTGTGTGTCGGTGCCGATTTTGTGACTTCGGCACGCGGTTTTCTGTTCGCTTTGGGGTGTATTCAGGCTCTGAAGTGCCACTTAAACGAATGTCCGACAGGCATTACCACTCATAAGAAAGCGCTGCAAAGAGGGTTAGACCCTGTAGACAAAGCAGAAAGGGTGCGTAATTACATCGAATGCATTACCGATGAAGTAGGAGTTTTAGCGCATTCTTGTGGGGTGCCTGAGCCACGGCAGTTGCGCCGTGAACATGTGCGGGTGATGGAAGCCGGTGGGCACAGCGTGCGTTTAGATACTTATATCGCAGAAAGGTTAAAATAATGGCGCCTTGGAGTTTGTCTAGAGTAAACTCTGAGCGTATCTAATATTGAAGGAGACTAGAAATATGTCAGATGATAACAATAACTCAAAGGTTTTACGGAAACGTTTACTAGCCTTAGCGGTAGTGGCAGGTAGTGCTGTTGCTGGTGCCGGCATAGCCATGACGGTTACGGGATCAGGTTCTCAACCTGCCCCAATGAACCATAGTGCAGCTGCTGGCTCCTGTGGCGAAGGCAGTTGCGGCGGCAAAGGCAAAGGCAAAGAAGGCAGTTGCGGCGAAGGTAGTTGTGGCGAAGGAAGCTGCGGCGGCAAAGATAAAGCTAAAGCCGATCACGCTGAAGGCAGTTGCGGCGAAGGCGATTGCGCCGCCAAAGATAAGGCTGAAGGCAGTTGCGGCGGCAAAGATAAAGGCAAAGCCGAACACGCTGAAGGCAGTTGCGGCGAAGGCAGCTGCGGCTAAATTCGATAAGTCGTAAATCTGTCTGTAGTGTGCTTTGAGTCTCTGCTTCGGCAGAGATTCAAGTTCTGAGACAGGTTGTTGCCTAATTTGGGTTCTGTTCCTAGGCCTGCGCTCTGTTCGGGTGCAGGTTTAGGGATGCGTCGCACACTCATGCAGGGTGTGCATCAACTGAAGCCCGGGTCTATCGATTTTCTGGAATTTGCCCCCGAAAATTGGCTGGGAGTTGGTGGCCGGTGGGCTAAATTATTGCGCTCTATTACCGAGCAATATCCTTGTATTGCTCATGGTTTGTCATTGTCTCTGGGCAGCCCAGCTGCTTTGGACATGGAGTTGCTCGCCCGCATCCGCAGCTTTCTTGAAGAGCATCAAATCTTGCTTTACAGCGAGCATTTGAGCTACACCTCAGACGAAGATTCGCAGCTCTATGAATTGCTGCCTATCCCTTTCACCCGTGCAGCCGTCCGCTATGTTGCCGAACGGATTTTGCAAGTACAGGATTTTCTCAATCAGCGTATCGCAGTAGAGCAGGTGTCGTACTATCTTCCCGTGGGCGGCGAGATGAGTGAGCAAGATTTTGTTTGTGAGGTTTTAGAGCAGGCGGACTGTTACTTGTTGCTGGATGTCAATAATCTATACTGCAATTCGCACAATCATGCAGGCGATCCTCTGAAATTTTTGCAGGCTATTCCGGAAAACCGAGTGGCATATTTCCATCTTGCAGGCCATAGAGTAGCCGATGAAGATACGGTTATCGATACGCATGGTGCTGCGGTCAGCGATCCTGTCTGGCACCTTTTGGACCAGGCTTTTTCCCGCTTTGGTCCGGTTCCGACTTTATTGGAGCGTGATTCCAACATTCCACCTCTTTCAGATCTTCTGATAGAGCTTGAGCAGATAAAAACACGGCAGCAGGCGCTATCGTTGCACTGATTCAAGGATTGCGGAGCGATGTCTGATCAGGATTTTCAGCAGATCCAACGTAGGTTCTGCGAATACATGCGCCACAGGCATGCCCAAGATGAGCAGGCACTGCCGGCTCTTGGGCTGACAGTGCGCCAGAGTTCTGATTCAGGCGCCCAGCAGTTGAAGCGTTTGGGCATCTACCATTCGATGGTCTATAACAATATATCGGGGTTTTTGTCTCAGAGTTTCCCCACGCTTAAACGGCGTACCGGTGACGAACTCTGGCAAATTATTGTGCGCAACTACATCCAATCGAAGCGTTCTAGAACCGCGATTTTTCCTGATATCCCGGGGGAATTTACCCTCTGGTTTACGGAGCAGGGGGCGGCACAGAGTGTGGCCGGCACAGATACAGAGATGGATCCCGAACAGCTCGTTCCATTGCTGACACAGTTAGCGCACTATACTTGGGTGATACATGAATTGGATCGCGCCGATGACGAGATGCCCCAGACTCGACCCGTACAGGATTGGCGGCAGGATCGGCTGGTGCTCTCGCCTTTAGTCTGGATTTTGCAGTACGACTGGCCGGTGCACAAGATACGTTCCGGGCCGGTGGCGCCGAAGCCGACCGTGCTGATCTGTTGGCGCAATAGTTCTGATAAGGTATACAGAGACCTTGCAGATGTTCTGTCGGCAAAGATTGTCGGGTTGCTGCAGGAGTCTGCCCACAGTGGCGCGCAGTTGTTGGAGCAGTTGCAGGCCGAATTTTCTGCTGAAGCAATTGCAGCACGGATCGATAGCATGCTCCTCAATGCGCAAATTTTAGGTGCTGAGCCTAGTTCAAAATCGCAAGACGGGTAATGCTATGACTAAACCAGTCTGGGATATGGTGGCCGGTCCTCTGACCGAGGAACCTGTGATCAAATTCCATCACTGGTATCAAAGAGCCTGCGATGCCGGTATCAAGCTGGCCGAGAAGGCAGCTGTTGCTACAGTCGATGCTGCCGGTCGCCCTTCGGTGCGTTATGTATTAGTGCGCGCTTATTCAGATGAGGGTCTGGTCTTCTTTACCAACTATCAGAGTACAAAAGGAGTGCATCTGGCAGCTAATGCCAGCGTAGCTTTGGCATTTCATTGGCAGGAGTTGGGGTTACAGCTGAGGGTCGAAGGGCAGGCTGTGCAAGCAGATCGTACATTTTCGACGGACTATTTTGACACGAGGCCTTTGGGCAGCCGCGCCGCGGCAATCGTATCTTCTCAGAGCCAGAAAGTTAATAGCTATAATCTTTTAGAGCAAGCGATGCAGCAGTTACTGGAGCAAGGAGAAGCCGCTATAAAGTGCCCGGAACACTGGGGAGGTTATCTAGTCCGGCCGCACAGTTTCGAGTTTTGGGAAGATCGCCAGCATCGATTGCATTACCGAGAACTTTGGGAATCACAAGGTGCTCAGTGGACCAAAAGTTTGTTGGCTCCATAGGGGCAAGGAAAGATGCCTACACCTTGGGGAATAGGTACAAACTGGGCGATTGATGTCATTCTGTAAACTCCAGCGCTTTTGCCCCACCGCTTTTGCCGTTCTGCTGTTAGCTTTATTGAGCTCAGGTTGGGCGGAAGCTGCTATCTCGGCCAAGAGTCTAGAACGCCAGCTGTATACCGATCTTAATCGCGCTCGAGTGCTGGCTGGGCTTGAGAAGATGCAAATTAACAAGCAACTGGTACAGGCTTCCGGAAACCACGCTCTTTATCTGGGCGAATACAAGAAGATTAGCCACAGGCAGATCAAGGGATCTGAATATTTCACTGGCGTTTGGCCAGAAGATCGGGTGGTAGCCGCCGGTTATCCTAGTCGGCATGTGTGGGAGGTGATCAGTCAGGTCGCGGACAGCAGTATCGACAGCTTAAACGGAGCCCTCAGCCCGATCTTGAACTCAGTCTACCACCGCTTGCAGCTTTTGAACCCCGATGTGGATGAAGTTGGCATCGGCGTGGTCAAGACAGAAAAACTGTGGATTTATGTGCTGAAATTTGGCAGTAGCCGGTGGCGGCATGTGTGCGAAGGTGATTCGGCTGGCCAAGATACCCGATTTGAAGATGGGTCGGTATTGATAGAACCCTATGGCTCAGCTGAACGGGCCTTTTTGCATTATTGCAGCACTGATCAGGTTGGCAAGCTCAATTTGAACACGGTTCAAGAAGTTGAGCGCAGCTTGCGAGAACTACAACCTGCTTTGATCATGTGGCCTCCAGATGAATATTCGGGTTTTTCGGTCAGCCTGTCGGATGAAGTCCCCAGACCGCTGCCCGGGCGTCAGAACCCTGGTAATGCCATCAGTCTGCAGTTGAGTATTGCCAAAGGATTGCCCAAGATTAAAAGTTGGGTTTTGAGTTTGCAAGATAGCGGCAACTGGTATCAGGTGCCGACGCATCTGATCAATGCTGAAACAGACCCGCATACGATTCTCAACGCCGCTCAGTATGCTTTGATTCCTACTCAACAGCTTGCGCACAACACAAAATACCGCATTCAGCTGGAATACGAAGCCGCAGGGCATAACTACAGGCTTGAATCCACTTTCACGACCCAGAGTTTTCCGTGGGATATTCTGGAACTGGATCGTAGAGAGACCTTGTGGATTGAACGCAATAAACGCTATGCCTTGTTCTTGAGAGGCCGCAGCCTGGATTCAGATGCAGATAATATCTCGTTTAAGGGCACGAACCGGGTCAAAATCAAAGTGGACACCCCCTTACCTGGCGTACTTTTGGCTCGGTTTGCGGGTCAACCCTGTTCGCGCATCAAGATGCAGTACCGTTCTCAAGCTTATGAGGTGGTGCTCAAGCCGCCAGTGCCTATTGATGTTGCCGTGAGCAATTATGCCGAGCTGTGCCGTCAGAGGTTGGAGCAATCGCTCAAAGGCAATTTAGTGTACGGCAATGGTGAAGTATTCGTGGTGACAAGTGGTGAAGCCGAAATTTATTCGATCGTACCAGAGAGCGAAACAGATGCCATTGGTAAACTGCGCTGGGTGGCCCCGGATAGCTGTAAAGTCAAAGCTAAGTTACAGGGCCCTCTAACAGCCAAGATTTTGCTCAGATGCCCTCTCGGACGTGCGGTGCGGTTTAGCGGATCCAAAGGGCGTTACTTTTTTCTAGTGGTTGAGTGAAATACCGGAGCGTATAATGCACTGTAATGCAATTTTATGGACGCTTGGATCCCATGTCGGAAGTTGTTGAAGTACAGCCGAAGCACCAATTTGACCAGCAGCGCGTAGCTGAATACCTACAGGCGCATCTTGCGTCCTTTGCAGGGCCATTGACGGTGCATCAGTTTTCGTTTGGCCAATCCAATCCGACTTATCTTCTTGAGACGCCGTCGGCACGCTATGTGATGAGGCGCAAGCCGCCCGGGAAGTTGTTGCCTTCAGCGCATGCAGTTGACCGAGAATATCGGGTCATCAAAGCAGTATCGGAGCAGGGTTTCCCCGTTCCTCGGCCACTGATATTTTGTGAGGATGACAGCGTTGCAGGCACCATCTTCTATGTGATGGAATATAAAGAAGGACGTGTTTTCAGCACACGCAACCTAGATGAAGTGCCGCTCCCAGATCGCGGCCCGATGGTAGATGACTTTATTCAGGTCATGGGCCGCTTGCATGCCATGGATTATCGCGCTATGGGTCTTGCGGACTTTGGCCGCCCTGGGAATTACTTTCAGCGTCAAATCAACCGTTGGAGCAAACAGTATCGAGCGTCTGAAACTGACAATATTCCAGAAATGGAGCGGCTCATTGACTGGCTCCCTAACAATATCCCGACCGATGACGCAGAAAGTTTGGTCCATGGCGACTACAGCTTGCACAATGTCATGTTTCATCCGCAAAAACCCCAGATCAGTGCGGTTCTGGATTGGGAGCTGAGCACAGTAGGCCACCCATTAGGTGATCTGTTTTATGCCCTCATGCCTTGGTATTCACCGAGCGAGAGCTATGCCGGTTTGTCGCAGGCTGAATTGCAGGCTCAAGGCATGCCTTCGTTGCCTGAAATCATGGATCGCTATGCAGAAATCAGCGGGCGTGCAGCTATTGAGAATCAGGCTTTTTATCAGGCATACACGCTCTTTCGTTTGGCAGGTATTTTGCAAGGTATTGTTGGGCGGGTGCGTGACGGTACGGCATCGAACCCCAATGCAGCGTTGGTAGCTGCTCAGGTGCAGCCGTTGGCACGAGCAGGCTGTGATCTTCTGGATCGGAGCCTGTGATCTCTAAACGCGGATCTAGTCTGATATTGTGAAATTGCTGGCCAGATTATGGTGGTTGCTGCAGTTGCTTCTTCCACAATTTTGGCTGGGCAATTTGATGCACGGGTTGGCGGATTCGACCTCGCCTTGGATCAAACAGAGCATGATCCGGTACTGGTTGTTCCGCTATCCAATCGATATGCAAGAAGCGCAGCGCCAGCACCCCGACGATTATGTCAGCTTTACCGATTTTTTTACCCGCACTCTGAAGGTAGAAGCACGCCCACAGCCAGAGGATCCTCAAGTGCTGATGTCGCCTGTAGATGGCGCTTTGCTGAGCTTTGGCAATCTAGGTGAAGGCTGGCTAGTGCAAAGCAAAGGCCAGCTTTATTCTCTCTCGAGCCTGCTGGGGCTGAGCCAGAAAGAAGCGAAGCGTTTTCACGGATGTGATTATGCCAGTTTCTACTTGTCGCCCAAAGACTACCACAGAGTACACATGCCACTTTCAGGTCGGTTGATGTTCTCTTCTCGGCTACCGGGCGCGCTCTATTCAGTCAATAAACTGTCTCATACAGGTATCCCGCGTTTACTAGCTAGGAATCGGCGCTGTGCCTGTGTTTTCAGTACGGAATCAGGAGAGATGGCCGTAGTATTGGTAGGTGCGCTGATGGTAGGCGCCATCAAGCTGGCGTGGGAGCGCGAGCCTTTGGAGGGTCGTCAGGACTGGGACCGGCGCATTCAAGTAGACCGTGATGCTGAAATAGGGCGCTTTGAACTTGGCTCGGCTGTAGTGCTGATCGCACCGCCAGATTATCGGATGTTGGAGCATCTTCAGGCTGGCCAATCGATTCGCAAGGGAGACGCACTAGCGGTTTTTAAAGCCTTTAGCAACTGAGCGCTATAGGGTGCGGGGGTTATCAGGCTCTGTCTGATGGAAAAGCCAAGCAGTCGCTGAGGGCGGGTACGCCCGAGAGCAGCATCAAAATGCGATCGAAGCCAGCGGCGGTGCCGGCACAGGGGGGCAGCCCTTGTTCCATGGCACCGAGCAGATTGTGATCGGGCTCCAGCGGTTCTAACGAGAGCGACTTGCGCATAGCGTTGTCGGCTTTTATGCGTTTTTGCGCCTCAGCAGCAGATAGCAACTCAACGGCCCCATTGGCAATTTCCAAGGCATTAATCCAGATTTCAAACCGAGCTGCAGCTGGTTCTAGATGCGTCCTTTCAATTGCAGCAAGCTCGGCTTGGTCCACCGGAAAGTGAAAGAGTGTCAAGCATGAGTCAGGATAGTGGGTGTCGAGAGCGCGCTGCAACAGATAATCTCTGTCATTGCTGGCACCGCCATCTGAGCCCTGTGCGCCCTGTATTCCCGCCCCTTGCTTTTGTGCCAAGGTGTGCAAGCTCTGGGCTGAAATGGTAAAGGGGTCAATCTGCCAGTGTTTGATAAAGAAATCCCGATAGCTCATGCAGATAGGCTGGTTGAAACCAAACAGTTGGGCAGCTTTTGGATTGACCGCAAACAGTGCCTGTAGCAGGGCCATGGTCTCGAGCCATAGTTCCGATAGTGAGTAGCCCATGCGATACCACTCCAGCATCTGAAACTCTACGTTGTGGTACCGTCCTTGTTCGCCTGCTCGAAAGCAGCTGCCGAGTTGCCAGATATCCCCACTGCCTGCTGCTATCAGCCTTTTCATATGGTGCTCAGGTGAGGTACGCAGCCAAAGCCGCTCAGTGGAGCCTGCTGTAGCATTCATACTCTGTACAAATGGGGCGGAAGTGGTATAACGGCTTGCCAGAGGGGTTTGAACTTCCAACACAGAACGAGCAGCGAAGAATTGGCGAGTCGCCTCTAGGAGTCTGGCCCTCAGCAATAGGCTTTCTTTCTCGGCGGCAGGGCGCCACAACTCTAGATGGTTGGAGGGCGCCAAGAAAGAGAACCTGTTGCTGAATGAACAGATGGTTTGGTGGCTGTTGGCCTCAGCTCAGCCTTTGCTGCGTGCCGAATACTTACCGGTACGTGTATCGATCCGTAGTTTGTCACCCGTTGTGACGAAAAGAGGCACTTCGATTTCGCCTCCGCCCTCTAACACTACCTTCTTGCTACCCCCGGTTGCCGTGTCGCCTTTGACACCCGGCGTTGCTTCTACGACCTCCAGGTCGACAAAGTTAGGAGGGGTCACTACCAGAATGTTTCCCTGATGCAAGGTCAATTGGCAGGACGCTTGGGCGGTGAGCCAGTAACGCGTGTTGCCAATAATTGCCGCAGAAGCGGTGTATTGCTCAAAACTGTTGGGATCCATAAAGTGCCAGCTGCTGTCATCGGCATAGAGAAAATCTGCATCAATTTCCTGCACATCAGCTCTTTCAAACGTTTCCGTTGATTTGAAGGTGCGCTCAAGGGTTTTGCCATTGGTCAGATTGCGATATTTGACGCGATTGAAGGCCTGACCTTTCCCCGGTTTGACAAACTCTATTTCGAGAATGGAGCAAGGAGCGCCATCGATAATAACTTTCGCTCCGGCTTTAAATTCGTTGCTGGTATAAGTCGCCACAGCCTTTAATCCAATTGAATTTGCTTTGCATCTATTGTGCATCTTTGGAAATTATTATAATTTCAGAGAGTCAGAACAATCGTGATGTATCGGAGTGCGTGACTGTGGTTCAGTTAGTTCCGCTGGACCCTGACAAGGACTGGCGTGTTGAGTTGGCACGTGCACCGACTTCTATAGGCGAGTTGCGGTATCTTCTGAAGTTGCCTAAAGCCCTCGGCGATGATAACAGCCATGCGGATTTCCCGCTTCGGGTACCGCTTTCTTATATTCGGCGTATTGAAGCGGGCAACCCATCTGACCCGCTGTTGCTGCAAATTCTTCCTCAGGCTCAGGAGGCTGTACAGAATGGCAGCCCTTGGGGTCAGTTAGACCCTTTGCGTGAGCAACTCCAGCAACCGGTACAAGGGGTGATCTCTAAATACGCAGGGCGAGTACTGTGGATGCTGTCCGGAGCTTGCCCTATCCACTGCCGCTATTGTTTCCGCCGTCATTTGCCCTACAGCGAAATGACAGCATCCATTAGAGGGGCAGATCAAGTGTTAGACTGGCTGGCTGACAACCCTCAGGTTACAGAAGTTATTTTTAGTGGCGGCGATCCTCTGTCTTTGCCAGATCGCGTGCTGTCTCCTTTAGTTGAGCGCTTGGCGGCCATCGACCACATTCGGACACTGCGTATCCACACGCGATTCCCAGTGGTTATTCCACAGCGCGTCAATCAGGAGCTTATCGACTGGGTTGCGCGTTGCAAAAAACAGTTTGATCATGGGCTGGTCATGGTGTTGCACTTGAACCATGCGCAAGAGATTGACGAAGACTTTGCTCAGGCTATACAGTTGTTGCGTCAAGCAGGTGTCAGGCTCTATGCGCAATCGGTGCTGCTGGCTGGGGTCAATGATTCGAGCGATAGTTTAAGCCAGCTTTTTGAGCGCATGTGGCAGCTGGAAATACAGCCGTATTACTTGCATTTGCTGGATCCCGTGCAGGGCACAAGACATTTTGATCTGCCCCAATGGCGGGCACAGCTGCTGTATGGTGAAGTTTGCAGCCGGCTACCCGGGTACCTGATACCGAAGCTGGTGCGCGAGACTCCGGGGCTGCCCAGCAAAACACTGATTCCGCCTAGCTTTGCCACTCATACCAGCTGTTAGATGATTGCCCCTGCTTCATCGGTTCTAGTCAGCGCTTTTTATCTTCTGCCTAGTTCTAGGCACAGCGCAGAACATTATTTTGAGTGCCTCAAGAGGTTATTACATACCGTCAAGACGCAGCAGGTGATCTTTACGGATAGCCATACCCGCCAGCAAATATTCTCTCGGTTTCAGCTATCCAGTATCCCGCATGTACGATTGGTTGATTGGCCGATGCAGAATTTCAAAACGCAGGCGTATAGAGCGGTATTTGAACAGCAATACCGCCACATGGAGATCAGCGCAGAGGCGTATGTGGTGGAGCATTATGCCATTTGGAATGAAAAGGTGAGTTTTGTACACCAAGCCATGCAGCTCTATCCACAGCAGGATTTTTTTGTCTGGATCGATGCGGGCAGCCTAAGGAACGATCACTATGCAGAAAAATATCAATATTTGCCGTTGGAGCATCTATTGCGTACCATTGGAGACCGAGTCAGTATGCTGGAGGTCAAACCCATGACCGAGCAAGAAAAACAGGGCTTTCGGCAGGGAAAGAATCCGCTGTATGATGGCCATAACCGCAGAATTAAACAGTTTGAACACCGTATCGGCGCGGGCATTCTGGCAGGGTCTAGAAAGGCTTGGCAGTGGTTTTATCGCAGTTATTATCATGCCATAGAATCGCACTTTATCCCTAAAGATCTCTTCATAGGGCGCGAGCAGCAGATATTTGCCTATTTGAGACTCAAAGAATCGGCGCACTTTAATATAGTACCTGCTCAGCCTCACCCCTATGAGCGAGATCCTTGGTACTTCATGCTCCCGTATCTGAGTGGGCATGTGTAGAGTACTGGATTAGATGCGCAAATGCCCTCCTGTTGGTTAGTATGAAACGGTTTTGTATCCTATAGCATGTTGTACTGGTACCGTCCGCAAGCAATCGTGCTGCCCGAGCAGCATATTGATTTTCGCCCCTATAGCTCTGACGCGTTGGCGTTGTTGCACCAAGTGCAGCAGCACTGCCCGAGTGCTAGCATACAAGGCTGGGATCATCGCACACTCTTCTATGATGTGGCTTTGCGGGCAGACAACCGCCACCTGCTCTGTATTGGCCCAGCCACAGAACCTCTGGCACCGATCGAGTTTTGGATAGATGGGCGTAGAGCGTCATTTTTGCACCGCCGGCAATACGGCTGCATTGCCCTGTATCAGTCTCAATCGCAGGTAGCTGCTGGCTCAGAGGTCAAAATTCGCATGGCAGACTACAGTTGGCAGTTTGAGCTGGCTGCCAACAGCTTGAATCATGCCGATCGCTCGCTCACCTTGGTGACTCAGCAGAAAGACAACCCCATCGCCTGGGTCCAAGATTGGGTGCAGTATCACCATAAGACGCAGGGCGTGCAGCGCCTCATACTCTATGATAATGCCAGCGCCAACAGGCAGGAATTGGCGACTTGGTTGCAGCAGTTGCATAGCCTGGAAGTGGTGTTGGTGCAGTGGGATTTCCCTTATGGCGCATACATCCGCGATGCGGCCGGGCGTTCATTGCAGTTTATCGAACAGCGCCAGACTGGGAGCCAGTTTGGTTCGCTTAATCACTGCAATCAAGTGTTCTGTCAGGGCGATTGGTTGCTCAATCTGGATATCGATGAGTATCTAGGCGGTTCTGTACCCTTGCGCCATTTTTTGATGGGGCGCAGGCTGATGAACAGCGATCGTTACCTGTTCCAAAAGCGTATTTTCACAAACGTGCTACCTGAAGAACAGCCAGCAGATAAGCTGCTAACCTTCAGAGATTACCGTTATCAGAACCCCGATCACATCTACAAAGGCCGGGGAAAAAAATACGTTGCCCGCAGCCATCCCGGGCGTTGCTTCTATATTCATGATTGCCGACCCGCCAGTCTGGAAACCATTCAGCGTCAGCACCCCAGCACAATATGCAAAGCCTTTGTGACGCGGTGGCGCACCTTTTTAAACAAGCTGCAACTCGGCCGGTTGGTTTGGAGCAAGGCGGTGCTGTCTTTGGGTGTTATCAGGATCCCTGTGCCAGTGATCCGCTCTCTATGCAGATTTTTTTATGAATACCACGGTCTGTGCACCAATTGGAAACCGGGCACCGAAGTGCGCACCCAAAGGATTGTGCTGTCTGACAGCCCTAAGGGGATGCGTTATGTGGAGGACACTTCAATCATCCGCAATGCAGAGCGGGAAGGCATTTAGCCACTGTTGCTGCTTTGCAGAGGTTCCCACAGAGTGTGTTTGGGTATAGATCAGAGGCAGCCAGCGTCGCAGGTGCCATAATAAAGTACGCAGATAATGAACAATATTGGGCCGGTTTCAGATGGTTGAGTGCCGTCAGGTGCCGCCCGCAAATTTGATGCCCTGATGCCCCGCCAACCTGTCCCTAAAGTCAGCGTCATGCTTTCTGTTTTCAACAGGTCAGAGTTCCTGTCGCAGGCTATAGAAAGCCTGCTGAATCAGAGTTTCGCAGATTTTGAACTCATCGTCATTGACGACTGCTCCACTCAGATGGAATGCTTGCAGGTCGTGCGCAACT
>JBPCXB010000183.1:0-1974 GCA_051008935.1 Gammaproteobacteria bacterium | reverse complement strand
GGCTTGAGGGATGGCTATGTTGCCGTCAGGATGGATGCCCAGCAGGTTGGCATCGTAAGCGCTGTGGTGCAGATGGCACATGGCAAGGCCGTTGGAAGGGTGTGCAGAACCGCCTTCGCTGTCGGGTTTGATATGGCAGGCTTGCAGCAACGGCGTATGCCCCAGTCGGCACAGAGCGCAACGTTCATCATAAGCGGTCAGCACCCTGTGGCGAAATACCGGTTGGTGTAGGCGCTGGCGTGTGATGCGCATGCGGTGGCGTGCTGTAGTGGTTTCTGGGTTGTACTGGCTGGCATCATCCAGTATGTCTGTATCGCCGATAACCAAGCTAAAAAGGCGACGGGCAGGGTCATCTGCTACCACCCAAACGGGCCAGATGGGCAGATATTTCCCATGCGGTAGACCGTACAGATAAATGAGCGGCCGTTTGAGCTGCATCAAATGGCGCAGCCCTATGTTGTATTTGGCCCCCAGTACCTTGCCGTCACTGTAGCTGTAGGAGAGCACTCCGGACTGTGCGTCATAGCTATCTTCGTAGCGGCTGTTAGCAGTGGTGGCAATGGTCAGCGGATAGGCGCATAGCCTAGGGGTAAAAATGCCGTGTTGCGCCATCATTTTGACACGCTCGGCATTATGCGTTTGAGTGAGTGCGACTTTTCCACCGTAGCTGCTGGGGCTGTCTTGCACCTGATGGCTTTCAGGGAGCCATAAGAATCCTTGTTCTAAGGCTTTTCGGGTCAGAGGTTGAGAGAATAGCTGATGCTGCGCTTGACGATCCAGCCAATCAAAAGCAGCCAAGCGGATCTGCATGTCTGCATCGAGGTCAGAAAGGTGCATTACGACAAGTCTTTACCAGAAGCCAGCACCATCACTGAACCGACTAGCAAGGGTATATGATCCTTTGGTGGGGGGCAGAGAGCATATGCAGACAGAACAGCGCGCCGATGATGGCTTATTCTAAAGGTGTGTTGGCTAGAATAATTGCAGTTGATTGGGATGTATGATGCAGATGGTACAGCGGTCTACTGTATTAATGATGCAGAGAACATCGAGCTTGCAGGGAGGTTGAGCAGGTGGCTTTGGATATTCAGCCTGTAACCGGCGCTTGTGGGGCGCTGATAGCTGGGGTGCGTCTGGCTGATTTGTCTGAACCAGATTTTCAGCTGATCCAGCAGGCCCTGTCAATTTATGGCGTGGTCTTCATGCCCGATCAGGAACTGAACCCGGCGAGTCTGGTCGGCTTTGGCGGCCGCTTTGGTCCGCTGGAAGTGCATCCGATTGTGGATGGGCTTGAGGATATGCCCCAAGTGACCAAAGTCTGGAAGCCGGCAGGCGAAAGCGCCTCGTTTGGTACCGGCTGGCACAGTGATAACACCTTTCAGCAGTGCCCTAGCATGGGTTCGGTACTTTACAGCAAAACCATCCCGCCTGTAGGTGGCGATACCTTGTTTGCTCATCAGGCACTGGCGTACGATAGATTATCGGATGCCATGAAGGCTATGTTGGCAGGCATGCAGGCCGTGCATTCGGCTTCTGAGGCCTATACAGTGGCAGGCACTCAGGAAAAATACCAGAAAAAGACTGCCATCACATATAGCTGGTCGGACAGTATTCATGAAGAGGTGCTGCACCCGGTGGTACGTACGCACCCCATCACTGGACGCAAGGCTCTGTTTGTTAACCCTATGTTTACGCTGAGGTTCGAGGGCATGAGCCAGGCTGAGAGCCAGCCGTTACTGAGCTGGCTGTTTGAACATGCCACACGCCCTGAATTCTGTTGCCGCTTCCGTTGGGCCGAGAATACGGTAGCTATCTGGGATAATCGTTTGGTGCAGCACTATGCCGTGGACGATTATCAGGACTATGAACGGCTGATGTATCGGGTAACCATAGCGGGCGATCGGCCTGTTTGAGGCCTCAAGCATGACAAGTGCGCTTAAATTTCTGATTCTGGATGCCTATGATCGGGCGGGC
>JBPCXB010000182.1:0-2110 GCA_051008935.1 Gammaproteobacteria bacterium | reverse complement strand
GCGGGTTATCTTGCCCTCGGCTCAAAGCGATATCCACTGCCATGAGCTTGTTCAGCCCTTTGAGTAATGGGCTCAGATCATTGCCCAGCGCCTTGATCTGTGCAGCAAAAAAATCAAAGCTTTCTTGCAAACGCACAGAGTGCGGCTTGGGGTATTGCTTTTGGTTAAGCAATGCCAGCAGGGTGTCTTTGTCTATCCGCGTCAAAAGCAATTTATACGCCTTCTCGCCGTCCTCCAGCGGGTTGAGCAGAAAATAATGGCGCAGCTTTTTGGCAGTGAAGCCTTGTACCTCTGCACCTTCGGGCAAAGCCCTTGCCAGTGCCTCCAGAATCAGCGATACAGAGGTCAATCGCTGTTGTCCATCTATAACCAGCAGCGATGTTTGGCTGGATACGTGGTACAGGCCATCTTCGATGTAAACGATGGAGCCAATAAAATGCGCCTGAATGGCCTCATTTTCACCTGCGCGTAACAGATCATCCCATAATTGTTGGCACTGTGATTGGGTCCAAGAATAGGTGCGCTGGTAGATCGGGATCATAAACTGCGGAGACTTTTTCAGGAAATCAAGCAATTTAGTTTCATTGGCTTTCATGGGGGTATTTCTGAGATCATGGGCACTCAGCAGTATATTGCATTTGTGCAGGGCAAAACGCCTTGATACTCCCAACTAATGGCTGTGCTAAACAAGTGATGCCTTTTTTTTCTCAAGGTTGCCCGAGACATACAGCTCCCAACCGAAGTATCGGTCAGCCTTGTGCTCTAGATAGCCTTATACACAACCCCGTCTACATTCCCATGCCTCTTGAGCACAAATCCGTCTACACCACCACGCACTCCGATCTTGTCGAGGAGTGCCTTTAGAGAAAGAGTAACAGTCGCCTGACGAGGAGTGCCTTTAGAGAAAAAGTAAAGAACACCAGCCTTTGAAAGTGCGTATAGTTATCCATTACAATTGCAATACCCATGCATCGAATGCCAGCCAAGATGGCAGCAGGTGCGCTATAGGGCTGATTCTGGGTGCCCTAGAGGCAGCACAATAATGAAAAGAGGAGCCAGATGACTGAGCTGCATTTCAAAGGTAAAGAGTTTGTTCGCAACCACCATCTGTCTGTGCCGCACCGGCCTCTAGTGCCTGATGTTCAAAAGTCTGTGGGTGAGGCTCGGTTGGACGGCAACCTGATCATTCACGGCGATAATCTACACGCCCTCAAATCCCTGTTGCCTATCTACGCTGGTAGGGTTAACTGCATCTATATCGATCCGCCTTATAACACCGGTAACGAGAATTGGTGCTACAACGACAATGTCAACAGCCCGCAGATGCAGCAATGGCTCAGCCAAAACCCTGTAGGCTTAGAAGACGGCCTGCGCCACGATAAATGGTGCTGCATGATGTGGCCCCGCTTGGTGTTATTGCGTGAACTGCTGGCAGAAGATGGGGTGATCTTTATTTCCATCGACGACAACGAACAGCACCGCTTGCGCTTGATGATGGACGAGATTTTTGGAGCACAGAATGCGATTGCCAACATTATTTGGGAAAAGCGCTATGCCCCCACTAATGACGCTAAATACTTCTCCAGCAATCATGATTTTGTAATCTGCTACGTCAAGACCCACCTCAGAAATAGTGCCAATGGTTGGGGTAGAAACTTATTGCCCCGAACCGAAAAACAAAACAAGCCGTATAAGTATGATGATCAAGACGGCAAGGGGCGGTGGCGGAGTGATAACTTGTCAGTCAAATCGTATTCTGCAGCATACGATTACCCAATCGTCAACCCGGTGACTAAGCAAGAACACTTGCCACCAGTGACCTGTTGTTGGCGTACGAGTCGCGAGAAGATGCAGCAATGGATGGATGAAGGGCGGATTTATTGGGGTGCAGAGGGTACGGGGGCACCGCAACTGAAGAGATATCTGAATGAAGTCCAGCCCGGCATAGTGCCAATGACCATATGGACACACGAAAAAGTGGGCCATACAGATGGCGCGCGTAAGATGCTGAAAGAGGTCTTTGCGGATGCTGCAGAGGTGTTTGACAATCCTAAACCATTGGGTTTGCTAGACAGAATACTGCAAGTGGGTGCAGATAAGAATGCCATCA
>JBPCXB010000181.1:0-1204 GCA_051008935.1 Gammaproteobacteria bacterium | reverse complement strand
TTGCCCAGGCAGCTGGATATGAAATCACTTGGCAGGATTTTGACGCTGTTTCAAAAGTGACCCCTCTTCTGGCGCGCATCTATCCCAATGGCACTGAAGACATCAACGCCTTCCAGAGGGCTGGAGGAACCGCCTTTCTGATCAGAGAGCTCAGGCGCGGCGGCTTGCTCAATGAAGCGGTTACTCATTTGATGGGGCAAGGACTTTCTGCCTACGAATTGCGGCCTACGCTTGATGCTAATAAGCAAATAGTCTGGAACGAAACAGTCTCTCAATCAACCCTTCCCGAAGTATTGCGCGCGCACGACGCACCTTTTAATGCCGAAGGAGGCATCAAACTAGTACAAGGCAATTTAGGCATGGGGATCTCAAAAATCTCAGCCGTCGATAAAAGCCGCCACCTGATCCGTGCTCCTTGCCGCATCTTCACCGACCAGCAACAATTCCGTCAAGCATTCGACGATGACGAACTGAACCAAGACCTAGTGGTCGTGGTACGTTTTCAAGGCCCGCAAGCAAATGGTATGCCCGAGCTGCATCAGCTATTGCCACGCTTGAACCTGCTGCAAACTCGAGGCTACCAAGTAGCGCTCGTCACAGATGGCAGGATGTCCGGGGCGTCTGGAAACGTACCTTCTGTTGTTCATGTCTCACCCGAAGCCAAATCTGGGGGGGCTCTGGCCAAACTACAAGACGGCGACCTCATCGAAATCGATTTGGCCGCTGGCACCATGCAAACAATCGTACCGCCTGCACAGTGGCATGCACGTACAGAAACCCCCATGCCCAGCACCGACCAGAGCACCATAGGTCGCAACCTTTTCAGCCGCTTGCGCAGTGCTGCAGGTACCTCAGACAAAGGCGCCAGTATTTTCTATGGCTGAACCGCTCTACATCGTTGCAGACATCGGCGGCACCCATGCGCGCTTTGCTCATGTTGACGGGCACCGCCCGGTATTACGTGATGTGCAGGTACTTCTGTGTGCCTCCTATGAAACGCCTCTAGAAGCCATCCAAGACTACCTTGCCACCCATAAATTGACCCATATTACGGGCTGTTGCCTCGCACTTGCTACTCGCGTGCAGGAAGAGCGTATCAAACTCACTAATAACCATTGGCAATTTGATAAAGGGCAAATATCTGCCAACATTCAAGCACCAGTCCTGTTCATTAATGATTTAGCCGCCAGTGCTTATGCACTGC
>JBPCXB010000180.1:0-48681 GCA_051008935.1 Gammaproteobacteria bacterium | reverse complement strand
TTCCCAAACGAGCTGCCAGATAGTACCTGAGCGCATCTGGGGGTAACAGGTCGAGATATTTTCGGGCTTCTACCAGCGTACCTCTGGATTTAGACATCTTACTGCCGTTGACAGTCAAGAATCCGTGTACATGAACGCGATCTGGCAATTTCAGCTTCAACGCCATGAGCATGGCCGGCCAGAACAGTGTGTGGAAGTAGATAATATCTTTGCCGATGAAATGACAGACTTCGGTGTCCTCATGCCACCAGTCCTGCCAGCTTTGCTCTTTTTGCTCATTTTTCTTGAGCCAGTTATCCAGACTGGAGATATAGCCCAGCGGCGCATCAACCCACACATAGAAATAGCGATCGGGCGATTCAGGCACGCGAAAACCGAAATAGGGAGCAGGGCGGCTGATAGTCCAGGGTTTCAAATCCTGATCCAGCCATTCGTTCAGTTTAGATTGAACGGCGGGCTGAATGTCTGCCTGCTTAAGCCATGAAGTCAGCTCCGGTTGCATCAGATGCAAATTGAAACAGAGATTGCTCGCTTCTCGGACAGAGGGTCGGGTTTGGGTCAAATTGGATACCGGATTTATGAGCTGTACCGCGTCATAAGTTGAGCCGCATTTTTCACACACATCTCCATACTGATCCTCTGTTGAACAGATAGGGCATTGCCCTTTGACCATTCGGTCTGCCAAGAACATCTGCCTGGATTCATCATAGAGTTGTGTGCTGGATGTTTCACCCAACAGCTCAGAGCCTTTTAGCGCTTGGTATAGACTCCCGCAAAGCTTTTCATTAGTAGGATCGTGGGTTGTTCCGTAGTGGTCAAAGCTGACACCAAAGGCGGTTAGATCACGGTAGTGCTGGGGTTGGATCTGGGATATCAGAGTTTCCGGGTCTATTCCCATTTGTTCAGCTTTCAGCATGATGGCCGTGCCATGCGCGTCATCAGCGCAAATAAATGCAACTTCCCGGCCTTTTAAACGTTGAAAACGCACCCAAATATCGGTTTGGATAGACTCGAGCAGGTGTCCAAGATGGATAGGGCCATTGGCATAAGGCAATGCATGGGTAACGATCAGTCGATTCGGGGCAGTCAAGACGGGTGCTGGAGGCAAGGCTTTTGCTAGAATTTTAGGAAGATTCAGCTGCAAATACCGCAGTCTCTCTTGCACCCTTACGACAAGACCTCTCAGAGCATATGATCGAACCATCGGCGATAGCCCATAAACTGCAACACCATGCTTTTCAATGCCTGCAAAATGAGCGCCCAGGCCCCCTAACTATCGCTACCCGCTCGGCTACAGATGCCACACTGGATGTTGGCCTAGGCTGGGCGGGCGAAGCATTGCTGGCCAATTTAGAAGCCGAATCCGAGGCATTGTTGGGTGCAGAATACCCGCAACAAATCAAAACGAAATTTCACACCCAACCAATACCTCCAGCCCGTCAACTGAAACTCAATCAGGCGTATGGCAATAACCATATCACCAGCTTGATCGCTGTCGCATCAGCCAAAGGTGGTGTCGGCAAATCAACGCTAGCCGCTCATATGGCTTTAGCTCTAGCCGAAGCTGGCGCGCGTGTCGGTCTTTTGGATGCTGATATCCAAGGCCCTAACCTGCCGTTGCTGTTCGGGCTGCCAGCTGCAACCCAACCGGAAATACTGGGAAAGGGAGACGAGCGTATGATGGCAGCCGTTCCAGTACGCGGGGTCCGGCTCATCTCTATGGCCATGTTAGCCGCACAACAACAGGCCATGGTATGGCGAGGTCCCATGATCAGTGGCGCCCTCAAACAGCTGCTACTGAGAACTTTCTGGAGTGAGCTCGATTACTTGATTGTGGATATGCCACCTGGCACAGGGGATATCAGCCTGACATTGGCACAGTCGGCTCCTGTCAGCGCCGCAGTACTTGTAAGCACTGCTGACCCCATGGCACTAGCCGATACCCGCAGAGGGGTCAGTATGTACCAGAAACTCAAAATCCCTCTTCTCGGCTGGATTGAAAATATGAGCTTTTGGCACTGTCCGAAGTGCGATGATCAGCATGCTATTTTCAGTTCTCAACACGAGCCAGAACCTCTAGAATTGAATCGGTTGGCGCAAATCCCACTCTTGCCTCAGGTGACTGCACAGGCTATGGGCGAAGGGCTCGATTCGGGCCTTGCAGGCAATTATTGGCGCAAGGCGGCCTTTGCCGTAGCCAGCGCTTTGGCTTACTCAAACCAGAGTCAAAGCACCGAAACGATCAAGATACCAGAATCTTAATCCCGAGCGGTAAAATCGCAAGAAACGCGGTTGATTTAGTGGTAAGTCATGAATAAGGATTTTGTGCTGATATACACAGCTGTGCTGGTACTTTTTGCCTCTGCCCTGATCGCGCACGAGGCTAGCGCCCAACCATTAATTGACGAAGCGGTTCTGAATTCTGCGGTTGAATCTCAGCCAACTTCGGCCAACTCTACAGATCCACTGGAGGGCTTCAACCGATTTATATTCAAGGTTAACGACACCTTGGATGCTTACTTTTTAGTTCCAGTGGCCAAAGGCTACCGCAACTCTCTGCCGAAACCCTCTAGAACAGGGGTCTATAACTTCACCAGCAACATCACCCAATTCAATACCGGTGTCCAACAGGTGCTTCAAGGGAAAATAGCAAAAAGCGGGGTTTCAATAGCCCGTTTCCTGATTAATACCTTCTTGGGCTTTGGGGGCTTATTTGACCCCGCCAGTGATATGGGCTTGACCCGTGAACAAGAAGATTTTGGCCAGACTTTAGGAGTTTGGGGTATCGGCCCAGGCCCTTACGTTGTTCTGCCGTTTTTGGGCCCCAGCACACTGAGGGACGGTTTGGCACGGCTGCCCAGCTATTTTATGAGTATCGAAAGCTATACGTTCACCACGAATGAAACTTGGGCTTTTCTGTTGTTAGACACATTGGCGTTCAGGGAATCATTGCTGGGTGCTGAAAAAATTTTTAGCGGCGATCGGTATGCCGCTTTTCGGGATGCTTATTTGTCTAGACGCCAATGGCAGGTAACTGACGGGGCTGCAACCGAAGAAGACGAAAGCATTCTGGACGACTTGTTCGATGAAGAATTTGACGAAGAGGATTTTTTACACCATTGGGATGCCAGTTCTCTAGATATCGCCTCAGCCCTTTTTCAAAAACAGCCGCAAAACGCTACGCTGGATACCGGATTCCCTTATCCTTTGAGGCTGTATCCAGCTCACAGAAAGCAGCAGGTGCTGATTCAGCAGACGTTGAGCCTGTATGAAAGCATGGTGGCGATGCCCTTAGTCAATGTTCGGGAACACCAGACAGCTGTAGAACCCGCCCTCGATGCGCCCATCTGGCCGGAAAGAAGCTAAGCCGCTACCGGAGCAGCCCGCTCCACAATTTCCTGCCAGGGTAGCTTGGGCAGCAGCTCAATACTTTGGTCCAGGCTGGAATGGGTGACTGACAGGCTCCTTCGCCATGAGCGTGCCCCTGGTATGGAGCGAAAAAGCGGAGGTAGATGGCGCAATAATGCTCGCATTGCACGTTGATTCCCTTGAATAGACTGCAACCGGTCGATAATCCGTGTTGGTAACACTTCGACTAGATTGTGATAGCAGTCAGAGGATGCTTGAGGCTGTTGGGCATCTAGACTATTGGCAAGCCATTGATCGGCCTGAAGAAGTAGCCCTAGGTTTATATAGGCGCCGCGCCCGACCATTACACCGCTGAAAGTGGGCAGCAGTTCACGCGCCTGTTGCCAGGTACGGATGCCACCGTTGATGATAAATTCCAGTTCAGGAAATTGGCGCTGCATAGAGCGGACACGCTCATAATCCAGAGGGGGCAGGTTGCGGTTCTGCGCTGGGTTAATGCCATTGAGCCATGCTTTTCGGGCGTGTAAATAAAAAGTCCTACATCCTGCTTGCGCCACGGTATCAATAAAATGAGCCAGTTCATCATCTGAATCCTGCTCATCCACCCCCAAGCGTGTTTTGACCGTCACAGGCAGGCTGCAGTGATCTCGGGCTGCCCGCACTAAGTCAGCAACTTTTTGAGGCTGGCGCATCAACACTGCCCCAAAATTGCCACATGTAGCGCGTTTGCTAGGGCAGCCGGCATTAATATTCAATTCGACAAAATGGCCATCCTGTTCGCCTTCTTGTTCAACTAGGGCGGCTGCTTGTGCCATATCCGATGGCTCTGAAGCGGCCATTTGCAAAACGACTGCTCCTTCAGCATCTTCATAAGCCAGCAATCGTTGCTTTCTGAGCAGCGGCGGTGCGTGGATCACCGCTTTACAAGTGACCATTTCGGTAAAAAGCAAGATGTGTGGACAGAATTGCCGGATCAACCAGCGGAAATTCTGATCCGTATGCCCCATCATCGGAGCAATGCTAAACCGGCGATCGACCGGAACTGCGGATGCAGAGACCAGGGCAAGTTGGCTATCCGGCATTGCACTCATCGCTGCGGTCAGGTGGGGTAATTAATAACAGCGATAAAACCGGTCACAGAGAGTACAACTGTATAAGGGATTGCCATCCACACCATGCGCATATAAGACAGGCCGATAGCAGGCGCCAATGACGAGGTCAATAGAAACAGAAAAGCTGCTTGACCATTCGGCGTAGCAACGCTGGGTAAGTTGGTTCCAGTATTGATAGCGATCGCCAACATGTCAAACTGCTCTTTATTGATGGCCTCGGTCTGTAGAGAATTGAATATTTCATTCATATAGACTGTGGCAACAAAAACATTATCACTGATGGCGGATAAAAAGCCTGTGGCCATGAATAACACTGCAGGTTGGGCAGAAAACGGATAAGACTGTACCCAGAGCGTCACGGGTTGAAATAAATGCTGATCGTGAATGACTGCGACTATGGCAAAAAAGCAGACTAACAGCGCGGTAAAAGGCATGGCCTCGTGGAAAGGAGCTCCCAGCTCCTCCTCATGAATGATACCGGTAAAGGTAGTCAAGAAAACCATCAGCGCTAGGCCTATTAAACCAACCGCCGCTAGATGCAGCCCTAATGCCACGACTAACAGCACGCCACCAATTGCTTGAATGAGCAGCTTGGCATGATAAACCCTGAGTGCATGCTCTTCTTTTGGGCGGATCAAGTCCAACTGTTTGACGATACTGTGCTTAAATCTCTCATCCATGCGTTCGCCGTAGCTAAAGAGTTGAAAGTAGCTCAGGATAGCACAAGTCAGTAACCCTACAATAGCACAAGGAATAGTAATGGGGGCCATCAGTATGGCAAATTCCACAAAATCCCAACCAGCCATATTGGCGATGAGCAAATTCTGAGGCTCACCCACCAGCGTGCACACTCCCCCCAACGCAGTTCCTATGCCACCGCTCATGACGATGGACATCAGAAATCGCTTCATAGCCGGCCGGCTGGCTTCATCCTGATGCGCATGGGTAACAGCGGCAGAAGTGGTAATGAGCACGGCAATAACGGTCAAAGCATCTAGAAATGCAGACAGTACTGCGCTGACAAGCATAATCAGCAGGTTGGCCCATACTCTGTTGCGCACCGCTAAAAGAATACGATAGAAGGTAACGATCAACAAATCTTTCATAAAGAATATAGCGGCCACCATGTACATCAACAGCAGGAACACCTGAAGGTTGGCTTCTACTTCCCGATAGACCGCATCAGCACTAGTCAATCCGAGCACAACAGCTTGAACGGCTAACAACCCACCTGCCTGTAACGGGTAACTGTACAAAGCCATTGCCAACACAAAGATAAACTGCAACAACAGGACCCAGCCAAGAAAAAAGTACCCCGCATCGGCTGGGGTAAGAACAGCCACTATGGGATTCAGCACTAGAAAGGCCAAGATACTTTGTTTGTACCAGTCAGGCGCATCGCCCAGGAAGGTTTGATAAAAGGTACGTAGTTGCAACATGGATCTGTGATAGAAAATTTGGCTACTTCCATTGTAATTCATGCTGAATAGTAGCCCGTTATAAAAGTTGATGCTTGCCGCATTCTGGCTTCTGATACCACTCATTCAGGCGTTCGCACTGAATACGGGATTGGCAGAGTTTCTTAGATGGCGTGCATAATATCTGTTTGTACCTAGATACAGAAACTGATTTAGCTCATGCATTTCAACCCAGCTGGCTGTCACATGGACACTATTGACCGTTCGCATGCCAGTTGGATTCTGCTCTCTTCGAACGCAGAATTGATCACTTCTGATACGCAGAGCGGATTTTTAGTGACCGCCGATGCGTTCCGTTGGTCTGGGTTGGAAGTGGCTCAAGAGCTCTGTTTGGGCACCCTCGATGACAAACCTGTCTGCCTTGCGGAAATTCGAGCACCTGAAACTCTGCAAGATCCATGGGTGCGCACGACGATGCGGCAAGCCTTAATGACTGCTAGTACAGAGCAAATGGCCATCCTGGGGCATGCACGCCAGCTTTTGGCCTGGGCTCAAGATCACAGTTGGTGCGGGCGCTGTGGTAGCAAAACGCAATATGTACCCGGACGGGAGCGGGTATTGAACTGCCAGGCCTGTGGCATGCAGTGGTACCCTAGAATCACACCCTGTGTCATCATGTTGGTGCTGAAAGAAGATAGATTGCTACTCGGGCATAGTGCACAATTCCCGCAGGGTTTTTTCAGCTGCTTGGCTGGTTTTGTAGAAATCGGTGAAAACCTAGAGCAAGCAGTTGCCCGAGAGGTCCTAGAAGAATCACAAATAATGATTAAAAACCTGCGCTACTTTGGCAGCCAGACCTGGCCATTTCCCAGTCAGCTTATGCTTGGCTTCTATGCAGATTACCACTCGGGCGTTTTGAAACCGGACGGGGAAGAAGTACTTGAAGCCGACTGGTTCCAATATCAGGCCTTGCCTCTGGTACCTTCCAGTAAGTTTTCAATAGCCGGGCAGTTGATTGGCCACGCCGTACAAAAGCTGTCTCAGGGTAATCGACCCTGATTTGACAGCCTTTGGGCCTGTGTCATCTGTTGTTCTGCTGCCTTTGCCGATTACCATAGCGGTTCTGATGTTGCCCAGAGCGCCCTCGGTTACCCCCTTGACGGGATCTCCTGCCCTTGTTGCCCTGTGGACGGCCATGGCGTTCATGCGCTTTGTGGGTCGGTTTTTGAGGGAATAAGCTGTTCCACAGTCGTTTCAACAAGCCGGGTGAACGGGACTTAGCGCTCTTGCTTCCCACACGTGACCGAATAACCTTAGGTCTGCTGGGCACCATCACCGGTTTCTGTTGGTTGCGTTTATCCAATAAACGCTTCTGCAGTAATTGGGGATCTAGTTGCCAATCTGGTGCGTAATATTGCTGGTCATCGAGAAGATCCGGTGTATCACAGGTTTTGATTTCAAAAAACGGCGGTTCCCTATAAGGGTGGGCCAAGACATGTATCTTGACGCCAGCTGCATCTTCGATGCCCCTAACGATCTGTCGCATGTCATTGTGCAGGAAATTGGCAATGCGCAATGGTGCTTCGATACGAACGGTATTTCTTGACGTTTGCTGGGCGCTCGATTGGGCGTTGCGTAATATTTCCAAGCTGAAGCTGTAATCGTCCAGTAGCCAGCCACGCCCATCGCAATGCCGGCAAGGCAGAGTATTCACGTGCGACAACTCCAGACCTACACGCTGGCGTGAAATTTCCATCAAACCCATAGGCGATATGTCGGTCCGCAGGATATGTGCAGCATCTGAGCGGAACAGTTCATCTGCCCGTTCTTCAAGTTTTCGGCAGTGTTCCGCTTCCTGCATATCGATAAAGTCGATGACGATCAGGCCGCCTAGGTCTCGGAGTTGGAGCTGCCTGGCTACTTCTTCTGCCGACTCTAGGTTAATCGCCAGAGCGGTCTCAGAGAAAGTACCTTGGCTGCCGGCGCTTCTGGAATTGACATCGACTGTCGTCATAGCTTCGGTTCGATCAATGACAATTTCAGCGCCCGAAGGAAGCATAATAGAGCGCTGCTGCGCTTGCTTCAACTGCTGCTCCAAACCATATTTTTCAAACAGAGGCACAGGACTCTCGTAGAGTTCCAGCTTATGCACATACTCTGGTATCAATTCCTGAATGGTTTGCAAAGCATGTTCATAGTGAACAGGGCTGTCGACAACGACTTTAGAGGTGTTAGCTGTGAAGTGATCTCTAATCGTTCTAGAGATCAAATTGCCATCTAACAGCATCAGCTTGGGCGCTGAGCAAGCATTGGCCTCTAATTGCAGGTTCTCCCAAGTTTTTTCTAGCGCTTCCAGCTCATTTTGAATCACATCTACTGCCGCGTTGCGCGCCTGAGTGCGCAAGGAAACCCCAATGTCTGGATTGATTTTTAATCGGGAATAAATATCCAAGTACTGCTGTTTAGCGGCTTTCCCTTTGAGATGCGCAGGAATCTCGCGGGCCCCAGGGTTCAGAGGTAAAAACAATAAATATTTGCCCGGCATGCGGATTATGCGCCGCACCAATGGGCCTTTGTTGGTGCCTCTTTGCTCGTGCACTAATTGCACTAGCACTTCTTCTCCTTCTTGTGGGGCAGGCAAACTGGCAGAGGGTTCTTCCATCTGCATGAAACCATCTTTCGGTAGCCCTATTGATACGAAGCAAGCATTGAGTGAAGCTTTTCGGGCGGTGATGCGCCCTTTAAAAATACTGTTGCGGTATTCAGGTATATCATTGCGTTCTTGGCTGTACAACCGCAACCGTGAGCCGCGAGTGACAGCGACCCGAATCTCGCCTGGCACACAGGCATTAATCAAAACCTTCTGCGATTTATCATTGCGGCTCGATGTTCGTTGCTTGCTAGCTACGTCTTCAGCCTTAGTTGTTGAGCTATTAGGTGCCGGCTCGCTCTCAGCTTCTGACGCTGACGGAGCTGCTTTAGAATCCCTACCAGAATCTTTAGCAGAGGTCTTTTCAGGTGATGCCTCTGCAGATCGCGCCTGCTTTGTTGCTGAACGTGCAACCGCTTCCCCATCTTTGGCTGCCTGTTTTGCAGCCGAGTCTTTGTCGGCATCAATGCCATAAAGATCGAAGTAATAACGTATCAGAGGCGTTTGCTCAGGTACCTGATGCAACTTCAATTCAGGTGCCTCTTGAGGCTGTATCTCTGATAGTTCCCGCGCGATCCTGTCGTAACCACTCTGGCTGTCAGCCACGATCAGAGTAGATTTTTGGTGATTTGACGTGTGCTGAACCACAGATCGGCTGATCAAATCGTCTGCTTGCCAGATCAACCCGGGCCCTTTTAGTTGCTCCTGTTGCTGCTGGATTTCAAGCCATAGCTGATACAAGCTGTCCAGATCCTGCTGCAAAGCCGCCAATGCCACTCCCTGTGCAGACTTGTGAATAAAGACGCTGACTTGATCAGGGATATTGAGTTGGTCCAGCAAAGACGCCTCTGTGCCTTGGGGTTTCAAAGAGGTGTCTATATTGCTGCGTCCCTGGATTTGAGGGATCAGACGCAAATGACGACCAGGAAGGCTCACCCACCGCGTCAAACGCAACAAAGGTGTGCGATCGTGCTGCCTTTGTGTGAGCTGGACCAGAATGTTTTGGCCGGGTTGCAGTTCGGGCAACTGCTCTGCGCTAGCAAGAGAACCGCCAAATGGTTTAGGAAGCTTTGTTTCTGCAGCTGGAACGATGCCCTCAGCCGAAATATGAGGTGTATCTCTGAGGTTGAGATTTACTTTATAGTACAGTTGGGATCCTTGCTGGACCTGCATCTCTACAGCGCATTTGTATATTCCAAAGCGCCGGTAGGCAAAATGCAAGTTTTCATTGTAGATACGCCGGTGCAAAGCATAACGCTCTGTAGCCCCATTCTTTTTAGCGGCTGCTTTGCGTGCTGTCAGTGTCGCAACCTGTAGTTCTTGCGCTCCTTCCGGGGAGCTTACTAGTACTATACGGTTCGGGCGATCTGGGCGATCCGGTTGCTCAGGCTGGCTCGAGTCGTCGGTGCCTGCTGATTTGTCTGTATGGCCTGCTGCAGGAGTGGGCGTAGGCTCTGCATCATGCTCTTGTGAATTGTCTAGCGATTCTGATTGGTCCATCTTTACTGCTCCGTACTATGGATAAAGAGCAGAGGTAGAGTGACGTTTCTAGCTAATTAGCATGCCCAGATAGATCCGTTTTTTGGCTTGGGTGAGAGCACCTAGCCTGTTCCGAATCCGGGCAGTTCGATCAGATAAACATCTAATATGCATCTAATATGCACTTACGCATCGAACTCAGGAATTCTGCCAGCGTCGTAGATTGATACTACTCAACTGGTTTCAGAAAATTCGAGTCCCCCGATAACGACTCTCAGCAAGGTATCTGAGGCATCCTAATTCAGCCTTCTCAGCCTTTTCAGTTTGCAACAAATGGCGTTAGCTTGAGGGCTTAACTGTTTCTAAAGCTAGGTTCACAACAGGCAGTCATAATCAAGATGCCAAAGCCAGCTCAGGAGCTGATTGAACATGGGGATTTAAAGCGTACATGTCTGAACAGTATTAGTAATTACAGACCAAGAGTGTCTATCAGGGATCATAACTTGAGTTAGATACGGAATATTAGCCGATCGTCACAATCCTCTGTTATTGAATGATTATAACTGCTTTTACTACTGGGCTTAGGCCAAGCCCTGCAAAACACGCTCCAGATCCGATTCAAGAGGCACTTGAAAGCGATACCTGTGTTGGTCCACATTAAGAAAATCGATGCCTTGGGCATGCAAAAACAAGCGTTTCAAGCCAGCTGTCTTTAGCAATCGATTGAAATCCCGATCGCCATAGCGTGTATCACCCGCCATTGGGTATCCTGCTTGAGAAAGCTGTATCCTCAACTGGTGCGTGCGGCCCGTGACAGGTCGAACCTCTAATAGGCTCATCCCTCGATAATATTTTCGGAGCTGGACCTCAGTTTCTGCCCAACGGTTTTGACTGTTCCGATGCAGCTCGGAACCTTCGAGCCAGCCAGCAAGTTCAGTACGTTGTCGCGGCCACAATCCTTGCACCAGGCACAGGTATCTCTTTTCGACTTGCTGCTCAGTTATCTGTTGCTGAAAGTGCCGCACAAAAGCCAACGAAGTCCCTAATACCAGACATCCCGAAGTCTCTTTGTCGATACGATGCACCAGTTCCAAAAACCGAACTTCGGGAAAAGCCAGACGCGCCAATTCAATCAAGCTGTAAGGAAGACCTGTGCCGCCTTGCACGGCAAGCCCCGCCGGTTTATTGATGAGTATGAAATCCCGCTCTTTGGCTACACATCTTGAACCCGCTAATTCACGTATCCATTGTGCCTTGCGCTTCTGTTGAGCCGGCGACACGTTTCTGCCATAGGATCCGGCTACAGGGTCTTTAGAAGGCTCATCCCAGGCCGGAAAGCGTATCCATTCACCTGCAACCAATCGGTATTCGGGCTTGACCTTTTTGCCATTGACCCGGACAGCGCCCAGACGAATCAACCGATAGGTACTAGCTCTGGGAAGCCCAAGCCTGAGCAAGACATTATCCAATCGGCGCCCTTCGTGTTCGGGTGTGACTTGCCAATGTTGCGTGCTGGCCAGCCGCTGTCCGGATAATTCCTGTAACTGTGGATCAGATTCTGGCTCTGGTCTGCGTATCATTTGATTATCATTTTTGGGGGACTCTTGGATTGAAATGGACCTACTGAGCATCTCTCTCAGCAAACAGCACACTTTTCTTATCTACAATCAGTACAATTTTGCTGAAATTCAAAGCATCTGGCTACCAGAACCAGAGCGGGCACCGACAGACTACCGCAAATGAGGAATCCTGTGCCAAAACCGATTGCATTTTCAAATGCCACTCAAGCGCTGTGGAGAGGGTTTGAGGATAAAGGTATCGTCGAAGCAGAGCTAACTGAGGAACTCTTACCTCGGGTTGTTGCCATAGGCTGGACCCTCAACACCCCAACGCTGGTACGTTTTATCCAAGGGAACTGCCCAGACATTGATAGCCCGAATGGGCCAGAACGCCCTCGGTCTGTCGCTTCGCTAGCTAGCCTGCGCCAATTGACAGGCTATCTAAAAACAGAATTAGTAGGGCATTGCAGTGCATGCGAGCAGAAGCTAATCTGTCACATTAACCGCCGCTTTCATTTGATGATCGCACATTCCGAAGAGCAAGCAAAAAAAATGTTAAAGCAGCATTTCGATGTCATTGGCCCTTTCTCGACAGATGTAACCGATGCTCAAATAGCGCATCCAACAGCTCGACGATCTAGCCATTCACGCAAGCGCAGCCCAGGTTCAAGGCGCTCTGTGTCTTTAGAGAGCTCAGACACTCAGAGAGCGACAAAGATTGATCTGCTACAAATTGCTGAAGACGAATTGCTGCTCTCTGTGCCCTTTCAACCTTTGCACCCTGAATGCAGTGTGTCTTGACACACTGTTTTCTTGTAAGGATTGATTACCTCTGTGCAATCAAAAGCAATAAAATAGCCTTTGTTTACAGAATTTTTGTAAAGTCTAGAGCAGACTAGGAGTCATCCTGTAGTCTACTCAGGCGTTTCGTATAATTTTTCATAGCTCAACGGTGCTGCAATGGCTGTTCAAAAACATAAGGTAACTCGCTCTCGAAGAGGTATGAGGCGCTCTCACGATGCGTTAAAACGCCCCAACTTGACAGAAGATATTCTCACAGGCGAGAAGCATCGCCGGCACCATATTGCTCAGGACGGAACCTATCGGGGGCGCTTGCTGATTCAGCCTCGCGTCAAACAGAATCAAGACGAGGAACAAGAAGAGACCTGAAGAGTAGCAATCTAGGCCACAAACCGCTGCTAATACACATCACAGCTTCAACTTGATTTTGCCCCGCTTATGACCACCTGTTTTGTATTTCCTGGCCAAGGCTCCCAATCTGTCGGCATGGTCTCTAAACTGGCTCAAAATTCCGCACAAGAGACCTTGCTTCGAGAAACTTTTGCCATTTGCTCTGAAGCATCAGGTATAGACTTGTGGAAACTAGCTACCGAAGGCCCTGAAGAAGAGTTGAGCCGTACTGAACAGACGCAACCGGCACTATTGGCAGCATCTGTTTCTGCTTTCAGAATCTGGAAATCTCAGGGTGGAGCGCAGCCAGACTATGTAGCAGGCCATTCATTGGGCGAATACAGTGCTTTAGTTGCGGCAGGCTGTGCCGATCTAGGAACAGTCGCCAAGCTCGTCAGACGCAGAGGCGAGCTGATGCAGGGCGCAGTCCCTGAAGGTCAAGGCCGCATGGTCGCTATTTTGGGATTGGAAGATGGTCAGGTTGAAGCTTGTTGCCGCAAAGTAACCCGAGAAACCGGATCAATTGTAGAACCTGCTAACTACAATGCCCCACTGCAAGTGGTCATAGCAGGCCAGTCTGAAGGAGTTGAGGCGGCATCGAAAGCTTGCAAAGAAGCAGGCGCAAAAAGAGCTTTACCGCTTTCAGTCAGTGTGCCTTCCCATTGCTCTCTGATGCAAGAAGCAGCTGCCGAATTGGCGCAAGATTTACGTAGCCTTACTTGGAACATGCCGGCATTTCCACTCATCCAGAATGTCTCTGCTGAGCCTGCAGCCGATACCCACAAACTGGTCAATAATTTGGTTCTGCAGTTGCACCGCCCGGTGCGCTGGAGCTACTCAATCCAAAAATTAAAAACACTGGGGGTCAAGCGATTCATCGAATGCGGCCCCAAAAAAGTAATCAGTGGCTTGATCAAGAAAATTGATCCAGATCTGCGCACTGACCACATCGAATCACTTCTCAGCGCCAGCTGATCTGCATCTTTTACTCACTTGATCTAACAATACGCTATGACTACTGAACCCAAAACAGTTCTTGTTACAGGAGCTTCGCGCGGCATTGGCAATGCCATTGCACTGAAGCTAGCACAGGATGGGTGGCAAGTCATAGGCACAGCTACCCGACAAAAAGGAGCCGATCAAATTCAGAAAAAATTTGCTGAACTGGGCTTTGCACAATCAGGAGGGGCCTGTTTGGATCTATCCGACCGTGCCAACTTGGACGAACAGCTTGCAAATATCTGGGCCCAATTCCCTGCGCCATTAGCCATCGTCAATAATGCCGGTATTACCAAAGATTCTCTCTTGATGCGCCAGTCGCTTGACGATTTTGAAGAAGTACTGCATATCAATCTATCAGGAGCGGTAGCGGTAATGCGCAAAGGGCTACGCTCCATGCTCAAAGCCCGTTGGGGCCGCATTGTCAATATCAGTTCGGTAACAGCCGCCATGGGCAATGCCGGCCAAACAGCCTATGCGGCATCTAAGGCTGGTATTGAGGGAGTCAGTCGCTCTTTAGCCAAAGAAGTAGCCAACCGTGGTATTACCGTCAACAACATTGAACCCGGCTTTATTGATACGGATATGACTGCTGAATTTACCGAAGAGCTACGCACGGCTTATGCCAGTGCAATACCCATTCAGAGATTCGGGCAACCAGAAGAAATCGCTGCATCCGTGGCTTTTTTATTGTCCGAGCAAGCGGGTTACATCACAGGCCAAACCATTCGAGTAGATGGTGGCCTGTACATGAGTTAATCAACTTCTCTCTAACTAAAATCAGTAAAATAACTGTCCAAACAACTGTCATTGCCAACAACAACCGAGAGGCCCACCAATGAGCATGAATAAAGACGAGATTGCAGCCAAAATTACCGAACTGGTTGCTGAGCAACTGGCCGTCAAAGAAGAAGAACTCCGTCCGGAAATGTCTTTCACTGATGATCTAAACGCCGATTCGCTGGATGTCGTTGAGATGGTGATGCGCATGGAAGAAGTGTTTGATATCGAAATCGAAGACGACGATGCCGCAGAGATACAGACCGTTGGCAGTGCTATTGAATATGCACTCAAACGCTTAGAAGCCTAGGCATCCGTCAGCTCAGTTAGAAACCTTCTTTCTAACCTCTGTACCATGTCAAAGCTAACACCGCGCCAAGTCCCCAGACACGCCGTTGCTGTAACAGGGATGGGTATGATCAGCCCCCTGGGCAATCAGGTTGAAGGCTGTTGGGATGCTCTGCTCAAAGGTCAGTCGGGCATAACGCCCATTGACCGCTTTGATGCGAGCAACTTGCCTACCCGCATTGCAGGTCAGGCGGTAGCTCCAACCGAAGAAGACAGCTTAGCCGCCAGAGTCAAACGGCGCTATGACCAGCATGTCCATTGGGGAGTAGCGGCTGCCCGTCAAGCGTGGCGCGACAGCGGATTGGATCAGTATCAGGGCCAAGAGTTGGACCGCACGCAAATAGGCACCTGTATCGGTTCTGGGATAGGGGGCATCAGCTACAGCACAAACGCTGGCTACTGTCTTAAAGAAGGGGGACTGCGCAAAGTATCACCTTTTCACCTGCCGGGCTCGCTGATCAATATGGTCAATGGCGTTGCATCGATTGAGCTGGATTTACAAGGACCCAGCTTATCCATTGCTACTGCCTGTGCTACCGGCATACACTCTATAGGTACAGCCGCTCGGATCATCGAAAGAGGTGACGCAACGGTCATGCTTGCTGGAGGCGCAGAAGCAACTATTACAGATGTGTCACTAGCGGTGTTTTTACGAGCACAAGCGTTGTCGACGCATTTCAATGATGAACCCGACAAGGCTAGCCGCCCTTGGGATATTAACAGAGATGGGTTTGTAATGGGAGAGGGTGCTGGCATTCTGGTTTTAGAACGCTTAGATCACGCCCAAGCTCGAAATGCCCCCATACATGCTATCATCTCAGGTTTTGGCATGTCGGGGGATGCTTACCACATTACTTCACCCGAACCCAATGGGCGCAATGCTAGAAATTGCATGGAACTTGCTATTGAAGATGCCGATTTGCAACCCACAGATATCGACTATATCAATGCCCACGCCACTTCTACTAAATTGGGCGATCTAGCGGAGGCGCAAGCCATCTCATCGCTCTTTGGCAGCCAAAACGTACCGGTAAATAGCACCAAGTCTATGATCGGGCATCTGCTGGGCGCAGCAGGCGCAGTCGAATCCATTGCAACGATCCTATCGATCAGAGATCAGACTATTCACCCCACCATCAACCTAGACCAGCCAGAGCAAGATCTAGGGATCGATATTGTAACTGACACTCGCAAAGCTCCTATCAAGCACGCATTGTGTAATTCGTTTGGCTTTGGGGGGACGAACGCCGCCCTGATTCTTTCTGCTCCAGAATAGATAGTTTCCGACTACAGATTGCAATGCAGGCGTTTTGCTACCGTATCGGCGACGCTGGTGAGATCTGAGTAATGCCTAGAATCTATTACAGAAACACTGAGAGCAAAGGCCTGTGCTGAAAAAAGCGTTTTTTTTGCTGGTGCTGGGGTTCATCGTTGCTGTGGTACCGACAGCTTGGTGGTTGAACAACCTGCGCAATCCTGTTACACCGCCACAAGATTACGGCGGGCTGTTGACTGTACTGCCTGGCGAGAGTCTTTCCAGGCTTTTGTCACGCCTGTCTAACGAAGGCTGGCAATTACCTACGACACAAATCAAGCTGTACGCACGCTTTTACCAGCTGGATCATCAGATCAGAGCTGGAGATTATCCGATTCAAAATTGCTGTTCCAGCTCTACAGAATGGCTTGATCTGCTCACTTCAGGGCAGCAACTGACGCACCGTATTACGCTGATAGAAGGCTGGGATTTTGCCCAGATATCTGCCGCCTTGCGGGCGGAACCTAAAATTGCTGACGTACTGTCCGACGAGGCTTATGCGGCTGCACACGAGCTCCGTATGGGCTATGAAAGTGCAGAAGGGCTGTTTTTCCCCGACACTTACGACTACGCCAGCGGCGAGAGTGATCGGGATATCCTGAAACGTGCCCGCAAACGGCAACGCGATCTGGTGCAGAAGCTCTGGCAAGAACGCCCACCCGGATTACCTTACGAAACACCCTATGATGCCATTATTTTGGCTTCCATCGTCGAACGGGAAACCGCCTCTTTACCTGAAGCCCCGCAGATAGCCGGTGTCTATGTTTCCCGCCTGCGCAAAGGCTGGCGACTGGAAGCAGATCCTACTGTAATTTACGGCTTGGGCAACGACTACACCCGGCGATTAACTTTGACAGACCTGCGCACCCAAGGCCCTTGGAATACCTACAAAAACTACGGGCTGCCGCCCACGCCCATCAGCACCCCCAGCGAAAATTCTTTGCGCGCGGCACTGGCGCCCGTTGAAACAGGAGCCATGTATTTTGTTGCGAAAGGGGACGGTACGCACCTTTTTAGCCGTACCTTGGCAGAGCATCATCAGAATATCAAAACAGTACGCGCCAAGCGGCGGCAAGCCCGAACCCGCAAGTAACCAGCTTGAAATCCCGATTTATCTCCATTGAAGGCATTGACGGGAGCGGAAAAAGTACGCTCATCACCGCTTTAAAAAGTTATTTAGAGCAGCACAGCCAACCGGTCATTGTGGTACGCGAACCAGGAAGCACCTCCTTAGGCGAAGCGGTGCGCTCTTGGGTAAAAAATGCCTCTGATACAGCTCCCACACCTGATGCTGAGCTGTTGCTTTTTTTTGCTGCGCGCTATCAATTGGTGGCCGAACGGATCAAACCTGCACTTGAGCAAGGCTATTGGGTACTTGCCGATCGCTATCTGGATTCCAGCTTTGCCTATCAGGTCTATGCAACGGGAGCCAGCCCAAAACTCTACCAAGCGCTTATAGACCCTTTAAAGCACATATTGCCAGATCTGACCTTACTGATTGATCTACCGCCTGCCCTGCAAACACAACGCGCTTCCCAGACGCAACTCTTTGCCGATATTGAAGCGAATGCAGATCCCCAGGCCGCTTTAATAGACGCCTTCGACAACCGTAGCATTGAATTTTTTAATAAAGTACAGGACGGGTTTCGCCATCTGGCCCAAACTGAAGCCCATCGAATCAATACACTTTGCGGCTCACTACAACCCGATGAAATAGCCCGCCAAGCGATCACTCTGTTACAGAGGCTCATGGAACCCAACACAGCAACCAAGCAATGAATAGCTTTGTGCTTACTAAAGAGCAGAGGGCGCTTGTTCAGGCTTTTGACCTGCAAAAATTGCCAGCATCAATGATGCTGGTCGGCAATGCAGGAATCGGCAAAGGGGAAGTAGCAGAAATCTATGCGCGCGCCCATTTGTGCCTGTCGGGCTGGGCAAACGGGGATGCATGCACCTGTATTTCTTGTACGCTTTTTCTCAATCAGTCGCACCCAGATTATCTTCGAGTGCAGCCCAAACGCGACGGAGGCAGCATTTCCATCGAGCAGATCCGCCAGGCGCAAGAATTCGTTGGTCTGACCGCAAACCAGCAAGGCGGCAAAGCCATTATTCTGGATGGCCGACTGACTGGATCCGCCACTAATGGTTTGCTCAAACTCCTGGAAGAACCTCCGGAAGGAGTGTTGCTGATCATGCTCAGCCCCCGTGCCGGCCTGCTACCCGCAACCATCCGGAGTAGGGTACAGATACGGGCCGCACCAATGCCCGACTGGGATCAGGCGCTGAGTTGGTATCAAAGCCAACATCCGAAAATTCCAGCAGATCAGCTGGATGAATACGAGATACTTTGGCATCTGTGTTCCGGTGGTACCATTCGAGCAGCTAATATGGTGCGCAACAAGAAAGGACAACTAGTATCTGATCAGTTAAACGATCTACAGCAGCTCATGAATGGCAAAATCGATGCCTCCAGCCTCGCTCAGCAATGGGGCGATAAACAGCCGGATTTTGCCATACGCCTTTGTTGGCGGCTAACTGTCGATGCATCCTTAACAGCGGCAGGGTCCGCTCTGCCGATAGGTCTACGAACCGAGCCTGTCAGTGCGCTGAGGCGCAACTGGCTGGAATTAGCGGAAGAACTGTCAACCAAACATTCACTCAAAGCCTTGTGCAAGCTGGAGTCTGAATGCTGCGACAGGTTGCAAGCTCTGGATACTGGAGGCCGCAACAAGGCTTGGTTACTGACAGGGCTGTTGCTGCTTTGGTAACCTAGTTCAGATCGAAGTTGCTAGTGAGTTACTAGCTAATAGTGGCACCACCATCAATAACGAGTGTATGGCCATTGGTGAACCCTGCGGCTTGTGAAGACAAAAATACAATACCGCCAGCTATCTCATCCGGTTCGCCGATCCTACGCATCGGTGTCGTGCTAGTAGAAGCTTTGAGAATGTCGGGGTTTTCCCAAAGAGCGCGTGCGAAGTGGGTACGGATCAAACCTGGAGCCAAGCAGTTGATTCGGACGTTATGGCGACCGTATTCTGATGACAAGTTACGGACCATCTGCATATCTGCGGCTTTAGAAATGCAGTAAGGGCCAATCATTTCGCTGCCTTTCAAGCCGCCCACAGATGATACGATAACCACCGCACCGTCTTTACGTTCAATCATCTCGGGCAACACCATATTGCACAGCCAATGGTTGGAACGAATATTGCACGCCATGATTTTGTCGAAAGCATCGTCAGGGATATCAGCCGCAGAACCAAAGAACGGGTTGACTGCTGCGTTGCATACCAAGATATCGATTTGCCCCCATTTCTCACGCGTCTGATCGACTAGATTCTGCAACTGGGCCTTCTCTGCGATATTACATGGCACGCTGATTGCACGCTCGTCCCCATGCTTCTGGTTGATCCCTGCTACTACTTCTTCACAGATCGGTGCTTTGCGGCTAGAGACAACTACTTTGGCTCCCAGATCTGCCATCATTTCAACGGTGGCTCTGCCAATACCTTTCGAAGAGCCCGTTACAACGGCAACCTTTCCTGTTAAATCAAACGGATGTGTCATTTCTTTTTTCCTTTTGTTATTCGCTTGTTATTGCTCTTGCTGTTCGTATCAGCTTTGCAGTAGCGATAATCGAATATGATACCTCAAATGAAAGCTTTTCAGACCCTATTTAGAGAGGAACATTGATGACAGCAGCTCAAAGATTCGATTTGGCCGTCATAGGAGCAGGATCCGGCGGAGTCAGAGCAGCCCGACTGGCAGCCCAGTCAGGTGCTAAAGTCTGCGTGATAGAAACGGCGCAACTAGGAGGCACCTGCGTTAATCTGGGCTGCATCCCCAAAAAGCTTTTTTACTACGGTTCACACTTTCGTGCTGACGTAGAAGACGCACGTGACTATGGCTGGGTCGATGCCAACATCGGCACGCTCAGCTGGCCGCATCTGCTGGCAGCCAAGAATACTGAAATCAAACGTTTGAATGGCATTTATGGGCAGTTGCTCGAGAGAGCTGGGGTGCAGGTGCTGGAAGGCAGAGCACGGATGCTTCAGGATCAGCAAATTGAAATTACTTGTTCACAGACCGACCCGTATAGCATTACCGCCGACAGAATCCTGATTGCTACAGGTAGCAAAGCGGTCAAGCCGGACAATCTAAACCCAGAATTGATCCAAACATCAGATGATGTATTCCACATGCCGCAATTGCCTGACACAGTGGCAATCATTGGCGGAGGGTATATCGCCGTGGAATTTGCCTGTATATTTGCCGGATTTGGCTGCCAAACGCATTTAATCTATCGCGGGGCGCCTTTGTTGCGCAGCTTTGACCGCGCATGCGCTGAGCATGCCACTGCCCAAATTCGTCTCAAAGACAATCTGACACTGCATCTGGAGGAAGATCTAGCAGAGCTCAAGGAAACCCCAGCGGGTTTGGTGCAAATACAACTCAGTTCGGGGAAGCAACTGACGGTCAATAGCGTCATGGCTGCAACCGGCCGGGTCGCCAATACTGATGGTTTAGGGCTGGAACAGGCCGGGGTCGCTTTGGATCAGCGGGGTTATATCAAAGTTTCAGAGAACTGGCAGACATCAGCAGCCAATATCTATGCTATTGGCGATGTCATCGGTACGCCCCAGTTAACACCAGTCGCCATCGCCCAAGCTGTCGATTGGCACGCCCAGACTTATCTGCATGCCGAACGCACGCTCGATTACCAATCGATCCCTACAGCTGTTTTTTGCCAGCCTACATTAGGTACCGTAGGCATGACTGAATCCGAGGCAGTTAAAGCCTATGGGGACATACAGGTCTATCGATCGCAATTTCGTGAACTCAAAAACACGTTAACAAGTAGTCAGGAACAAATCTTGGTGCAGTTGATCATCAAAGCTTCAGATGGCAAAGCCGTTGGTGCGCAGATCGTTGGAGGCGCAGCAGCAGAAATCATTCAATGCTTGGCCATTGCAGTGCAGAGCCAATTAACGAAAGAGCAATTTGACCAAACTCTGTCGGTGCACCCATCGTTATCCGAAGAGTTTGTGACACTCAAAGAGTGGCGTGCCGGTACACTTTGAATTTAACAAAGTTCGCATAATATATATTATGTTAAATACCGCTTGCTCAAACTTTTTCAAGCCTAAGGGCAAACGCACTTGCAGACTGTAGACAAGGCTGTATCTGCCTTACAATTATCAGCATTACCTTTATTCCACAAACCTATGGCTAGAGACGACCAGATCGAACTGGAAGGCGAAATTATCGAAACGCTACCTAATACAAATTTCAAAGTCAAACTCGACAACGGGCACATACTGTCCGCACACATTTCTGGGAAAATCCGCAAAAACTATATTCGCATCCTAACGGGCGATCGTGTACGGGTTGCCCTCTCGCCCTATGACCCGAGCAAAGGGCGCATTGTCTACCGAGAGCAATAAGCTCTCCTTCAAGCATCCGTAGCCGGATCTCTCCTTCAAGCATCCGTTTCCGGATCTCTCCTTCAAGCATCCGTTTCCGGATGCCAAGCAAATGAAGGGTGCCCCTCTTTTGCTTGGCTCTGCAATCCAGTAGTAACATCTGTACTGCTTCCCCAATCCAGCTGCTCTGAGACCCCTTCTACGCCAGACAGCCTGTTCAGCCAATATTTACTGTGCCCGATACTCGCCAGCGATAATTGCGCAAGATAACTGCCTTTTTCGCGGCTAACAGCTTCTAAACGACTATCAGAACACAGCCAATGCACTAATCCGTTGGCTTGTGCCGCTTGTGCATCACAGCTTTCAGCGGCCAGCAACATCCTGCATGCCCAACCGTGTCCAACTGCGCGCATCAATCGCGCAATATCGTGCTTCGTGTACAGAACACCCAAACGGGCAGAAGGTAACGCAAAAGTGCATTCCTCAGTAGCAATGCGGAAATCACAGGCAAGAGTCAGACTGACACCACCCCCGTAACAACCGCCCTGTATGGCGGCTACAGTAGGAATAGGCAAACCTGCCAGCGTATCGACCACTGTATTGAAATGATCCATGTACTGGTCTATTTGCCCCACATCTCCTGCCAGCGCCCTGAGCGTTTTTAAATCAGCACCAGCACAAAAAACCCGGCCTGAAGCTGCAAGAATCAAAGCACGTACCCTACGATCGCCGGCTACTTGAACCAATGCCGCCTGCAACTCTTGCAAGAGCTGCGTACTCAAAGCATTCAACTGCTGCGGGCGATTCAAAACCAGCCACCAAGTATTGGGCTGTCTCTCGTCTGGTCTGAGAGTGATTACAGGCATCAGAGTACTCCAAACATCAAGTACCAGCTACAGAATAGAGGTTCTATTGCTGGTACTGTTCCTCTAAAAAGCGGACTACTGAAGAGGCAATCAATTCAGGCCTTTCAGGCAATAGCGCATGGCCTGCCCGTCCCGCTAGCACCACTTGCACCCTATCTCCGAATTCTTGGAGCATCAAATCGGCCGTATCTTTTTTAGGTGCAATTCGATCTTCTAAGCCTTGGATCAGCAGAATAGGCTTGCCGCCAGCTCCCCACCATTCCGAGCTATCGATCATGCCATTGGCTTGGCCTTGCATCACCGCCGTATCGGCATGCCATCCGCGCAGCCAATAATCGGGGATGGTATTGCCGTCTGCAAAAAAGGCATATCGAATGTGTTTCAATCTAATACTCACCGGCAAAATCGGGTTGAAACACCGCCTGAGTGCTTTAGCTGCTCGATCAGGCACGGCGCGGATACCACCAGCGGCAACTAATACCACAGACTTGACCCGCTCTGGATAACGATGCGCAAACGCACGCACCAACCTATTGCCGAAAGCGTGGCCTAAAACGGTAACCTGCTCTTGTTGTGGCACAGCGTCATCTAGCACATACTCCATGTCTGCTGCTAAATCATAGAGGGTCGGTTTGTGCTCTGGAAAATCTGCCTCGCCAATACCAGCGGCTTCTATCGTTACGGTACGATAACCAGCCGACACCAGAGCATCTGTCAGCTCATTAAAATCGCTGCTCTCTCGGCCAGCGCTTGCAGCCAATACGATAGGTTGTCCGGCTCCTCTTTGGTAATACACTAAAGTTTGGCCTTTGCGTTCTAGTAGAACGCGTTCGCCTTTGGTGTAGCGGGCCATTTGCCCCGGCCAAGGTGCAAAAGCCATATACAGGAACAGCAGCAGTAAAGCAGCAACAACCAGTATGCCTGGAAGCGGTAACCAATGATCGATCATGCCAGCCCTCCATTCAGTTGTTCCGTCAAGCCGGCTCTGGATGTGATTGCTTGATACACGGCTATTTGCGGCTATTTGCGATCTAGAGCACGCGATTAAAGCATGCGACCGTACTACAAAATGCCTATCGAATTTGAGCATAGACGGTTGGAGCGGGAAACCGGGTTCGAACCGGCGACCTCAACCATGGCAAGGTTGCGCTCTACCAACTGAGCTATTCCCGCTTTTGGCGTCCCCTAGGGGAATCGAACCCCTGTTGCCGGGATGAAAACCCGGTGTCCTAGGCCTCTAGACGAAGGGGACAGTTTTAGATCTATAGAGCTGCCATCTTGCAGCCCAGCGATTGTGCTAAATATTACGCATTACAAGTGCTCAGGTCAAGGCTAGCACGCTGAAACGCAGATATTGGCGCAATAGTGTAGCTTGATTACCTGCCATTCACAGCACAGGGCGAATGCCTTTTTTATCGGGTTCACCCAAAATTCCTTCATGCTGCATCTGCTCTATCAGGCGGGCCGCCCGATTAAAACCGATGCGCAAGTGGCGCTGAAGCGCAGAGACAGATGTTTTACCTGAATTCTGTACAAACTCTACTGCCTCAATATATAAATCCTGATCTGGGTCTGCGTCTGAGCGCCCCCCTTCTTTCTGAGCTACAGTATCCTCAGCTTGCTGAGTTGGAAAGGCTACCAAGCGTTCGAGCCAAGGCGCAACGGGCAATTGCTGCCACGCTTTGACGATATTACGCACATCTTCGTCGCTGGTAAAGGCCCCATGCACTCTGAGCACCTGGCGTACTCCCGGCTTTAGAAATAACATATCGCCGCGCTCTAGGAGCTGTTGGGCGCCCTGTTGGTCCAAGACGGTACGTGAATCGATTGCAGAAGCAACGCGCAAAGAGATCCTGGCCGGCACATTGGCCTTAATCAAGCCAGTAATGACATCTACCGAGGGTCTTTGCGTTGCCAACAATAAATGGATGCCAGCAGCCCGTGCTTTTTGTGCAATGCGCGCAATGTACTGCTCAAGCGTCTTGCCTGCTACCATCATCAAATCTGCTAGCTCATCAATCACAATCAAAATTCGGGCTAATTGCTCCTGAGGGGATACTTTTGCGTTGTAAGACGCCAGATCCCGAACCTGATGTGTAGACATTAGGACATACCTGCGTTCCATTTCTTGGATGCTCCACACCAGAGCAGCAGTGGCCTGAGCTGTTTCGGTGACAACTGGTGCAATCAAATGCGGTAGGCTTTCATAAGCGGACAATTCCAACATTTTGGGGTCAATCAAAATCAGCCGCAGCTGTTCCGGGCGCACGGATAATAACAAGCTGGTCAGGATACTGTGGATACAGACTGATTTGCCGGTACCCGTTGCACCTGCTACTAAAAGATGAGGCATTCGGACAATATCTGCCCACACAGGTTGGCCGGTAATATCTGCCCCTAGCATAATGGGCAGCGCACCTCTACTGAGAACTGATGTCTCTGAAGAATGCACTGCTTGCATCATTTCTTTCAGGTAAACAATACTTCCTTGAGGGTTGGGAAGTTCAATCCCAAAGTAGGGCTTGCCTTCGATGAGTTCAACCACTCGAATGCTACTGACCGACAGCACCCGCGCCAGATCTGTATCGGCGGCCTGTACTTTGGAAACCTTCAAGCCTGGTTCTGCTTCCAACTCAAAGCGCGTAACCAGAGGACCAGCTATAGCTTCCATGACTGTTGCCCGGATGCCGAAATCTGCCAAAGCTTGCTCCAGTCTGCGTGCTTGCGCCTCGGTAGTGAGTGTATGCGTCCTTACCTTAGCCTGGGGTACAGGGTCCAAAATGTCCAAACTTGGCACCGCTTGCTGGCTTGAAACCGGCGGGCTGGATGAAGGCTCTTTAATATTGGCCGAGGCCGAGGACTGGGCCAGCTGCGCTTTAGGGGGCTGCACCGGCTGCGTTTTAAGGGGCTGATCAACAGGCGCGCTGGATGCGACTTCTTTGCTACTTGGCAGCGGCGCTTGCTTTTTAACAGTTTGAAGAGGCTTACTAGAAAGTGCGTTGGTTTTAACCTCTGGTGCGCTGACCGTACTATCCTGTTCTGGCTGTAATGGTGGATAAGATGGAAGAGCGCCGTCAAAGGAGGAGCCAGGCTCTTGAGGCAGGCTTTTGGGGCTGGCTCCGTCACTCCTAATTCCGCCTAGACGCGAAAATAATTTTCTGAAGCAGCTGAACCCCCATCGACCCAATGCGAGTACAGATTCCAACAGGTAAATAACAAACAGAAACCATGAAATGCCGCTCACCATCCAGATTCCTATGGCTAGAAAACCTACTGCAATAATATATCCACCCCCTACCCCGAAGGCGCTGAGATAGGCTACCATCGCCTGACCGAGAACCCCTCCAGAGCCATTAGGTAGCGAAAATGCAGGCAACAACCAATGCGCCAGAGCAGTACTGAAAAGCAGCACAAAAAACCACCCCAGGATCCCCACTAACACTTTTGTTTCTATGCCTTCTTGCAGGTCAATATTGGGAATTTGCCCGTGCTGGCGATAAGCGCGATAAAAATTGCCGGTCACCAACCGCAGCATATCTAACGGAAAAAAGAGAATCAGAAAGATGCTCCACCCAAATTGGAAATAGGCCCAGTCGCTAATATAAGCACCGATATGCCCACCTAGATTGGTCACTAGGTCATCTGGATACCCAGTGTAGGAATACGACCAACCTGGATCAGCTGGGTTATAAGACAACAAAGCACCCAACAAAAAGATTGAGAGCATGATGCTCATCAGCAGGCACGCTTCAATGAGACGTTTCATGTATCTATACCAATATTTCCAAGGCTGGAGCGCTCTGAAAACATTCTGCAGTAACAGCCGCTAAAGGTTTTTATCTGGCACTCCTGCCTCCATCTTAGACTGCGTCAGAGTT
The DNA here is from genome assembly GCA_051008935.1 of Gammaproteobacteria bacterium. GTDB lineage: Bacteria > Pseudomonadota > Gammaproteobacteria > JBPCXB01 > JBPCXB01 > JBPCXB01. Next base: position 22,291 of record JBPCXB010000180.1, on the reverse strand, counting down.
TTGATCTGCTGATTGATCTCTTTTAGGTGGCAACAATCCACAGAGAACAACCAGCCACTGAACGACCAGCCACACTATCGATCATAACTGTTCGTAGAGGAGCAACCACAGATCTGAAATGCGCTGAGGTTCAACAGTGATCCTTTGTACCCCTTGTTTAGCAAACCAGAGCGCCAGAGAAAAATTCATGCTCAACCCGCGCCCACAAACATTTACAGGCACTTTATGCTCTTGCCAGAGCGTCAACGTTTGCCGCAACGCCCGCAATACAGCTGCATTGCCTTCGTCAAATAAGTAGGATACCATCGGAGAGCTACGGTCTACTCCCAAAATAAGCTGCGTTAAATCGCTGGTGCCAATACTGAAGCCATCGAAAAGAGGCATGAATTCCTTTGCCAAGATTAGGTTAGAAGGAATCTCACACATCATGTGGATCTCCAGCTGATCCGAGCGGCCCAAACCAAACTCTTGGAGCGTATTCAAAATGGTACTGCCCTCTTCAGGGGTTCGCACAAAGGGTACGACAAGATGAATCTGCTCCAGACCCATCTGTTCGCGCGCCCTTTTGATCGCAAGGCATTCCAGTTCCAAGCAAGGCTTGAAATCATGCTTTAAGTAACGGGATCCGCCTCGCAAGCCCAGCATGGGATTGGATTCCGCTTGTTCAAATACCTGTCCCCCCAGCAAACGTTGGTATTCATCTGATTTGAAATCAGACAAACGCAAGAAAACCGGTTGCTCTGGAACAGATGCAGTCAGGGTCATAATGCCCTGACACAGCCTGTCTACAAAAAATTCTTCCAGACTGTCATAATCCGCAGCCTTCTCCATCAAGGCAGTTCGTTCTGTCTGATCCAGCCGTCCGGGTGACAAAACGGCTCGAGGATGTACGCCGATCATGTGCCCAACGATAAATTCCTGACGAATGAGGCCGATGCCTTTATTGGGAGTACGCGCCTGCTGAAAGGCCCGATAAGGGTTTGAAATATCCAGCATCAGATCTAGAGGCAACTCGGGCGGCTGATCAAAATCGATCTCTGTGATGCGAAAATCGACAGCACCTGACAGGACTCTACCCTGGCTGATATTTTCACAGTCTAGGGTGACCGTATCGCCATCTGATAGGTCTACATTGACCCCTACTATGGCTGGGATAGCCAATTCAGCAGCCATCAATGCGGCATGGCTGGTTCGCCCGCCTTTTCTGGCAATAATGCCCCGAGCCCGTTTGATATCGTGCTGCCACATGGGATCTAAACGATCTACCACAACAATATCTCCTTCGATAATCTGGTCCGGGTTGGTTACCAGATGCACGGGGCCGGCAACAATTCCCTGACTAGCGGTAGCCCCTTTAGCCAAAACAGGCCCTGTACCTTCCAGTTCATACCTGCGTCGAATGCGCTTTGATTTGACCGGCGGCATACGACGCCCCATCCAGCAGACAAACCGATCTCTGTATGAAATCCAGTACAACTGTTTGGGGATTTGAGTGGCATCGTCGGTATCAAAGCCTACCGCCCGAATCAATTCCAGCGCGCTCGCATCCGACAAGTAGCGCATACCGGTACCCTGCAGCTGAATGGGGGTTGGCGGATTTGATACCGACGATGCAAAACCGGATTTTAGATACAGGTACTCGACATCTGGTTGATACAACCCGCTGAGGTTGATTGAGGTGTTGGCTGAAGGGTTTATTGAGGTGGTTATTGAAGCGTGGCGACAGGCCCTAAAACTGACAACGTGAGAGGCCGATGATTGCGGTTCAAAATTACTCACTGCCCCCCAGAAAAAACTCTCATTTTCTGAAGGCGCATATTCAAAAGGTAACAGACAGGCCACCAGTTCCAATTGCTCTTGCCCTGCTCTACGTGCACTTTGTAAAAAAGCCTCCAATGCGACTTGTAGCCCGTCATCAGTCGCGGTAGTGATGCTAACATCTAGCTGCAGTTCTGTGTCACTGAGTAACAAGCTGTGCTGCTCTGCTGACAGGTTCAAAACGTGTTTCAGGTCTTGTGCCATGGCAGTTGTATCAATTCGGCCCTGACGCCAATCTTGATAGGCTGCTCGACTCATGCAGGCTATAGGAACCCTAAGGTGTTGCGGTAAAGAATCGGGGCTGAGCAAAGCCGACCCAGATGTAGAACTCTCTGACGGTAGCGAAAACAGCACCAATAGTCTGACCTTTGACGAAATATCATTAGGAAGTGATTATAAACCTCTCTGTTCCGAACCCAGATCTTCTACCCCGAATTCGGACAGCCAAGGGGTGGGAGTTCCAAACTGGCGGCGCCAATAGCTGTTTGCTAATACTTTGAATCCAGCTCCCCTGCCCTGTTCTGCAGACTCCGCATCAACTCTTTGCATCAAAAGCACTGGAATGGCTGCTCGTTCCGACCAAATCAAAGCCTGTTCTGCCCCCATACTAAGCAACGCAGTGGCTAAGGCATCCGCTTGTGCGCAGGATGCATCGGCTACAGATACAGAAGCCAGTTGATGATCAATCGGACGGCCATGTTTCTGCGAGAGAACGTGGGGATATCTGCGATCTGCTTCGACTACGTAGTTGCGATAATCCCCCGAAGTCGCAAGAGCCCAGGGAGCACCTGCATCTAAGCTGATGGTCATAGCGATAGCAGGTCCGGTGCCAACGGCTGGATGTGCAATACCAATTTGCCACAAACTGTCTCTGTTTTTCATGCCAGATACTTTCAATTCGCCGCCAATATCAACCAAGAAATGCCGGAAGCCCATCACCAATAACAGATCAGCCAATTGATCTACCGCGTAGCCTTTGGCTACTGCAGAGAGATCCACGCTGAATGAATCCATGCGTCGCACCAGACCAGCCGATCCAGCATCATTTTTACTGAACGGGGCAAGTTCCAACTTTTCCCACCCAGCATGCAATAAAGCCTGGTCTAGCTGCTTGCGTTTTGGCAATTTGCGTGTGATGAGAGGTTGTTCTGGGCCAAAGCCCCAGAGATTAACCAGCCGGCCCAAGGTGATATCAAAAGCACCATCTGTAGCTTGTGATATCACGGCACTCAGCCTGAGTACTTCCATAAGCGAAGCCGATACCTGCATCCACTGTCCGACCGACTGACGGTTGAGTCTGGAAATTTCTGAATCGTCGCGCCAATGCGACATGCTACCATCGATCCGTTCTAGTGTCGCTTCGATAGCCCCTTGTATCTGAAGCGCATCCACATCGGACTCAGTGGCGATTAACACCTTCCAGTAGGTTCCCATAGTATTGCCAGAAAGAGCAAAAAGTTGGGGCCCCGTGCAAGCCGTCAAGGCCGCACAACTCATGAATGCGACCAGCAGCAATTTGCCCCAGCCACCCGTTCTCCAGCTACACTGCTGGATTTGATTCATCCCGAACAAGAGTACCCGACTGTAAAAACAAGCTCTGTGCATGTTAACTTCCATCTATCCAGAAAAGACATAATAGCTACAACAAACTCTAGTTTCTAGGACTTCATAGTGAAGCTCAAGCGCTCTATTTTTTACATCTCGGATCACACTGCCAATACGGCCGAAATGCTGGGGCGCAGTCTCGTTGCCCGCTTTCCTCAGATCCAATGGCAACAGCAAGCGATCCCCTATGTGCATAATCTGCATTCTGCACATAGGGCGGTCCTCCAGATTGATGCATGTGCCAAGCAGGATCAACAGCTGCCCATTGTTATCGATACGCTAGTCGATAAAAAGCTGAGTAGCATTATCCAGACCAGTCAGAGCTATGTCATCGACGTCTATAGCGCTTTATTGCCAGGCTTAGCTCAAGAACTGAATGAAAGCCCCTCTGCTATGGTCGGCGCGCAAAACGAGCCTAAAGATACTTATACTCGCAGGATTAATGCGATACAGTTCAGCATGGAACAAGACGACGGCTGCAACTTGGAATATTTTCAGGACGCTGATATTGTCCTGCTGGGCGTATCTCGTACTGGCAAAACACCCACTTCGGTATACATTGCCGTGCAGTTTGGGCTCCGAGCGGCAAACTATCCTATGACCCCAGCAGATCTGGAGCAACAACGGCTGCCACCAGAGATTGAAGCCATGCACGGGCGCCTATTCGGGCTAAGCATAGAGCCGGATACCCTGCAGAGCATTCGACAGAAACGCTGGCCTGATTCCAGCTACGCCAGCATGCAACAGTGCTGGCAGGAAGTACAGGATGCCCGAGAAGTGTACGAGAAATACAAGATCCCCTGTGCCGATGTCACCCATCGCTCCATCGAGGAAGTAGCGGCTCAGGCTCTCAATGCGCTAAATATCAACAGGACCACCGAGATAGAGACCTCACAGCCCTAGCGCTGCTAGCCTCAGGGGCGCTGACAAATCTCCTGGCGATCCGCTCCACAGAGTGCGCAACTCCCTTCTGTATTGTTCAGGCCACCGCAAGACCCTTGCAAGGGGCGGCCCTGCAACATCAGGCCCGCTGCTAATCCTAAAGTGGCCAGCGCAAACAAGCCCATTGCAAAAAAAACAGTCGTCAGCATCACAAAAAACTCAGTCTCAATCAACCAAAATCATCGAACAAGATGCTTTCATCTTCAACTCCCAGATTCTGAAGCATATTGATCACGGCAGTGTTCATCATTGGCGGCCCGCAGATGTAATACTCGCATTCTTCTGGGGACGGATGATTGGTCAGGTAAGAGTCTAGTAACACCTGATGGATAAATCCGGTTTTGCCTTGCCATTGGTCCTCCGGCAAAGGCTCAGAAAGAGCTGGATACCATTTGAAATTGTCATGCTCCTGTGCCAGCTGATCGTATTCTTGGGAATAAAACATCTCTTTTAAGCTACGCGCACCGTACCAGAAGCTGATCTTCCGTTTGCTGTTTAGCCGACGCAATTGGTCAAAAATATGAGCCCGCATCGGCGCCATACCGGCGCCGCCACCTACAAAAATCATCTCAGCCGAAGTCTCGCGGGCAAAAAATTCGCCAAAGGGGCCAAAAACATTCACTTCATCACCAGGGCGCAAGCCAAACACCCACGACGACATGATGCCAGGGGGGTGTGAGCTGCCGGGTGGGGGCGTTGCAATACGGATATTGAACTTCAATATTCCTTTCTCCTCCGGGTAATTTGCCATGGAATAGGCACGTATCACTGTTTCGCGATTATTCACTCGGTTATCCCAAACCCCAAAGCGGTCCCAGTCAGGGCGGTATTCAGGCTGTACGTCTATATCGTGGTAATCCAAATCGTAAGGAGGGCATTCCAGTTGCACATAGCCTCCGGCCCGAAAATCCACATTTTCGCCTTCAGGAAGTTCTAGAATCAGCTCTTTAATAAAAGTCGCCACATTTTCATTGGACCGCACCTTGCACTTCCAAGCACGTGCCCCGAAAACATCCTCAGGCAATTTGAGCGACATATCTCGTTTGACCGGAAGCTGGCAAGCTAAGCGCCAGCCATCGCGCAATTCGCGGGGGGAAAACATCTGTACTTCTACAGGTAAGGCACTGCCGCCACCGTCAATTACCTGACACTTGCATTGCCCACAAGTACCTCCGCCACCACATGCGGAGGATAAGAAAATGTCGTTATCTGACAAAGTCTGCAACAGCTTGTCGCCTCCTTTGGTGTGCAGGCCATGCGCCAGATCACCGTTGATGTTGATCTGCACATTGCCAACCTGTACCAAACGGCTGCGGGCAAACAGGATGCCTAATGCCAACAGCACAACTATGGCTGTAAACGAAAAGACTCCAAGAATAAATTCAATTAACACTGTTCTTTACACCAGAATTTCAGCGCAGGCGTCAAAACGAAATACCGCCAAACGACATGAAGCCAAAACTCATCAAACCGACCACAATAAAAGTAATAGCAAGGCCTCTGAGCGCTTGAGGCACATCGCTGTATTTAAGTTTTTCCCTAATGCCCGCAAGTAGTGCAATAGCAAGAGCCCAGCCCACGCCTACTCCCAAGCCATAGACCACACTTTCTGGAAAATTGTAGGCCTTTTCGACCATAAACAAAGACGCTCCTAAAATCGCGCAATTGACGGTAATCAGAGGCAAAAAGACGCCTAATGCGTTATAAAGCCCCGGGATATACCGATCCAAAAACATCTCCAGCACTTGTACTGCAGCGGCAATAACACCGATATAGCAGATCAAGCCAACAAACTCCAGATTGACTCCAGGCAACCCCAGCCAACTGAGCGCGCCATCTTGTAACAGATACTGGTAAATGAGGTTATTGAGCGGCACAGTCACCAATTGAACGACAATGACCGCAATACCAAGCCCTATAGCTGTGTCTATGCGCTTGGATATCGCAATAAAAGTACACATACCCAAAAAGACGCTAAGGGCCAGATTTTCAACAAATACTGCACGAATAAACAACCAGATGTAGTGTTCAAACATTTGAAACTTCTCCCGGGCGGGTTGGTTGGTTAGCCTGCACTTTATAGTCAGCTGCCTCTACCTGATCTTTCTTCCAGAGCCTCAGACCGCCGATGAGAAGGCCTATGATAATAAACGAGCTCGGTGGCAACAGGAAAAAACCATTGGGCAGATACCATCCGCCGTTGTAAACCGTTTCAAAAATGCTGTACCCCAGCAGAGTGCCGCTTCCAAACAGTTCTCTGATCACTGCAACGGCAATCAAAACCAAACTATAGCCCAAGCCATTGCCCAACCCATCGAGAAAACTGATGCCGGGTGGGTTCTTCATGGCGAAAGCTTCGGCGCGGCCCATGACAATACAGTTTGTAATAATTAGCCCTACAAAAACTGACAATTTTTTGCTGGCTTCATAGCTGTAGGCTTTGAGGATTTCATCCACTACGATGACCAGAGAAGCGATGATCGTCATCTGTACGATAATGCGAATACTCGACGGAATCTGCTTGCGAATAATCGAGATAGATGCGTTTGAGAAGGCGACCACTGCTGTTAGAGCTGCGCACATGACCAAGGTCACGGACAGTGAACTGGTGACAGCCAGTGCCGAGCAGACGCCCAATATCTGCAGCGCAATGGGATTATTTGTAAAGATAGGTCCTGTCAGGACCTCTGAGGCCTTAGTTGTCATAAGGAGTTCCGTTTTTAAGACGTTCTAGCATTGGTTTGAAACCCTGATCCCCCAGCCAAAATTTCAGCAGGTTGTCAACGCCGCGACTGGTCAAAGTGGCACCGGCCAGTCCGTCCACTTGAAAATCAGCATAAATCGAGCCCGCTGGCACCTTGCCTTTAGCGACATGAAGGGCATAATAGCCGCTCAAATAGATTTTTTTGCCACGCCACTGCGCCTTCCAAGTCGGGTTATCAACTTCCCCGCCAAGACCAGCTGTCTCTTTGTGTTGATAAAACTCTAGGCCAACGACCTCATCCAGAGTGCTATTGAGTGCCAGATACCCATACAGAGTGCTCCAGAGCCCATAGCCACGGACAGGCACTATGAGTATGTCAAAATCTTCTGGAGAGCCTGCGAAATAAACAGTGGAATAAGTTTCCAAGCGTCTAATCTGGGCAATATCTAGATTGCTAACCAGAGGTTCTGTCTGACTGATTTCATCTGCGCTCAAGCTACCCACCTGAATCAAACGGCCGGTGGGCAAATCGACCTCCCAGCTCTGAATATTTGCGAAAGTCCGGTCTATATTCCCGTCTGCAGGAGTCAACCCTGCCGCTGCAAGAATACTTTTTTGTTTGTCTATTCGGACATTCTCCTGTTGTTGGTCTCTGAGCGAGACGCTGATTGCAGAGACTACAACTGAACACACCAAGCTTACTGCCAAAGCTACAAAGAGGGTGTATTGAATGGAATCTTTCTGGATCATGATTTCACCCGATACAACTGCTCAATACGCCCAAGTCTTCTTTTCAAACTGGATTCTGTGACCAAGTGGTCGATCAGTGGTGCGCAGAGGTTCGCAAACAGAATCGCCAGCATCATACCCTCGGGAAAACCCGGGTTTAATACCCGAATCAAAATCACCATGGCGCCTATGATTGCTCCGTATATCCATCGGCCCAAAGCGGTATTAGCTGCCGACACCGGTTCTGTAGCCATAAAGACCATACCAAACGCCAGTCCCCCCATGGCAAAGTGCCAGTGCGGCGGAATGGAAGCCACGGCGCTGGAACTGGAACTCCAGTAAAAGAGCAGTGATGTCAAAGTCATTCCCAGTATGACACCAGCCATGATGCGCCAAGAAGCAATGCGGGTATAAAGCAAGATCGCAGCCCCAATGCCGATGGCGATCAACGAAGTCTCACCAATGGATCCTGGGATCGTTCCCAGTGCAACTTCGGCCAAAGAATAGTGTTGCTGCACTTGTTGCAGCCCACCTTCGGCCGCCAATCCTAAAGGTGTGGCAGCCGACACACCATCGGCTCCTAGCCAGATGGTATCCCCCGTCCACGAAGCTGGATAAGCCAGATACAGAAAAGCTCTGCCCGCTAAAGCCGGATTGATGAAGTTTTTACCCGTGCCTCCAAAGATCTCCTTGGCGATCACCACACCAAAGCTAATACCCAGCGCCACCTGCCAAAGCGGAACATCTGGCGGGCAACAGAGGGCAAACAAAACAGAGGTTACAAAAAAACCTTCGTTGATTTCGTGCCCTCTGACAATCGCAAAAATAGCTTCCCAAGCAATACCTACACCAAAGGTCACCATATAGATCGGCACAAAATAGCACAACCCAAACCACAGCTCGTGCCATAAATTACCTGCCTGATAGCCTCCTAGAAGCTCGATAGGGATGGCATGCCAATCCGAGACACTCGAAATACCAGCAGCCTCCATTGCTACTAAAGACAGATGCCCTAGATTCCACACACCCCAAAACATGGCAGGGAAAGTAGCAACCCAGACAATAGCCATAATGCGCTGTACGTCAGCACCATCTCTGAGATGCGTACGACCTGAAGTGACTTTTTGAGACGAAAACAGGAAGTTTTCCAGCACATCAAAAAGCGGATAGAGTGACTCAAAGCGGCCACCTGCCTGAAAAGACGGCCGCGCTTGATCTAATTGTTTTTTCAGAAAATTCACGCTACCCCTCTCGCTCGATCCGATCCAGATTGGCGCGCAAAGCAGCACTGTAATCGTATTTACTGGGGCACGCAAAAGTGCAGCACGCCAAGTCTTCTTCTCCTAACTCCAAGCAGCCTAACTGCTGCGCCTTTTCGGTATCGCCCACAATCAGCGCCTTAAGTAGTGGCATCACTGGTATCTCCAGTGGCAACATCTCTTGGTAAATTTCAAGCGGGATAAGGCCTCGATCGGCTCCATGACGTAACGTATTTAGCTCAAAGGTTTTTTTGGGTATCAAGCTGGAAGCGAAAATATTGAGGTTGGAAAATTGATTCCATCCTGGGCGCAGCCAGTTAGCGAATACCGATGGACCACCCTCTTTGAGGGCACACACCTGTGCATGGTAGCGTCCCAACCATTGACTGATACCGGGCTGCCAATGCTGATGGGCAGGCATGCTCACAGCTAGGTGTCCATAGAGTACTGATCCCGACACAATGCGCCAATTTTGTTGCAACCTGTCACCGCTCAATTCAGAAACTGCAACCTGAGCCAAATCAGCACCGGGTATCAACTTAGTGATGCGCGGGCGATCAAACATGCCGGTCAAAGCTACGTAACGCTCTAGATCCCGCTCTCCTTTGCGCAATAAGCGAGCCATTGCGATCACGTCTTGCCAATCAAGATACCAGACTTTGTGTTGTAAAGTCGGCGGGCAAAAACGATGCATGACCAACCCCGGTAAAGAAGCGGGATAAGGATCTTCGATCAGTAATTTGCGCACTCGGGCGTTTGCGGGCACGGGCAGTTTGGCATGGGCAAGCTCACTGACCAATACTTCACCCTCGGTCAATTGGAGCAATATTTCCAAACCTGCAACAAAATCTTCAGTATGACGGTGGATTAAAGGAGCAGGATCAAAAGCTAGAGGCCGCAGATCCGCTGCTGTAACCAAAATAGCTATAGGAGCAGAATCAGCTTGGGGGACTTTATCGTAAGGGCGTTCGCGGAAGGAGGTCCAAAGCCCCGAGTCAATTAATAGCTCGCGTATTTTCTGAGGATTTTCTGCTTTAAGGCGGGCTGAAGCAGCTGGTGGTTCTTGATTGGCGTCTCGCTCAATACACAGAGACTTGAGGATTCGACGCGCACCTCGATCGATCAACGAAACGGTTCCCGCTACAGGCGCGTTCACCCTAAGAGCAGGGTTTTTGCGATCAGTCCAGAGCAATTGCCCTGCCTGCACTTGATCCCCTTCTTGCACCATCATGGAGGGCTGCAGTCCAGGAAAGTCAGGAACACCCAGTAAACCGATGCGGTCGGTCTGAGTGTATTCAGCCTCACTAGGCAGAGAAGCGGCTGGTTCGCCCTTTATGGGTAAAAACAGTCCGGATTTGTTAAAGAGGCGCATACAAGCAATCAGTCAGCCGTATAGAGTTCCAGTATAAATGTCAACTACAGAATTTGAAGGCAAGTGCCGCGTTCAATGCCTGTATAGAGCTAAAAAATCATAGCGATACAAAAACAATCATAAACAGGTTCTGACGAGCCTAGGTGCTGTTCAGGATTGTTAAAATTATTTTAAGTGAACTCTGTGCAAAAAAGCCAACTAATGGATGCAAGTGCCACCCCATTATCCATTTACGGAATCTGGCAGGGGCTCAATTGAGCGGCCAATCTGAGTACTTGCAGCGCATATCCTGCCTCATTATCGTACCAAGCGTAGAGCCTAGCACGCCCGTCTTGAGCGGATATCGATGCCCCATCGATCGTGCAGGCGTGTCTATCACCAATCAAATCTGAAGAGACCTGTTCTGGGTTATCGCTATAGCCTATCAAATCTCTATAGGTAGGAGTTCTGGAAGCTTGGTGCAGGATTCGGCGCACGGTATCTGTATCTGTGCCTGCATCCAAATCCAGATTGCATGCCAGAAGAGAAACATTGGCTACCGGCACTCGGATAGCATTGGCGCTCAAGCGTCCTGCCAAGTTAGGCAGAATTTCTGTCACAGCCTTAGCGGCTCCTGTAGAAGTCATCACCATGTTACTGGTGGCAGAGCGTCCTCTGCGGGGTGAAGAATGCGCGTTATCTACCAGATTCTGGTCGTTAGTCATAGCATGGATCGTTTCGATATGCGCCTGCCTAAGGCCCGCCTGCCGGTTCAAAACATCCAAAATCGGGACTACAGCGTTTGTAGTGCAGGATGCCGCAGCGAGTACTGAAGAGGATGCATGTTCAGAGAGGTCGCTGATGCCGTGCACTAAATTAGGGACTCCGCCCTTTCCAGGCGCCGTCAGTACCACTTGGGTGATCTGAGGAGCCCGAATGAATGCCTGCAGTGATTGCAGATCTCGCCCGATGCCAGTACTTTCCAACAACAAAGCACCCTCAAGCTCTAGGATACGTGGATCATCCAGACTGTAATAAACGGGAATATGTTGGCCATTGATGATCAGTTGCTGCCCTTCCGGCACTGCCTGTACGGTGCCAGAAAACTGACCGTGGACACTATCGTGCTGCAACAGATTGGCGCGCTGGTTGAGATCCGTCCCCTTGCGCACACAAATCCCCTTAAGCTGCAGTTCCGGCTCCATACCAGCTTCGTACATCTGGCGCACCAGCAAACGACCGATGCGACCAAAGCCATGGACAATGACATCACGCGGTCGATCATGCACTTTCAAAGCTGACAGCGAGGCCCTAAGTTGCTCGGAGTTGATGCCAGAATCTGCTCTTAACGACTCTGCGCAAAGATCTCCCAAATCTAGATGGATACCGCCCCGCTCAATCACCTGGCTTTCGTTCAGCACCGCCTGCAATATGGAATCTAGCCTCTCTGGTATGCAGCGACCATCCATATCCTGTGCTGTTTTCAGGCCGCGTAACAGCGCACTGGTAGACCTGTTGTGTACGGGCTGCCCAAAGAGGGTCAGCCGAATCCGATGCACACGGTACAGCCGATCAGCTTGATGGCCTAGATTAGTGGCAATGAGCCAAGGGTCAGAATCGGGCAAAGTCCGGAAATGCTAGGTCAGGTTATGCGGCCAGCTTGGCAAAGCGTTTCAAATAGAACTCTGTATTACCCAAAGTACTCTCGATAGCCATCAGCCGTTTAAAGTAGTGCCCCACTCGCAACTCCTCCGTCATCCCCATGCCGCCATGGATCTGAACCGATTCCTGACTCATTAAACGGCCCGCTTTTCCGGTCTGCGCCTTCAAAGCAGCAGTTGCATAGTCAATCTGATTCAAATCGCCTTCATCAATTTTGACGGCAGCCATATAAAGCAAAGATCGGCTCTGCTCTAATTCCATAAACATGTCGACCATACGGTGCTGCAACACTTGGAAGTTGGCTATAGGAACGCCAAACTGCTCTCGGGTACGCGCATATTCGAGGGTATCGGCCTGAAGCACCGACATGGCACCTACCGCTTCAGCACCTAAGCCTAGAAGAGCCAGCCCTAGAATTTTGCGCACAATCTCTAACCCCTTGCCTTCTTCCCCGATCAGGTGATCTTGTCCCACTTCCGTACCATCGAACTGAAGCTCGGCAGCCTGACTACCATCAAAGTTTCGATAATTGCGCTGATCAAGATTCTTGGCCTGCTTCAGAGGAATGGCGAACAGTGAAACACCCTGCTCGTCCTGCTCGCCGCCAGAAGTACGTGCTGTCACTATGGCAATATCAGCTAGAGGCGCGTTGAGCACCACTGTTTTCGCACCTCGCAACTTCCAGCCTTTGGAAACAGACTCAGCTACTGTCTGCACATCTGCTAGATTGAACCTGCTCTGTTTTTCTGCAAAGGCGAATGCACAGTGCGCATCACCGGCTAACAAACGGGGCAGGTATTCAGATTTAACTGCGTCTTGTGCGTGGCTTAAAAATCCGCCTCCTACTAATACCGTCGACCAATAGGGTTCTAACACTAAATGGCGGCCGAATTGTTCCATCAGGATCATCACCTCAGCAGCGCCAAACCCCAATCCCCCGTCTTGCTCACTGAAAGGCAGTGCCAGCCAGCCGAGCTCGGCGTACTGACCCCATAGGTCCGATGAATACCCCTGTTGCGAGGTCAGAATTGCATGCCGCTGTTCAAAGCTATAACGATCTTGCAGAACGCGAGCAATACTGCTTTCTAGAGCTTTTTGCTCCTCGTTAAGGGTTAGGTTCATTGCGCTATTCCCGTAAAAAAGAAGATAAATCTGTGTGCATCAAGCTACAGTCTGTTGCTGTTACAGACCTAGAACGGCTTTTGAGATGATATTTTTTTGGATCTCATTTGAACCACCGTATATGGTGGTCTTGCGAGTGTTCATATAGATGGGTGCTGCTAGGCTCATCCACGGATCGCCAACCGGCGGTTCATTCTGTCCAAATTCCGTGGTGATGTCAGGCAAGGCCTGATACCCTGCTGCTTCCCAGAAAAGTTCCGATATCATTTGTTGCAGTTCGCTGCCTTTAATCTTCAGAAGGGAAGATTCAGGACCGGGCGCGCCTCCAGCGACAACCTGCGACAACGTCCGCAATTCCGTATGTTCGAGAGCTAACAATTCCAGTTCCGCCAAGGCGACCTTGCGGCTGAATGCAGCATCCTGCATCAAATTGCCTCCGGAGCCATCTTCAATGCTGCTTGCAATAGATTTCAGCTTGTTTAATTGGCGTTTAGAAGCGGCACAGCCGGCAATACCTGTACGTTCATGCTGGAGCAGCACCTTGGCATACGTCCAACCTTTCCCTTCTTCACCGATAAGGTTTTCAACAGGCACTTCTACATCGGTGAAAAATACCGAGTTGACCTCATGGCCACCATCCATAGTAATGATCGGCTGAACTTCGACACCTGGGCTGTGCATATCGATCAAGAGAAAGCTAATTCCGTCCTGCTTTCTGCCCGAACTGTCAGTGCGTACTAGGCAAAAAATCCAGTCGGCAAATTGGGCCAAAGTCGTCCAGGTTTTGCTGCCGTTGACAACGTACACATCTCCTTTTCGTTCGGCTTTGGTTTTTAGAGAAGCCAAATCAGAGCCAGAACCGGGTTCTGAGTAGCCCTGACACCACCAGACATTGCTTTGCAGAATATCCGGAAGAAAACGCTTCTTCTGCTCTTCATTGCCAAAGCTATAAATCACAGGCGCCACCATACTGACTCCAAACGGCAATACGGTCGGGCAATTAGCCTTTGCCGTCTCATTGGCAAAAATATGCTTTTGCGCTGGCGTCCAGCCGGTTCCACCATATTTTTCCGGCCAATTCACTGCAAACCAGCCTTTGTCGTAGAGTTTGCGTTGCCACTCGACTTGCAGTTCTTTCGGTAGCCGGCCTCCTTGCTCTTGGTGATCGCGGATTTCGGCAGTCAGATTGTCTGCCAACCAAGCTCGCACCTCTTGCTGAAATTTGAGGTCTTCAGAAGAAAAATTCAAATCCATGCTTTGTACTCCAATCTGTCTTTCATCATTCTTTAATGGCAGTAAATGTACGCAGTTTGATACAGCGCAACGATAAGTTACAACGATTCACAATTATGGCGCGCCTGGAGGGATTCGAACCCCCGACCGCCTGGTTCGTAGCCAGGTACTCTAATCCAACTGAGCTACAGGCGCCGATAGTTTCTGTGATCCGCGATAAAAAAAACCTTGCTCGGGAATGCACCTGCTTATCAAGCACAGGCTCAACCCATGCGGGCAAAATGATTTTAACCGCTTAATCTGGTCGTGGAAAAATATAACACGCTTCGAACACAGTCAAGATTACTAAAATGTTTTGTTAACACCAACCCGTAGTTACCATTGCTTTAAACATGACTGCTTCCTCTGCAGATCCTACCCTATGCATCAAAGTGCTCAATGCTGCTGGTGGTTGTATTTCTTGGCGCACCTGTCTGAAATCAGCACAGAAACAACAGCTCGCTGAACTGCAAGCGCTCTTCAGTGGGCCAGGGTTCAGCTTCGAGACAACCCCAAACGAACCTGATATCCCCGAAGGGGGCTACAAACCCGAAGATCCGCAAAAGCGCAAAATCCGCTTTGTTGCCAATATCACCTGACTCAAATACACCTATGCTGCGTTTACCACTGGCCGACGATTGGCATTTGCACCTGAGAGAGGGAGAGGCGCTGCATCGAACGGTGTGCGATTCTGCTCGCCATTTCCACCGGTTGCTGGCCATGCCCAACCTCGTACAGCCTATTGATAGTGTGGAACGCGCGCTGAGCTACCGAGACGCCATTCATCAGCATCTGCCACCCGATCGACACTGCCAGATTTACATCCCTCTATATTTGACCGACAACCTATCTGCTGAACAGATCAAAAAGGCAGCTGAGACCGACTTCGTCTGTGGTGTCAAGCTCTACCCTGCGGGCGCAACGACACATTCTGCTGGCGGAATATCCAAATTGAACGGGCTCTCGGCGACTCTTGAACACATGCAAAGGGCAGATCTGCCTCTTCTGATACACGCCGAGGTCACGGATCCAGAAATTGATATATTCGACCGAGAAGCCCGTTTTATCGAACGCTATTTAGAGCCTTGGAGTCGGGATTTTCCCGAATTGCGCATGGTATTAGAGCACGCCAGTACTGCAGAAGCAGTCCATTTTGTGCGGGATGCGCGCAACGGCATCGGAGCTACCATTACCGCTCATCACCTGCTGATCAATCGCAGTGACCTGTTTAAAGGCGGCCTGAGGCCGCACGCCTTTTGCCTGCCTGTTGCAAAAAAAGAATCCGACCGGCAAGCCTTGCTAGAGGCTGCTACCTCAGGGAACCCTCGATTTTTTCTAGGTACCGATTCAGCTCCTCATGCCCAGGCTGCTAAAGAATCCAGTTGCGGTTGCGCGGGCATCTATACCGCCTATACTGCTCTTGAACTCTATGCAGAAGCCTTTGATTCCGTCGGTGCGCTTGACAGGTTAGAAGCTTTTGCGTGTACCCACGGCGCCGAGTTCTATCGACTACCGCCTAACCAGATTGCCGAGCACGATAGCCTGTTGCTCACAAAAGAATCTCAGCACGTCCCCGCCAGTTTGGATTATATACAGGGGCAGAAGCTGATTCCTTTCAAGGCTGATGAAACATTGCAATGGACCGCGCAACGAATAACCGCAGAAGCAAACCCCTAGCCTGCTGTCAGCTCAGAAAATGCACAAAGGTCTGCAAAGATTCGCGCTCAGTGACCAATGAGGCCGAAGGATGCTGTGCATCTGCATAGCCTAACGCCATTCCACAAAACAAAATTTCATGGCTCGGCATGTCTGTATGCCGAGCCACGGCTTCAGGATAAAGAGCCCAACATTCCTGCGGGCAAGTATCCAACCCATGCTCTCTTGCTAAAAGCATCAAGTTCTGCATATACATACCAACATCTGCCCATTGGCATCGATCCATCTGGCGATCCAGTGAAAAAAACATACCGACAGGCGCCCCGAAGAATTTAAAATTGTTCATCATCTGTGCGATCCGGCCAGCTCGATCTTCTTTGCCAATGCCCAGAGCCGCATACAGGTCCAGCCCCACACGGCGCCGCCGTTGCTCGTATTCTTGTTTGATATCAGGGGGGTAGATGCTGTATTCTGGGTTTTGTCCCTGAGGGTTTGCAGCGACTATCTGCGGCATCTCCGCTATCAGTTTTTTCAACGCTTGCCCGGTCAGCACATACACTTTCCAAGGCTGGAGATTACCTCCCGAAGGCGCACGGGCAGCCTGTTGTAACAAATCTTCGACCTGTTTTAACGGCACTTCATCCGGCAAAAATGCCCGCACCGATTGTCTGCCGTTGATCGCTTCCAGCACATTCATTACCAATTCTCAGCATTAGATCACGCAATTTTGCTATTATAGAGAAACTATATTTGCGCTTGACTCTGGAACCATCATGGTAACACCACACCCCTTCCGTATTGATATCCCACAAAACCAGTTGGATGACCTGCATCAAAGATTGGATAGCACGCGCTGGCCTCGCCAGACACAAACCGCCCAAGATCAATGGCAAGCCGGCGTACCTGTAGATTATTTGCGCACAATCATCAAATACTGGCGTCACGAATTCGATTGGAGGGCGCAGGAAGCACAATTAAATGAACTCCCGCAATACCGGTGCCGCGTCGGGGATGTGGATGTGCATTTTGTCCACCAACCCTCTACGCACCCAGCCGCTATCCCTCTGGTCATGACACACGGCTGGCCCGGCAGCTTTGTAGAGTTCCAAAAACTGGTAGGGCCGTTAACCCAGCCCGAACGCTACGGGGGGGACGCGGCAGATGCATTCCACCTCATCTGCCCTTCTATACCGGGGTACACCTTTTCTTCTGCGCCTGAAAGCTCTGGTTGGAACACGCAAAAAATTGCTCGAACGCAACTGGAATTAATCAAAATATTGGGCTACAACAGCTATGGGGTTCAGGGCGGCGATTGGGGCTCAATGATCAGCTCTTCGATGGCCCGTCAAGACCCCGATAATTGTCTGGGGTTACACCTCAATATGGTCGTGGCTATGCCTCCTGAAACGGCAAACCCGATGGAAGGAGTGACTGAGCTCGAACAAAAAGGGCTGCAAGCGATGCAACATTGGCAAACCGAAGGGGGTGGATATTTCAGAATCCAAGCGACACGCCCTGAAACACTAGGTTTCGGACTCACCGACTCACCGGTCGGGCTGGCTGCCTGGATACTGGAAAAATTCCGCGACTGGTCGGATTGCGACGGCGACATCAGTAATACCCTGGACCTGGATCAAGTGTTAACCAATATCAGCCTCTACTGGTTCACAGGCAGTATTACCTCAGCAGCTCGGCTGTACTACGAAGAAGAACACAGTGAGCGCGATTTCAGCTTCATCTCGGTACCCACTGGCGCTGCCCTGTATCCCGCAGAAATTTTCAGTCCTCCCAAAATATGGGCTGAAAAGATGTACAACATTCAGCATTGGAACCGCTACCAACGCGGGGGGCACTTTGCAGCCATGGAAGTTCCAGACCTGCTGCTAGAAGACGTTAGGACGTTCTTCCGGCCTCTCAGGAAATAACTGTTTTTCTGCTATGCAGATTGCATGAAAGGATAGTCTAGATACCAAGGGGCTGCACGTTCAATCTGGCTTGCCAGCGCAAAGAGCAGATCATCCCGACCGATAGCAGCAGTAGCCATGACCCCCAGAGGTAATCCTTTTTCACTCAAGGCGGCAGGAATGGAAGCGCTGGGTTGGCCCGTCTGGTTGAACAGACCCGTGAAAGGAGTATAGGCTCCCAAGCGCTGCGCATAGGTATCAGCATCTTCTGTATGCATATCAATCCAGCCGATCTCCACCGGTGGCAGAGCCAGCACGGGCGACAAATAGATATCGTATTTCAGATGGAATTGTCCCATGATTCGACCGGCCTGCTGCATGGTATGGCGCGCGTGCAAGAGTTTATGAGCTGGTACAGATTCGGACTGAGCCGCATTGCGTAAGGTCATACGTTCGATCTCGTCGCTGCTCGGCAGATCTGTTTTCCCCTTCAGATCCTGCTTGGCCAGCAACAAAGCGCGCAGTTCAAGAAAAATCACAGTGATCAATGCCAGGGTCAGATCTTGCACATTTAGCTGAGGCACAGCCTCTTCAACCTGATGCCCCAGATCCTGACAGATCCCAGCCATTTTTTCAACGGCAGCGGATACTTCAGGATCCACAGGCGTTTGGCCTATTCCTTGAGGCGCCACAGCAATCTTGAGGCTGCCGGGGTCACCACTACAGGCGTTCAAATAGCCGTTCTCTGATCGGAAAACCCCATAAGGATCCCCAGGTTCTCCGCCAGTCGTCAAATCCAATAGATAGGCGCTATCGCGCACGGTGCGCGATACCACATGATTGATGGATTGCCCATTCCATCCTTCGCCCTGTAATGGGCCGAACGGAGTGCCAGCCCGACTCGGTTTCAGTCCAAATAGACCGCAACAGCTGGCCGGGATTCGAATCGATCCGCCACCATCCGATGCATGTGCTGCAGGCACGATACCCGCAGCAACAGCAGCGGCGGCTCCTCCGCTGCTACCCCCAGCAGAGTAAGCTGGATTAAAGGGGTTGCGAGTGGGGCCATATAACACGGGCTCTGTCGTTACCGTGCCGCCAAATTCAGGCGTATTAGTCTTGCCGAATACAATCAATCCAGCATCTAGATAGCGCTGAGTCAAGGTGGAGTTAAAGGTGGCGGCCGAATCAGCAGCAAACAATCTGGACCCTTGGGTGGTGACCGTCCCTTTCAAGCTCTGGTGCAAATCTTTCAATAAAAAAGGCACTCCTTCGATCATCGAATGACCACCGGAAGCCTTCAGATCAGCAATCTGTTTCTGTGCCAGCTCGGGAAATTGGTTGATAACGGCATTAATTTGCGGGTTAGTGCTCGCAAGCCGATCAAGAGCCGCCTTCAGCAACTCGGAAGGCTGTACCTGTCCGCTAGACAACAACCCCCCTAATGCTATGGCATCCAACCTTTTGTATTCATCAAAATGCATAGTTACTCCCCAGCTTCACAGCACGCCGGCGATTAGTCTAGCACATTCAACTGCTTTCGGTGCTCATCTATGATGACAAACGGCAAAGGGATGTAGCCAGTCTTTGCAACTATTTCTTGCCCCTGTCTGGACAATATCATCCTGACAAATTCCTTCTCCAAAGGTTTCAGAGGCTGACCTGGCGCTTTATTGACATAGATATACAGCAATCTGGATAAAGGATAGTCGCCGTTAATAGCAGTAGCAGCCGTCGGGGTGACAAAATCACTGGAATTTGCTGGAGCTAACGGTACAACCCGCACTCTGGATGTTTGATAGCCAATCCCTGAATAGCCGATACCGTATAGATCGTTGGCTACTGCTTGCACAACTGCAGAAGAACCGCTTTGCTCGCTAACTGATTTACTAAAGTCCCCTTTACACAGAGCGACCTTTTTGAAGTAAGAATAGGTTCCTGATACCGAATTGCGGCCATAGGTGCGCACCCGCTTTTTGCGCCAAGCACGGTCTTGCAAACCTACATCACGCCAACGTGTAACGCGATCTCCCCCACATCTATAGGTAGATGAGAAAATGCCATCTACTTGATCGATACTCAAGCCTTCGATGGGATTGTCGATATTGGCAAACACCGCCAAAAGATCGATAGCTACTGGTACAGCCGTGGGCGGATAACCGTAAGCAGCCTCAAATGCCTCAATTTCTTTGCGCTTCATGGCTCGGCTCATAGGCCCAAAGTTTGAAGTGCCTTGAATGAGCGCCGGAGGAGCCGTAGATGACCCTAGACCCTGAATTTCAGTTTTTACAGACGGATAGTATTTGCGAAACAGTTCCGACCATTCGGTCATCAAATTGTTCAACGTGTCTGAGCCGATACTGGTAACTTTTCCAGATACTCCAGCAGCCTTGCGATATTCTGGCAAGCTGCCTTGAGCCTGCAAAGTCTGAGTCCACGATGCTATCAAACTCAGACAAACTACGGCAAACAGTTTCTGTTTCATATAAAGCTCCAGTCAAAGCGTTAAAAAAGATATTTTGTGTGGGTTTGCGTTTTGTAAATCATTAGTGCTTCGCAGGAGCTGCTTCAGGATGCCGAGTATCACGACCTGTTAAGCGGTAGATTGCAGATTGCGCCAAATTCTTGGAGTGATCGCCGATACGCTCCAAAGAGCGGGCTGCCCGAATCAATATGACTCCCACTTCTATTGGCAAGTCCTGCGCTTTTAAACGGCTTATCAAGAGTTGGTATAAGCCTTGCTCTTTTTCGTTGATCGCCACGTCGTCAGTAATGACCTGCTCTGCTGTTTTCGAGCTGGTACTGCTCCAAGCGTTGAGCGCATTAATGACCGAAATCTGGGCCAAATCAAGAAGCTCCAGCAAGTAGCCGGTGATATCATCCGGCAAAGATAACTCTTGGCGTATCGTAGCAAAAAATTCAGCTACATGCAAGCTTTCATCACCGATACGCTCCAGATCCAGACTCGAACGCACCATGCCGAGGCAGGTGCGTACATCACGGCCAATCGGTTGATGCATAGCGAAGCAATTGGCCAATCCATCGCTGATCTTTAAATCCAGATGGTTGATCTGTTCTTCACGGCTGACAGCGCTTTCCAGCAAAGTGATCACTGCCCTGTCATCATTACTGTCTTGGAGCATTTTTTTGCAATCGATCAGTTGCTCCCCTACCAGATTGCCTAAAGTCATCAGATCGGCGTGTAGCTGCACCAATATTTCTTCAAAATTCTCCAATATATGCTGATTAGGGGTTCTATCCGGCATTATTATCCGTACCTCCCGGTAATGTAATCTTCGGTTTGTTTGACCGAAGGAGTGGTAAAAATAGTTGCAGTTTCATCCATCTCTATCAGCTGGCCTAAGTACAGGAAAGCGGTCATGTCTGAAATCCTAGATGCCTGCTGCATGTTATGCGTGACAACAATAATGGTGTATTTTTCTTTCAACTGAAAAATTAACTGCTCAAGCTTGAGTGTCGAGATAGGGTCCAAAGCAGAAGCAGGCTCATCGAGCAATAAAATAGTGGGCTCTACAGCGATGGCACGCCCAATCACTAAGCGTTGCTGTTGGCCACCTGACAGCGACAAAGCGCTGGAATGTAGCCGGTCTTTAACTTCATCCCAAAGGGCCACCTGACGTAATGAACGTTCTACAATTTCATCCAAAGTTTCCCGTTTCCGAACCCCTCTCAGTCGCAGACCAAAAGCAACATTTTCATAAATGGATTTTGGGAACGGGTTGGGTTTTTGAAAAACCATACCAATTTTTTGCCGCAAAGCGGTCAAGTCTACCCTGGGGTCATAGATATTTTGCTGTTCTAAGAAAATTTCTCCTTGGACCCGCACATCTTTGATCAGGTCGTTGAGGCGGTTGAAACAGCGCAATAGGGTTGATTTGCCACAACCGCTCGGGCCGATGAAGGCAGTCACTGCATTCGGCCTGATATTCATATCTATCTGCTGAAGGGCGCGTTTCTCACTATAAAACAGTTCCAGATTGCGCACTCGAATGATGGCACCTTCGTCCTGTATCTGAACCAGAGAACGATTGGACATTTATACCTCCAGCCCTTGCATACGTGAACTGTACTTGCTTCTCAGACCCATGGCTCCCAGATTAAGTAGCAATACCAGTAACACTAATAATAACGAGCTAGCGTACACCAGCGGCAGAGCCGCTTCAGAATTGGGGCTCTGAAATCCTGCATCATAGATATGGAAGCCCAAGTGCATAAATTTCTGATCCAAATGTACAAAAGGGAAATG
>JBPCXB010000179.1:0-3060 GCA_051008935.1 Gammaproteobacteria bacterium | reverse complement strand
CCAGAATTGTTGCTGACGATAGTCTGCCGTTCCTCGAGCATCTGTTGGCCGATCATGTGCACTTGCGCCGCGTACCTGCGGATCAACTGAACAGTTCAACGCTTGCCGGTGCAGATGGGTTGATCGTCCGCACGGTGACTGCAGTCACAGAAGCCTTGGTGGCAGGCTCTCCGGTGCGTTGGGTGGGTACAGCATCTAGTGGCACCGATCATCTGGATCTGCCCTATTTGCGATCTAGAGGAATAGAAGTTGCCAGCTCGCTTGGTGCAAATGCACTATCGGTGGTGCAATATGTCCTGACCCAGATAGGAGCTTGGGCCCAAATGCATGAGCGCGAACTGGCGCAGGTATCTTTGGGGTTGATCGGTTGTGGGCATGTGGGCACAATGCTCAAAGAGACAGCCACAGAACTGGGTATGCGGGTAGAAGCCTATGATCCGTGGCAGCAGAGCTGCAAAGATACGGTATTAGAGCAGGTATGCACATGCGATGTGATCAGCCTGCACGCATCTGTCATTAAGAACCAACGTGGCCAGTATCCGGGCCCGGCGTCTGCATTCCACCTGTTGGATGATCAATGCTTGCCTTTGCTGAAATCCAGTCAATTGCTGCTGAATACAGCGCGGGGTGATATGCTAGCCCCAGGTGTTATCGGCAACCTCCACAGGCATTGCCCACAGCTGCAGCTGGCGTTGGATGTATGGCACGATGAACCCTGCATCGATGCTGCCGAAATAGCTCAATGCTGGCGGGTTAGCCCGCACATTGCTGGGCTTTCTTTGCCGGCGCGGGCTGCTTCCATCCGCAAAGTAGCCCAGAAGGCCAGAGAGTTTTTTCAGCTGGGTGCCGAGGCTATTGCTGTAGGTGCGCAGAGCCAATCCGCGCAACCTACCATTCTGGCTGCTGAAGCGGTCGCTCAGGCAGAAGGGCAGATTGCCCGCTTCGGATTGCCTGTTGCACTGATGCACCGCAGCGTGCCTGTTGTTGAGGCGGATCAGCAGATGCGACAGACAATCAAGCGTGCGGAACCGGCAGATAACCCAGCAGTGTTTAGACAATTGCGTGCCCAATTTTCGGACTGGCCCGGATTGGGTTGCCTGCAAGCGCAATGGACGCCTAGAGCACAGCAGGTCCTCCAGGCCATCGGTTATCAGCTGATTGACTGATTTTTTTTACTAAAGGCTGGATTTTTTCTTTTTACTAAAGGTTGCCTGAAACAAGTTCAGGCAACGTAGAACTTTAGACAGACTGGAGTACAAGTTCCTGCTACTCCACCATACGCCTTTAACACTGCCCCCTCTACTCCACCATACGCCTTTAACACTGCCCCCTCTACTCAACTACGCGTTTTGAGCTTGACTCAAAACGCCTTTAGAGAAAGAGTAAAAGTCACAAGCTCGTCCAGCGTTGTGCTCTAGAGAGACTTGAGCACAGCTTCTTGCTACACCACCACGCGTCTTGAGCTAACTGCAGACTTTTTTTACTTTTCTTTTTACTAAAGGCTGGACTTATTTTTGTACTAAAGGCTGCCTTCGACAGGCTCAGGCAGCGTTGTGTTCTAGACAGTCGGTAACTTTAAACACAGATTCCATCTACACCATCGTATGCCTTTAACACTGCCGTCTCTACTCCACCACGCGCCCTGAGCACAATTCCTTCTACACCACTACGCGCCCCGAGCGTGTCGAGGGGCGCCTTTAGAGAAAGAGTAAAAGTCACAAGCTTGGTCAGCTTTGTGTACTAGATGGCTTTAACACAGATTCCGTCTACTCTACTACGCGTCTTGAGCTCGTCTCAAGACGCCTTTAGAAAAAAAGTACTAGTCACGAGTTCGGTCAGCGTAGAACTTTAGATAGCCTTAAGCACAGTCCCATCTACTCTACTACGCACTTCGAGCTTGACGAGAAGTGCCTTTAGAGAAAGAGAACCAGTCTTAGCCACCAGCTGCCGTGATATCAATATCCTCGGTGCTATAACAGTTACCAGTCGTCCCTATGTCGCCAGTGTCCCCTGGCATGCAAAGGTGGTAATAATATTTGGTACCAACATACGTTGGAGCTATGATTTCGATAGTCTGGGTGGACGACTCACCTACAGCTAAGGCCGGTATTGTCCTCGTGCCTAATTCTAGATAGTCTGCAAATGTCTGTTCAGCATAGGTCAGCTCGCTTTCAGGTGTTGGTAGGTTGGCAATGCCAGCATTGGTCACTACAGCAGTCACCGTCACAGAACCACCGCTTGCTACACTAGTGGTACTGACCGATCCGGTGACTTGAAAGTCCCAACCACTGGTAACGGCAACGGCCACTCCAGAACTGCAGTTATCCGTTGCATCTGCTTCACCAGAGGCGGCGGGCATACAGGCTCCGAAATAATAGGTACCAGAAGCCGCTGTAATGGTGAGGTCGATACTCTCGGTGGACGAAGCGCCTACAGCCAAGCTAGCCACTGCATCTGTGCCTCGCGAGGTATCGGCTGAGCTGATGGTCGCATCGCTCGATTGGTAATAAGTCAGTGTACTGGCAGGTGCTGGCCCGCTGGCGCCGCTGTCATTACTCACTTCAGCAGTCAGCGTGAAAGGGGTACTACCCGTTACACTGGCACTGCTGACTGATGCGGTGACTTTAAAATCCCAACCGCTAGTAAAAGTGACTGCCACCCCGACGCTGCAGTTATCAGACGCATTCAATTCGTCACCGGTAGCCGGTATACAGGCCCCGTAATAGGAAGTACCAGCAGTCATTGGCGCTGTTAGGGTTATATCTTGAGTGTCTGAGGCATCCACCGCTAAAGCCGCCACTGGATCCGTGCCTAGCGAGGTATCGCTTGAGCCGATGGTGGCATCGCTGGATTGATAATAGGTTAGTGTGCTTGCAGGTGTTGCCTCGCCAGCACCGCTGGCATTGCTCACTACAGCCGTCAGCGTGAACATTGCGCCAGGAGCTACAGTAGCACTACTGGCCGATGTTGTGACTTGAAAATCCCAACCCTCAGCGGTTGGTTCAATTACTAGATCGGCACCACCCCCGCCATCACCACTGCTACAGGCGGCTAAAACAA
>JBPCXB010000178.1:0-5367 GCA_051008935.1 Gammaproteobacteria bacterium | reverse complement strand
GAGAGCACTGAGTGACTTGGAATTAATACCTCCAGTTCGTGAAGCACATTTCGATCAAGGGTTGGCACTGCTGCACCTCCATCAAAAGCTGCCAACGGCAAATGCTGAAGAAGAAAATAGGCAAAGTAGATTGATGGTATTTTTAGTTCCTTCATCCATAACGTGGTGTTGAGAGGCCAACTCAGAGTATCCGTTATCAGTATCTTGCCTAGGCTACCTGATCTTCCGGTTACTATAGTTGGCCTTTCTACTTTAGACTCATTGTGATAACCAACAATTCCAGTTGAACCAAAAACAGGTACCTCGCCTGAAGATCTTTGCGTTGCTGGCAGGTCGAAACCACGCTGTAAAGTTAGTACTTCACTTAGCTTGTTTCTTCGCCACTCAATTGGGGCTTTATTAATCAAAAGATTGCTATGAGAGCCTGATACCCTAAAATGGACAAACCATTCACGGTAGAGGAGGCGGGCGGATTCTTCCAGCAATGCAATGCGCCGTCGGTTGTTTTGGATGAGGTTGTCGTATCTTGACAGTATGAAAGAGGTGGTCTTTTGGGTGGAGAGATCAGGAAGTTCAATTTTGATATTTTTAAGGTTAGTTAGATTCAAGTTTGGTTGTGCTGACTGACCAGCTACCGAAAGGCAGTATTGTCGAAATGCTGGCCGCTTCAACCAATAATATAGATATCTAGGACAGACAGCATCTTGTTTCGAGCGAATGATGCCTACAGCCTGATTTGTGTTGGCTGGCAAAATATCACTTGTTACATAACCGCATTTCCCAACATTGGCTCCAGCAATAGTTATTAGTACGTCGTCTTCTTCGAGTTTAGACCTGGCAAGTCTATCATGGGTCTCTTCGGAAATTTGCGCGAACCCATTTGGATCCAGCCCACTATCATCATTGAGTGCCTCAGCTTTGACAAAATTTAGCCCTTCCTCGACATAAAGCATGCCATAGGTCGTAGGAGTCGTTCCCTTTGTAACAACTGATGCAATATCTGATATTTGTAATGGGGCGCTCACAATGATAATCCCTTCAAATTCCTGCTAATTTGTCTGTTCAACCCCTCAGCCTCAGCGTTGAGCTGTTCCAGTTCGTCATGTATAGCGGTCATTGCTTCTTTAAAGTTAAAGTCCTCATCATCTTCTTCTGGTGCTACGCCAACATAGCGGCCCGGGGTCAGGCTCCAGTCGTTTTCTTCTAGCTCTGCACGGTCAACCAGTTTGACTAGCCCTTCTACATTTACTAGTTCAGCATCTGGGAAACGGCTCAATAGCCAGTACGCATGGCCGTGTAGGGTGCGAAGCTGATTTAATGCTGCTTTTAAGGCATCTCGTGCCTGTTCTAGCGCTTTGCGTTCTTTGTTGCCTGCAGTGCTGCGTTTGTTACTGCCCTTGTTACTGGCTTGGCTGATATAGTCGCTGGCTTGTTTATAAAAGCCGTCAATCTGTTTGATAATGCTCTTTGCTTGCTCTGATAGACCGGCGGTTGTCTCTGTTGCCTGTTTTAGGCTTGCTAGGTTATCCGTGATACCAATGCTTTGCATCTCTGCTTGCAGGGGGTCTATAGCACTAGTAATAGCTGTCAACGCCTCTTTTAGAGTGGCTGGTGCGGCTTGATCATCAGGGCTTTTGCTTTTAATGGCTTCGATAACAGCCTCTACGGCTTTTGTAAAAGCGGTGACAGGTAGCATGGATGTCGTTTCATTGGCACGCCGTAAATACTGTGCAAGCAGTGCTACAAAGCGTTCAGATTGCCCGCGATAGAGCCAGACAATTGCGGCTATGTTTTGCTGTTGCTCTGGTGTGAAGTCAAAAATCTTGCGGGTGACCTTATTAAAGATTTGCCGCGCATCGATCATGAGTACCTTGTTGCGCATGGCTTCCGGTTTGCCCTTGTCAAAGAACCAGAGTTCACAGGGCACTGAGCGGGTATAGAAAAAGTTGCTGCGGATGGCGATCATCACATCGACATCACCGGTCTGGATTAGTTCTTGGCGGACTTTGGCTTCGCCGCCGCCGGCGCTGGATGATTGGGACGACATCACAAACCCAGCGCGCCCCTGCTTGGCAAGGTAGGCGTGAAAGAAGTTGATCCAAACATAGTTGCCGTTTGAGACTTTTTTCTCTTTATTCACCCCTGGCAGGCCAAATCTAAGGCGGGGGTCTGTCTTGATTTTTTCGGCGTCTATTTCATCCACATTGAACGGCGGGTTGGCCATCACAAAATCAGCCTTGCCCCGAAAAGCGTGTGGATCTTCGTAATAAGTGTTGGCCTGGGCGATGTTGCCTTCAAGCCCATGAACGGCAAGGTTCATTTTTGCTAGTCGGATGGTGGTGGGGTTTTTCTCCATGCCGTAAAAAGTGACGCGCTCATTGGGGTTGGCCTGGAGGCGTTCGATAAAATGTGCGGACTGAACAAACATGCCGCCAGAACCGCAGGCCGGGTCGATGATGTTGCCGTGGTCGGGTTCAATGACATTGACGATGGTCTGAACGAGGGAAGGCGGGGTAAAGAATTCCCCGCCGTCATGCGCCTTATCTCCGGCAAATTTTGTCAGGAAGTACTCATAGATGCGGCCAAAGACATCCCCATCTGCTTTTTCCAGCTCGGGGT
Source organism: Gammaproteobacteria bacterium (assembly GCA_051008935.1). Lineage (GTDB taxonomy): Bacteria > Pseudomonadota > Gammaproteobacteria > JBPCXB01 > JBPCXB01 > JBPCXB01. Next base: position 2,748 of record JBPCXB010000178.1, on the reverse strand, counting down.
CGTTAAAGGTGCGCAGAAGGCTGCCTAGATCATCGTCGCCGAGTTCGATATATTCCTGCTTTGGCAGTATACCGTTGAGGGCGGGATAGTCGCGTTCAATTGCTTCCATCGCCTCCACGATTTTCTGCCCGCGGTCTTCGCCGTCGGGGATCGCAACGAGGAAGGGGAATTGCGACTGGTTCGGTAGGAAGATTGCGCTTCTTCGGGAGAAATCTTCTTTGGTCAGCGGGCGGATCTCACCACCTCTGGTCGGGAGTGTTTTTTCTATCTCGGTGCGTGCCTTTTGAAAGCGGCTGTAGGCATGGCGCAGAAAGATCAGCCCCATCACCGGCAAGAAATACTCATTGCTGGCAAAATCGGAGTTGGCGCGGAGTTTGTCGGCAATTGACCACAGGCGTTTTTCTATGTGCGAGATATCGTCCATTCGGTAACCAGCATTCCCTGTTATTTCATTAGCCTTTAGTTGGCCTGACGCTCCTACAGTTACTCATCACCGGAGCGGCCGAAAATCAACTATACATGATTTATGGTCTTATGTACAGACTGCAAGGCAGAGCACTGCATCTGTTACTCCGTTGTTCAATGACTAGCTTGTATCAGGTACTGCACATATTAAAGCTGTACGCAGTGTTATCCTGGCCACCAAACCGTCTCAATGCCTTGTATTTAGCTGCCCAATACCCCACGCGCTTGTTATTACACGTTTAAGCCGTGTTGTATGCATTGCAGTATTTGATCAAGAGTGCTTCCAACTAATTGCGAGCAAAAAGCAATCAATCCGATCAATTAGCTCTTGAAATGTGTATTCTTATCCCCATAAATTAAGTAGGCTTAGTAGCCGATAAAGCTTCATGCATTTTCAAAAATTACTCGGAGAATAATACATGTCAATTAATAAAAAAGCTGTTTGGGAGAAAGCCAAAGAAATTGAGGGGAAAAACTCCCAAAAAGTGAGACAAGACCCCTACGGTAACGAAATTCACTACAAACAATACGGCAAAAACACGCAACATGGCTGGGAGGTTGACCACATAGAACCCAAAGCGTTGGGTGGTAGCGACAATACTAGGAATTTGCAGGCAATGCAAACCAAAAAAAACCGTGACCTAGGTGACTCGCTGAAAAAACGCAGCCGTCACAACCAGAAGTAGCCACCGTTATTGTGGGTTTAACTATGTGCCTATGATTTTTTTGTATTGCTAAAGAGTGCCTGCGTCATACTGCGACTTCGCGCAGTATGACGCAACAAAGCTAACCGGTGAATACCTTGCACACCATCAGCATCATAATTCAGACAGCGCTGGTATGTTTGCGGAACCAGCTATTATGGGTAGTTATCGGCCTCAGTCTGGTTGTACTAGCCGCGGGGATTTGCTTTTGGCCTTGGCTTTCTGCCGACACTAGCAACAGCGAAGCGGCTCGCAGCATCGCCCTAACAGTAGGGGGGATCTGGGCTATCTATGCCGTATATCTGGCCTCTGAAAGGGTGCGCATATTGCAGCAGCAGCAAATATCTGACAGCTTGGCGAAAGCAGCCGAGCAACTATCTAGCAAGATGCTTTCCATCCGTATCCTGGCTATACGCACACTCAAAAATATCGCCATGACTGCAACAGATGTCAATGTATGCCAAGATGTGGTCTCCGTTTTGTGCCACTACGTTCGCGACAGCAGCCCCATAAGCGACCAGCAGCTGCCTCTGGGGCCCATGCCCATACCCCATATTGAAGCAATCCTCTACGAACTCTCCGAGATTAATACCCAGCGGCACGAAGATGTCAAAGGTCAGCTGAATTTATCCACTACTGATCTATCGAGTTCGAATTTATCAGGAGCCAACCTAAGTGGGGCTGACCTATCCGGAGCTAGCCTGTCTGGAGCTATCCTGCATAGAACTGACCTGACTGGAGCTAACTTGTCTAGAGCTAACTTGTCTGGAGTTAACTTGACTGCAACAGACCTATCTTACGTTAATCTGTCTGGAGCTAACTTGTCTGGAGCTAACTTTTCTGGAACTGACCTTTCTATAACTGATTTGTCTAGAACTAACCTGACTGGAGCTAACTTGTGCGAAACAGACCTATCCGACGCTAGACTGTCTGGAGCTAATTTGTCTGGGGCCAACCTGTTCGAAACAAACCTATCCGGCGCTAACTTGTCTGGAGCTAGCTTGTCCAAAACGGACCTATCCGAGGTTGACCTGTCTAGAGCTAACCTATCCGAAGCTAACTTGTCTGGAGCTAATCTGTATGGAACTAACCTGTCTAGAACTAACCTGACTGGAGCTAACCTGTCCGAAACGGACCTAACCTATGCTAACCTGTCTGGAGCGAAGCTGTCTGGGGCAGATTTGTCCCATGCCGATGTAACAAGCATTCACGTTGATCAAACTGACTTCAAAGATGCTTGCTTTGACAAGGTTCAAGGCCTCTCTTTTAATTTTGGTCGCTGGGAAACAGCTGTAAATCTGCCACCAGAAGTAGCAGATAGAATCATACAATACAAGAAAGAGGAAGGTTCATGAAGGAAGAGATAGTCTGGCTGCTCGCTAAAGAAATACCGAACAAAGATCCCGATCAAATCAGAGAAGATGCTTACGGCAACGAAATTCACTGCGACCAATACCGCAAACAAACCGAATATGGCTGGGAGGTTGGCCACATCAAACCCAGGGCACTCGGCGGTTCTGATCATATCAGAAATTTACAAGCCGTGCATACTAACTCTCGCAGGCACAAGCGTCCGCAG
>JBPCXB010000177.1:0-1995 GCA_051008935.1 Gammaproteobacteria bacterium | reverse complement strand
TGCCCACCCCATTCAGGCAGGAGATCTGCTGTTGGTATGCAACGGCGTCATCGAAAACCATGCCCGTTTGCGTCAAGAACTGGTCGAAAAAGGCTACAAATTCGCCACCAGTACCGACACAGAGAGCTTGGCTGCCCTGCTTGAATACTATGCCTTAGAAAATGGCGGCGATCTGTTTGCTGCGCTGAGCGCCGCAGCCAAGCGGCTAGAAGGCTCTTACGCCTGCGTGTTGATGCACAAAAGCAGCAAAAAGCTGTATGCCATGACTCAGGGGTGCCCGTTGGTGTTGGGTATCGGTGATAATGAAATCTTTCTGGCTTCAGACCCTCTGGCTCTGGCCCGCCTGACCAATAAATTTATCTTTTTCGAAGACGGTGACCTGATAGCAACAGACTCGCAAACCTGCGAAATCAGAGATGCATCGGGCCGTAAGCTGAAGCGCAGCATCCAACAGCGCGACATCCCCTACTCGCAATTGGAGCGGGGCGATTACCGGCACTTTACCGAAAAAGAAATTGCCGAGCAGCCTGCAGTAGTGCGCGACAGCCTGTCGGGCCGGCTGGGCAAAACCCGAATCTTGACCGATTCTTTGGGCCTGCCTACAAACAGATTTGACGGTATCAAGCGCGTACACTTGTCTGCATGCGGCAGCGCCTATTACGCCGCCCAAATAGGAGCATACTGGCTGCAGGATCTAGTCGGCATACCAGCCCATGCCTGGTTGGGTAGCGAATACCGCTACAGGCCAGTGCCTGTTAGCGAAGACTCGCTCTTTGTGTGTGTATCCCAATCTGGAGAGACAGCCGATACCCTAGCCGCCTTGCGGCTGGCACAGCAAAAACCCTATCGAGACTCGTTGGTGGTCTGTAATGTCGCCGACAGTATCATGGCACGTACCGCACCCCATGTGTTATTGACCCGTGCTGGGCGTGAAGTCAGCGTGCTATCGACCAAAGCCCTGATGGTTCAGTATGTGAATCTGCTGCTACTCGCTTTGGGCATTGCCCAAGAGCAAGAAAAGCAGCTGGAACGGGTTGCAGCCATCTGTAAAGATTTGCACGACTTGCCAACCTTGCTAGAACAGACCCTAGAGCTGAATCCACACATTGAAAAACTCGCCCCCCAATTGTCGGGCAAAAACAATGCCATCTTTTTGGGCCGCGGATTGCAGTACTATTTGGCCGCTGAAGGGGCTTTAAAGATGAAAGAGAGCTCATACATCCACGCAGAGGTGTATGCAGCAGGAGAGCTCAAACACGGGCCTTTAGCAATAGTAGAAGACCAGTTGCCCATCGTCGCCCTGATTCCGCGGCGCAATCCTTTACTGCTGTCCAAGATGTTGGCCAATCTAGAAGAAGTTGCCGTGCGAGGCGGGCACTTGATCATCGTCTCCTCAGAAGAGAACCGAGCCGATATAGCGCCCTTATTGACCGACTCCGCTCAAGCCGTATACACGCCCAACGCTGGCGCTGAGCTGGGCGTTATGATTGACCTGATCGCTCTGCAATTGCTGGCCTACCACGTAGCCATCCTGAGAGGCACCGACGTCGACCAGCCGCGCAACCTCGCCAAATCCGTCACCGTCGAATAGTCTGAACCCAACGCTTATTTGAAACCCAGAATTCTGCGGCGTATGGCAGAAATGATTTATGGATAAATTTCTTAAAATATTAATCTTGGTTTTTTCACTAGCTAGTGTACTAGCAATAGGATTTCTTGTAGCAACATTTTCAGTAGTGATAGGATTTTTTGCAGCAATAATTGTAGCTATACCTACAGCCATACTCTCAAACCCTATGGTATGGATTTTCCTTGTTGCAGGTATTGCTGTGACCTTTGTCATTAATAGAAAACTCAAAAATAGATTGTTAAAAACCTCTAACAAAAACGAGCAATAGTGCCGTCCAACAGATAGTTGCTGGAATGGGTTACTATGAGGCAAACGTTGGAGCTGTCATTTTAAATAACGGGCACACAAACAGTGCAAAGAAACTA
>JBPCXB010000176.1:0-1849 GCA_051008935.1 Gammaproteobacteria bacterium | reverse complement strand
GTCAAGGATGCCATGCAGACCAATTTCAGCAAGCGTGGTGATTTAGGCGCCAGCGTTAGTATCGTTCACCAAAATGAAACGGTGGTGGATTTGTGGGGCGGCTATGCAGACGAAAGTCAGTCGGCACTGTGGCAGCAACACAGTATTGTCAATGTGTTTTCAACCACAAAAACAATGGCCGCATTGTGCTTGCTGATGCTGCATGATCGCGGCAAGCTCGATTTGTTTCAGCCGGTCTGCCGTTACTGGCCAGAATTTGCCGAGCAGGGCAAAAAAGACATTTTGATTGCTCACATCATGAGCCACAGCGCCGGGCTGAGCGGTCTCGATCAGCAGGTTACAGAATCTGATTTATACAGCCAAGACAAGATGGCAGGAAATTTGCAAGAGCAAAAGCCATGGTGGCAGCCAGGCCAAGCCTGTGGCTACCATTCTGTCACTCAGGGTTTCTTACAAGCTGAATTGGTCAGAAGAGTAGATGGTCGAACATTGGGTGCCTTTTCCAGCAAGAAGTTGCGCAGCCGCTGGAAGCAGAGTTCTTTATTGGGGTTCCAGACGAGTATCTGGATGCTATCATCCCGCTACAGACAGTAGTGCGCGGCGAGGGCATAGATCTATCCAGCGATAGCATGGCAGCGCGAACATTCCGCAGCCCGTCCTTCAGTGCCGACTGGACCACTAAAAGAGAGTGGCAACAGGCGGAGATGCCTGCCATCAATGGTCACGGTAATGCCAGAAGTGTAGCCCAAATTCAGTATGCCTTGGCCAACAAGGGCGTGGCAGCCAATGGCTACAGGCTGCTGAGTGAGAAGACAACAGAGTTGATTTACACGCCCTATATCGAAGGCAAGGATCTGGTTTTGCGGACCCACTGTGTTTATGGAATGGGCTACGGCATTACTGGCGAACATGCTCCCATGAGCCCAAACGCCAAAACAGCTTTCTGGGGCGGTTGGGGCGGCTCTTTAGTGGTAGTGGATGCTCAGGCGCAACTGTGCATCAGCTATGTGATGAATCGAATGAAGCCAACCCTTACCGGCGACACCCGAGGTGCTAGCATCATCCGTTCTACCTATGCATGCTTGAAGAACCTCAAATAGCTGCCTGTACTTGTCAGTGCATCTTTCTGTTGACCCGTAAAATCAGTTTCACACAGCAGGGAGTGTAAAGCAGTGGTACATATCAGCAATAAAGATAACGAGCAGTGGGGAAAGTACAGCCAGGTGTTTGAGCTGGTGCAAGCCAACATGGGTTATGTGCCCAATAACCTGAAATCACTGGTGCGTCAACCAGAGATTTGTGACGCCTTCATGGCACTGGCACAGGCTACATTGGGGCCAAGCAACCCGCTGGAGCCGTCATTGATTCATCTGGTCTCTTACATCACCAGCCGTTCTGCCGGTTGCCTCTATTGCCAGGCGCACACAGCCCTAAGCGCCAGTAAATCAGGGGTAGCAGATGAGAAGATTCAAGCAGTGTGGGAATTTGAGCAGTCGGATCTTTTTGATGACAAAGAGCGCAGCGCGTTGGCTTTGGCGCAGGCTAGCGGCGCCATGCCCAATGCAGCCAGCCAAGCCCATTACGACCGAGTGCGGCAGTATTTTTCAGAAGATGAAATCATAGCCATCGTTTCAATCTGTGCCCTGTTCGGTTTCTTAAACCGCTTCAGCGACAGCCTCGCTCAGACGTTAGAGCCAGAACCTCTGGCCTTTGCCACTCGGGTATTGTCGGCCAATGGCTGGGCTGCAGGCAAACACCAGTAGCCGGTGCGGCTCAGGCGTATAGCTGAGCTGACCAGAATCATAAAAAGGTAAGGCTTCGAACCTTTGGCCTCTGCCTTCGGAGGGCG
>JBPCXB010000175.1:0-3872 GCA_051008935.1 Gammaproteobacteria bacterium | reverse complement strand
TCGCAGCATCCAGCAACATTGTGCTCTAGTTAGCCTGCAACACAAACCCATCTACACCCCAACCAGCGCCCTGAGCCTGTCGAGGGGCGCCTTTAGAGAAAAAGTAACAGTCGCAGCATCCAGAGGCTCTAAACACAAACTCCTCTCCAATCCCACGCACCCCAAGCTTGACGATGGGCACCTTGAGAAGCAAGGTCACAATCACAGCAACCCTAAAGGTAACTATGCAGAATGATAGTGAAGGTGAAACGCCCCCTCTGGCGTCATGCTGTGCGGAGATGCAACTTAAATGAAAAAGTACTTATTAGTAACAATTTTGATTTCATTTCTACCGCTGACAGCAATGGCAGAGCCATGGTCATATAAAGGACGGGTCTTACACCCCAACTGCTTTCAGACAGAATGGTACTCGTCAGATAATATCCAAGCATACTATGAACGGTTCATGGGAATCAAAAAGAACTATTACCGCACAAAGGAATTCAATCACTTCCTGCTAAATTTGGGGGGATATTGGGGCAAAAATATAACCTCATACGACCCTATAAAAGCATGGGGGGAAGAAGTTGAATTAGCAGTTTTCTTGGAAAGCTGCTTGAACAAGACAAGCCATGCATTTGGCGATCGAGGTCAGTGGATCACCTCTGCATCTGAGTACGGAGATGAGTACTCATACAAAATTCTCAAAGAGATCACAATGGAGCATTGCCAAGACTTGGCACCCCACATTGATGGAAGGTGTATTCAAAGTTATCTGCTAGATATTTATGAGGCAGGTGGCAGCAGCGGTTCGCATAGTTATCACATTTATGGGCTATTTAAACTATCTGATGGTAGAGAGTATATCTTTCCTCTTAAAACTTTGAACTCACTAAACGACAGTGGTTATGTTGTGGATTGAACCACTTTAAAGAATAGTAGCAGCCATCTAAATCAAAGCCTTGAACCGCCTTTGTTGTGAATCGATTAACTCTAAATGGAAAACACAATAGCTTGAATATTAAGTTGTTGCCAATATTTCAGCCAGTGTTTGGAGACAGCTGGGAAACGCTGCCTACTGTTATCAAGAAGCATTATGCCAACCGGCCCTATTGTCGGGATAGCACCACCGTGAAAGGCAAGCTGGATATCATGTGTGCTGGGCCTTTTCGGTGGTTTGCTCCGTTGTTCTGGCTCATGCGTAGCGTCCCACCGATCAATCAGCATAGCGTACCGGTGACGGTTGTTTTTCAAAGCGAGCCGAATACCAATGCATTGTGCTTTGACCGCACGTTCTATTTCCACGGCAAGAAGCCCTACCGCTTTAGGTCACGCATGATCCCTGTGAAAGACAACCTGATTGCAGAAGTGATGGCATCACGTATTGCCTGGCTAACGGCATATCACTTTCGTGAGGGTAAGGTGATACTGTCGCATAAAGGCTATGCACTGGCTTTCTTTGGCCACTTGATACCAATACCCCTTACGGCATTGGTCGGTGCAGGATACGCTGAAGAAATAGCTATTGATGACCACCATTTTGATATGGCTGTGCACATCCAGCACCCATGGTTTGGCACCATCTATGGGTATCAGGGGCGCTTTGAAGTGCAAACACCAGCATGACCATACGCGTACTGATCATCGGCGGCTACGGCAATTTTGGTACTTTTATTTCGCGTGCGCTGGCAAAAGAGCCGAACATACAACTCATAATTGCCGGGCGAAACTTGCACAAAGCGCAGCAACTGACTGCATCGATGGACGCAGAGCTTACCCCTGAAGCCGTTGCAATAGATATCCATCAGCCCCTCGACAGCATCTTGCAGGTAGTACAACCTAATATAGTCATCCATACCTCTGGGCCATTCCAAAATCAGAACTACCAAGTTGCAGAAGCCTGCTTGGCTATCGGTGCGCACTATATTGACTTGGCTGATGGCCGCGACTTCGTCAGTCATATCAATCAGCTAGATCGACAGGCAAAAGCCCGCAACCTGCTACTCATAAGCGGTGCCAGCTCTGTACCTTGCTTAACATCTGCTGTGATCGATCATTATCTGGGGCAGTTCTCTCCCCTAGAAAGTGTGGACTATGGTATTACCACGGCGCAAAAGACCGCACGTGGCCAGGCGACCACCGCCGCTATCTTGGGGTATACAGGCAAGGCCTTTCCCGCTTTAGACAGCGGCAAGGTTGCCCAGCGTTATGGCTGGCAAGGTTTGCGACTGCGGTATTTTCCGCAGATAGGGCGCCGATTGCTGAGTTATTGCGATATTCCAGATTTAGCGCTGTTTCCACAACGCTATCCGGAACTAAAAACGATCCGTTTCTATGCAGGGCTGGAAATTCCCTTTATCCACTTGGGGCTTTGGGTTCTGTCCTGGGGCGTGCGTTGTGGGCTGATTAAAAATCTACCTCGCGTGGCGCCATTGCTACTACGGCTCGCTTCTTGGTGCGATTTTTTAGGGACATCGGACAGCGGGTTTTTCATGACCCTGTCAGGTACTGGCCCGCACAACGAGGCTAAAAGCCTAACATTTGAGCTCACTGCGAAATCTGGCGATGGGCCTTATATCCCCTGTATCCCCGCGATATTACTTGCCAAGAAAATTGCCGATGGCCGGCTACAGGAGACTGGCGCCAAGCCCTGTATAGGCCTGATATCTCTAGAGGAGTACCTGCAGGCATTGCAGCCGATGGATATTTCCTGGACCGATGATGCTGGCACTCAAGCTGCTGATACGTAATACCAGCATACAGCGTCCAAAACGCCTATGTGCTATGCTGTCATAATGTTCAGTGGCCTAGTAAGATCAACAATACCGGTCAACTAGGCTTACGACTGTAATATTTGCTCTCAAAATCTGAAGTAGATGCTGAAAAATATTCTTGTTTCTTTAATAAACCGCGTGATCGCAAATCATTTATTTTTCTTTGGACTTCTTGTAGTTTGTGAGCGCGACCTGTATCAATAGATCTTGTAGCACTATCATCAATAACTTTCTTAAGTTTCTTTGCCAAATCAGAAGAAGCAGCGACTGTGTAAGAAGATTTTTGTTTCATTGCGATTAATGTAGTCAATTAAAAAATCGTTATAAGAGCGGATTTTATATTTTAACGTTGCATTCTTGGAGGGCCACTCCCAGCACTTAAACACATCCGCATCTACACCACTACGCACTCATTAAGCACGATCTTCTCTACACTACTACAAGCGCCCTGAGCTTGTCGAAGGGCGCCTTTAGAAAAGGAGTAAATATCATTCTGCGACTGCGTTTCACTCCACGCAGAATGACGCCGGTGGGGGGCATACAGGCGTAATCTGAGCACAAGCCTTCTGGATTCTGCGACTGCGTTTCACTTTGCGCAGAATGACGCCGGTGGGTGGCATACAGGCGTAATCTGAGCACAGGCCTTCTGGATTCTGCGACTCCGTTTCACTTCGCGCAGAATGACGCCGGTGGGGGCTCTGCGCTCGGCTTCTGTAGACCACCCCATGCGCTTCGCGCACACCCCTCCGAGGGAGGGGAATTTGGGGGCACTCCCAGCACTTAAACACATCCGCATCTACAATTCCACGCACTTCGAGCTCGTCGAGAAGTGCCTTTAGAGAAAAAGTAACAGTCATGCTGCGACTGCGTTTCACTTCGCGCAGAATGACGCCGGTGGGTGGCATACAGACGTGACCTGAGTACAGGCCTTCTGGATTCTGCGACTCCGTTTCACTACGCGCAGAATGACGCCGGTGGGTGGCATACAAGCGTAACCTGAGCACAAGCCTTCTGGATTCTGCGACTCCGTTGCACTTCGCGCAGAATGACGCCGGTGGGGGCTCTGCGCTCGGCTTCTGTAGACCACCCCATGCGCTTCGCGCACACCCCTCCGAGGGA
>JBPCXB010000174.1:0-4580 GCA_051008935.1 Gammaproteobacteria bacterium | reverse complement strand
AGAACGACCTGCATCCCGACGAATCTGCTGAAGAACTACTGGCGATGGCAGACCGTTTCGGCCTGTGGATTCGCTTGCACCGCCCCGATCAAGAACAATACCTGCAGATTGTTGAGCATTGGTTGACTCAGCTTTGGCCGGATCCTTATCCGCCGCCGCTATTGACCCTTCGTCTGAATTTGCAGATGGGTCTTGGCAGTAGCGATCTCCATGCCAGTGTCCGCGAGTTGGCCTTGCGATGGGCCCAGCACAGAGGGCATCGATCTGGGCGGGTCGCCTACCAATTTGTGCGGGCCATCACCGGCAAGTGGCAGTTGAGCCAACTCTAGGGGATAGTAACCCAGCCCCTCATACGCAAAAATAGCCATTTTGGCCCTCAGGTCTTTAGCAGTACAAGAGCGCGTCAGTCGATATGCTAAGCGGCTCAGCTAACTGCATAAAATGTGTGAGTAAAGTCCAGTATTTTTGAATGGATCCGATCGCAAGGAGCGAATAGTCAATTTGGAACAGACACATGTCAAGCAGGTACGGAATTTTTCCATTATTGCTCATATTGACCACGGTAAATCGACGCTTTCAGATCGGATGCTCGAACTGTGTGGGCTGGTCGATCATAGAAAAATGCGCGCGCAATTTCTCGATCGTTTGGCTCTGGAGCGCGAGCGGGGCATAACCATCAAAGCGCAGTGCGTGACCTTGCCTTATAAAACGCGTCAGGGCCAGCAGTATACCTACAATCTCATAGATACCCCCGGGCATGTCGATTTTTCTTACGAAGTGTCGCGTTCCCTAGCGGCGTGTGAAGGCGCGTTATTGTTGATAGATGCCACTCAGGGTGTGCAAGCACAGACTATGGCAACCTGCTACGAAGCATTGGATCAGGGTCTGGAGGTGATTCCCATCCTAAATAAGATGGATGTTGCTTACGCCAACCCGGCCCAAACGATCCGCGAAATTGAAGAAGTCATTGGCATCGATGCCAGTAATGCTCCCCGTGTGAGTGGTAAGACCGGCGAAGGCGTACACGAATTGCTGGAGCAACTCATCGATTGGATTCCAGCGCCTGTAACGCAATTACAAGCCCCTTTGCGGGCACTGATTGTAGATTCTTGGTTTGATCCGCATCAGGGTGTGATTTCGTTGGTGCGGATTGTCGATGGGTATTTGCGTAAAGGCATGAAGCTGGCTTTACGTTCTAACGGCATGCGTATTCAACCCGATCAACTGGGGATTTTTGCCCCAGACCCTAGCGAGCGTCAGCAATTGGGGCCCGGTGAGGTCGGTTTTATTTCAACCGGTGTTAAAGATTTACGCGCTGTTCCGGTGGGCGATACCTTAGTGCAACAAGAGCACACTGAAGTAGAGCCTCTGGCTGGTTTTGACCAACCAGAGCCCAGAGTTTTTGCCGCTTTTTTCCCTACAGATTCAGGGGACTATCAATTATTTTCAAAAGCTTTGCAGCAGCTGTGTCTGAATGACGCTGCCGTCCACTATGAACCCGAAATATCTGATGCTTTGGGCCATGGCTATCGTTGCGGTTTCTTGGGCACCTTGCATATGGAAGTTATCCAAGGCAGATTGGAAAAAGAATTTGGCCTGGATCTTCTGGTAACAGCTCCTACGGTCAAATACCGTGTGACATTGACGTCAGGCGAAGTAGAGTTGATTTCTTCTCCCTCCCGATTCCCTGAAACTTCTAAAATCAATCAGATTGAAGAGCCTATTGCTCTTGCTACTATCCTCGTGTCACCGGAGTATCTGGGTAAGGTTTTGACCTTATGTCGTGAGCGCCGTGGGAAGATTGAGAACGAAAAGCATACCGGCACTCAGGTCAGCCTCAAGGCATACCTGCCACTGTCAGAGATCGCATTGGATTTTTTCGACAAACTTAAATCCCTGTCGCGCGGCATGGCTTCTCTTGAATACTCTTTTGATCACTTTCAATCTGCTTCCTTGCAACAGTTGAATGTGTTAGTTAACGGGATTGCCGTCGATGCCTTGGCATTGATCGTGCATGTTCAAGACGCCCCCATCAAAGGCAGGGCTCTGGCGCAGAGGATCGCCGCTTCTATTCCTCGGCAGATGTTTGAAGTCAGTGTGCAAGCTGCAGTTGGGGGCAAAATCGTGGCCCGCGAAACGGTTAAGGCACTGCGCAAAAATGTCACAGCCAAGTGCTATGGCGGGGACATCACCCGGAAAAAGAAATTACTGGAAAAACAAAAAGCTGGCAAAAAGCGCATGAAATCGCTGGGTAGGGTACAGATTCCCCAAGAAGCATTTTTGAGTGCATTGAAGTCGCATGATTGAGGAATTCGGAGGAAGAAACTGAACGATGAGTGGTATATGGGAAATCAGTCTGGTAGCTGTGGTGCTGGGGGCGGTGCTGTGGCTGGTCTTGATCCACTATCAAGAAAAATATCCACAGTGTAGGCAGGTTGCCACCGTACTCAAATGGGCTCTTTGGGCTTTGGTCGTTGCCTTGTGCCTACAGGCTTTGAACGGTTACGGCTCTTTCAGCGTGCTGCTCTTTGTCGGCTTGCTCACTCTGGGGTTGATCTGGGGGTTGGCTGCTGCATTGAAAATACCGCGGGTCAGTACCCAAGTGCGTACTTGGTTTATACCATTGCTGGTGGTGTTTTTAGTTCGACAAGTTGGCTGGGAACCCTACCGCATCCCTTCAGGCTCGATGAGGCCCAATCTGATTCCTGGTGATTTTGTGCTCATCAACCGTCACTCCTACGCATTCAATTTCTTTCCATTCAATTTCGACATGATCACCGCCAACGAGCCTCAGCGAGGCGAGGTCGTGGTTTTTCGCCATCCAAAGACTCAAGACGTTTTGATCAAAAGGATCATAGCCCTTCCAGGAGACAGAGTTTGGATCAGGCGCTCTAGGCTCTATATCAACGGCAAATTGGTTCGACAAGAGCCCGAAGGCAAGATTTCCGAAGGCTATCGGACCTATCGAGAACTCTGGGATGAGAAGCATGCACCTTATATGATTCGACGGCAGGTCGTCTATGTGGGTCAGGGGCACAGAGACCGCGAATGGAAAGTGCCAGCTGGAAATTATTTTGTTATGGGAGATAACAGAGACAATAGCTCGGATAGCAGAAGCTGGGGGACTTTTCCGCGCGATCACCTGCTTGGTAAAGCAGAATTGATCTGGCTGACATGGCACAGTCTGGTCCCCGATTTTGAGCGTCTTGGTGCCATCAAGTGACGGATCCCAGTGCGCATAGAGCCTTATTGAAAGAGTATTTATTGCGTGCGCAGCAGGACTATCAACGTCTTGAATTCCTCGGAGATGCGATTCTAGATGCTGTCGTTGCAGAGGAACTCTATCACCGCTGGCCAGAAGCCTCAGAAGCTATATTGACGCAAATGCGCACGGCTCTAGTTTCAAAAGAAGCTTTGGCTAGCACTGGTCGTATCCTGGATCTAGATACGGACTTGTTGCAAGATCCGGATCAATATGGCGAGCTTGCTATCTCCGATCGCAGCTTGGCAGTCTGTTTAGAGGCCATCATAGGCGCCATGTTTGTAGACCAAGGCTATGCCTATTGCCGCCATTTTGTGCTGCAGATCTTGCAGCCCTCTTTAGCCACCTTGACTCTGGAGCGGGATTATCGGCATCCCAAGAGCAAGCTGCAGGAGTGTCTGTTGGCTCATGGCGAAGAATTGCCCAGTTATTCAGTTGAATACCACGCATCAGGGCATCCGACAGTGCGCTGCAGTTTTATCTGGCATGGCCAGATGCATATTTACAAGGCGCAGGCGCCTTCAGTTCGAAAAGGGGAAAAACAAGTCGCTGAATTGGCTTGGAATGCCATACAGCAATGGTTGCCTTGAAATGGTTGAACCCATCGCATTCCAGCACACATTTGCGCACCAAGCCTCCAGTATCTACAGGTGCTAGATACAGTGAGTCCCAATCAGGACCGTTGCGGCAGAATTGTTGTGGTAGGGCGTGCTAATACCGGCAAATCAACATTGATCAATGCGTTGATCGGCCAGAACCTACACATTGCTACAGCCCGCGCGCAGACCACGCGCTATGTGACTTCTAGCCCGCTAACCCTAGGGGCCAGTCAGTTTGTATTTATCGACACCCCCGGCATTTATAGAAGGCAAAGGCTCCAGCACCGTCAATTTAATCGATCGGCTTTGTCGGAAATAAGCAGCGCAGATATTGTTTTGGCAGTGTTCGATGGGTTGCGCTTTGATGCCGATGACCGTTATTTAGTGGAAAAATGTAGCGAATGCCCTAATGCGCTGGCTTTGATCAATAAGATCGATACGGTCTCTAATAAAAATCGACTGCTGCCGCATATTGAATTATTGGCAGATACGGCTGTCTTTAAAGAAGTGATTCCAATTTCCGCCCTGCGCGGGATCAATCTAGATAGATTGATCGAACTGGTAGAAGCTCTGCTACCAAAACAATCACATCTGATGGACGCTGATGCATTGAGCAATAGAGGTGCCGTTTTTTTTATCGCTGAAACAATCCGTGAGCAGGCTTTAAGCATTTACCGCCAAGAAATCCCTCACGATTTGCGCATACGGGTTGAGCAGGC
>JBPCXB010000173.1:0-1499 GCA_051008935.1 Gammaproteobacteria bacterium | reverse complement strand
AGTTGCGCACGACCTGCAAGCATTCCATCTGAGTGGAGCAGTCGTCAATGACGATGAGTTCAAAATCTGCGAAACTCTGATTCAGCAGGCTTTCTATAGCCTGCGACAGGAACTCTGACCTGTTGAAGACAGAAAGCATGACGCTGACTTTAGGGACAGGTGGGCGGGGCATCAGGGCATCAAATTTGCGGGCGGCACCTGACGGCACGCAACCATCTGAAACCGGCCCAGTATTATTCATTATCTGCGTACTTTATTATGGCACCTGCGACGCTGGCTGCCTCTGATCTATACCCAGACACACTCGGTGCGAACCGCTGCAAAGCAGCAACAGTGGCTAAATGCCTTCTCGCTCTGCATTGCGGATAATTGAAGTGTCCTCCACATAGCGCATCCCCTTAGGAGTGTCAGAGAGCACAACCCTATGGGTGCGCACTTCGGTGCCCGGTTTCCAATTGGTACACAGACCGTGGTATTCATAAAAAAATCTGGATAGAGAGCGGATTACTGGCACAGGTATCCTGATAACACCCCAAGACAGCACCGCCTTGCTCCAAACCAACCGGCCGAATTGCAGCCTGTTTAAAAAGGTGCGCCACCGCGTCAAAAAGGCTTTCCATACTGGGCTGGGGTGCTGGCGCTGAATGGCTTCCAGACTGGCGGGTCGGCAATCGTGAATATAGAAGCAACGCCCGGGATGGCTGCGGGCAACGTATTTTTTTCCCCGGCCTTTGTAGATGTGATCGGGGTTCTGATACCGGTAATCTCTGAAGGTTAGCAGCTTATCTGCTGGCTGTTCTTCAGGTACCACGTTAGCGAAAATACGCTTTTGGAACAGGTAACGATCGCAGTTTATAAGCCTGCACCCCATCAAGAAATGGCGCAGAGGTACAGAACCGCCTAGATACTCATCGATATCCAGATTGAGCAACCAATCGCCCTGACAGAACACTTGATTGCAGTGATTAAGCGAACCAAACTGGCTACCTGTCTGGCGCTGTTCGATAAACTGCAATGAACGCCCGGCCGCATCGCTGATGTATGCGCCGTAAGGGAAATCCCACTGCACCAACACCACTTCCAGGCTATGCAACTGTTGCAACCAAGTCGCCAATTCCTGCCTGTTAGTGCTGGCATTGTCATAGAGTATGAGGCGCTGCACGCCCTGAGTCTTATGGTGGTACTGCACCCAATCTTGGACCCAAGCGATGGGGTTGTCTTTCTGCTGGGTCACCAAGGAAAGCGAACGAGCGGTATGACTCAAGCTGTTGGCAGCCAGCTCAAACTGCCAACTGTAATCCGCCATGCGGATTTTGACCTCTGAGCCAGCAGCTACCTGCAATTGAGACTGATACAGGGCAATGCACCCGTATTGCCGGCGATGCAAAAATGACGCTCTACGCCCATCTATCCAGAATTCGATAGGTGCCAGAGGCTCTGTGGCTGGGCCAATGCATAGCAGGTGGCGGTTGTCTGCCCGCAAAGCCACATCGTAGAAG
>JBPCXB010000172.1:0-1585 GCA_051008935.1 Gammaproteobacteria bacterium | reverse complement strand
GATGGTTTTGTACCATGTCGCGCAGGGCTCCGTTTTGGTCGTAAAAATTCCAGCGTCCTTCGACTCCAACTGTTTCCATGACGCTGATCTGTACATGATCGATATAGCGGTTATTCCACAGAGGTTCAATGAAAGTGTTGGCAAAGCGCAGAGCCAGCAGATTCTGTACCGATTCTTTACCCAAGTAGTGATCGATTCGGTAGACTTGCTGGGGTTGGCATATGGATGCAAAGGCTCGATCGATCTCTAGGAAAGATTCCAGGTTGTTACCCAGGGGCTTTTCCAGTACAAAGCTGACCTGATCGTTGATTTTGCCTGTCTGTTGCAGCGCTTTGCATACAGGGAGGATAATGCTGGAGGGCGTTGCAAAATAAATAATGACGCGGCGATTCGGGTCTTTAAACTCCTGTTCGTAGATAGCGGATAGCCGCTCTGCATCCATGGCATCGCCATGATTGTAAGAAAAACGCTGGGAAAAACTGTCCCAATCGTTTTTTTCCACCGGGCGATTGCTATAGGCCTGTAGATTTTTGCGCAGTTTTTGTAGAAAGCTATCGCGTGAAATTTTGCTGCGGGCGATTAATACAATCCGCAACGATTTAGGCAGATTATCTGCGCAGTGTAGGTAATAGAAGGCTGGGTAGAGTTTGCGGAAGGACAGGTCGCCGACACCGCCGATTACTAAGAAATCAGCATTCAACGGTGGTACTCTTGAGTTTTATACATGCAAAGCGGATTGTAGTCAGGATAAAGACGGGGTAGGGGGGCATTATGTTTTTTTGATCTCACGTATTAGATTGGTTATGGCCTTTGCTGTTTTAAATACGGCTTCAGCAGAATCGCCCGGCCTGTACAGATCGGAACCCGTGCCGACTGCTTTTGCACCTGCCGCCAACATATCTTGGGCATTGCCAATGTTCACCCCCCCAAAAGCCATTAGCGTGGTGTCATCGGGCAATACTGCGCTCAGCGCTTTTAGATAGTCGCCGCCAAATGCTGAGGCGGGAAAGAGCTTCAGGTAGCGTGCGCCTGCTTGATAGGCCTGTAGGGCTTCGGTTGCAGTAGCAAAGCCTGGGAAAGGGATCAACCCTTTTTCTACGGCTCTTTGAATGACCAAAGTGTCTACGTTGGGAGAAACTGCGATTTCACCGCCGGTATCAACCAGCTGATCCACTTCGTTTGTGGTTAGAACCGTGCCGGCCCCTACTACGCTTTCGTCGCCTAAGCTTTGCTTGAGCTTGCTGATGCTGGTAAAAGGGTCTGGCGAATTGAGAGGAACTTCTATAACGCGTATGCCGGCCTGATAAAGGGCTTGACCTATGTCTGTTACTTCTTCAGGGCGTACGTAGCGCAATACTGCAACCACAGGCATTTCGTCTAAAAATGTATTTAATCTGGTATTCAATCTTCTATCTAGTGGGGAATCTTTAGGGGGTGAGAGGTGTGGTGAATGAAAGTGCTTATTATTATAAGCCTGCCCAAATCGTAGATAGATCAGCAGGGCTTGGACTGCTTATTTTGCAGGCGTCAAGAGCTAGGTGTTTAGAACGCTGTAACTATGCTGTCACTATATAGTTGGAAGATA
>JBPCXB010000171.1:0-13197 GCA_051008935.1 Gammaproteobacteria bacterium | reverse complement strand
TTCAACAGGTCAGAGTTCCTGTCGCAGGCTATAGAAAGCCTGCTGAATCAGAGTTTCGCAGATTTTGAACTCATCGTCATTGACGACTGCTCCACTCAGATGGAATGCTTGCAGGTCGTGCGCAACTATATGCACTCTGATAGCCGCATCCGTCTGGTCTATCAATCAGAGAATCGCGGCCTGGCAGCAGGGCGCAACCGCGGTCTGGCAGAGGCTCAAGCTCCGTTGGTAGCGTTTCTCGATGATGACGATCTTTACGAGCCTGACAAACTCGCCCTGCAGTTTGAGTTTCTATCTGCGCACCCGCATCTGGGAGGCTGTGCGACCAAAGTCAAATGGATTGATGCTCAAGGGCAGGTGGTTCGGGATCAAGCGTCAGCGCAGACAGAAATTTTCCCAGTCAACCGAGGGCGGGTTGGTATGTTGCGCCATGTCGCTACGCATGCCATGATGGCCCGCAAACAGGCGTTGCAATCAGTGGGCGGTTATAGATTGTGGTTTTCCTACTGCGCAGAAGATCTGGATATGTCGCGTAGGCTGGAAGAATCTTGTGAACTTGCCGTTTTGGGCGCATCTGCTTATCGGTATCGCCAACTGGAAGACTCGATGGTAATGCGCCCTTTGTGCCACCTGTACGGGCTGGCCAGCCGTATCAGCGCCTGGTATCGGCGCAGTGGCTTGGCTGATCCCGTGCGACCCGAGGTGGATCTGTGGTCAGTATTAGCACAGATAGCAGCTATTCCCTTTGAGGCTTTGCCCTGGGGGGCAGATTACATGGCAGATCAGGTGCTCCGTGCAGCTGCTTGGGAAAACCAGAATGGCAGTGCGGCCTTGGGGCTGGATTACCTGCACAGATGCAATACCATACTGGCGGCGTTCCCTGCTTCAGAGCGTGCTTTGCCGCGTTTCCCTGATTTCTTACCCGAGCAGCTTTGACGCCATGTCGTTGCTTTTGGCTGAAATTGATCGCGTAGAAGCCCGTATCGGCTGGCGCAATCTCAGGGTTCTAGTGCGTATGACCGGCGGATTGGGCAACCAGCTGTTTCAGTACGCTCTGGCGCTGCATTTGGCCGATTTGGGTGCCCAGGTGTGTTTAGATATCCTGAGCTACCATAACGATATTTTTCGCCGCCGTTTCAGTTTGGAATTTTTGCCGCAGAGATTGCAAGTTGTAGGGCACCACAGACCCAGGCCTTATCCGTTGCCGCAAATTGAGCAGCCTCAGGCGCTGCCATCTGGCTGGGATTTTTTGGCTGACCCCAAAGATAATCCGTTTGTGGGTAGCCGCGATCAGATCCTGACCGATACCGATTCAGGCTGGGCTGACCGGATGATTGATAGCCATTCAGAGTACTGGACGTTTCAGGGTTATTGGCAATCTTGGCCTTTGGTATCGAGGGTTGGCGTACTGCGCTCTGATCTGGATCAAATACGTGCGCACTGGCAATTGCCTGAGCAGTACAGCCAATTGGAGTCGGACCGCGCAGCGATGGTTCACGTCAGGCGGAATTTTGACAGGGCTGCAGATGGCCAGATGGCTGTTAAAGGCTTGCATTGGGAGCTGCCCGTGTCGTATTACTGCCGGCAGTTGCAGAAGATACGCCGCCTTTGCCCGAATTATCGCGCTTTTGTTTTCACCAATGATCCGGACTGGTGCTGCAGATACCTGATGCCTCTTGTGGGTTCAGACAGTGACTTGATTGCCGAATACCGTCATGCCGATTGGTTTGATCTACTGATGATGAGCCGGTGCAAGTATCAGCTGATTGCCAATAGTACGTTCTCTTGGTGGAGCGGTTGGCTGTCACGGGGTCAGGTGTTTGCGCCTCGTGTGTGGTTGGATTCTGAAAAAGTGCCCGATGCATCCACTCCGCTAGATGGATGGCAGCAGGCGTATGCTGGCAGTGGCTGGGTGCTGGGCTAGATATTGGACTAGATATCGCTGCACTGTGTCATGGTTCAGTTCAGTTCGGGACTGAGATCGGGCCTGAGATAGAGCAGGGTGCAATGTGCAATGACCGGACAGCTGGCGGCTTATCTGGACAGGCTGCCACAATGCTGTTGTATCGCTCAAGATAGCTAGCGGCTCTGGAATATTGTTCGTTTTTTAGTGCTTGTTCAGCCATCTTGTGGGTACTGTCCATGAGAATATTCAAGCTGTTCGTCATCACCTGTTGGGTGTGAGGGAGTAGCTCTAGCACTTGCCACAGAGTTTTGGCGTCATCTACAGGGTCGTAGGGCTTGGCTTGGCGGCGGAAAAAAGCGCAGATACGAGCCGCCAGCGCATAGAGTGCGCACTCCGGTCCGTGGGTCAGGCTGTTGGCATGGCGGCGGTAGCGGTAGAGAGGCTGACCCAGATGTGCCATGGCATAGCGTTCTTCGGCCCGTTTTGACAGATCCCAATCCTCTGCACAGCGGCTGAACCAGTGCCGGTAACCACCCAGATCCCGCACGGCTTTTGTGCGCATCATGGCGCCTTGGCAAATGTCAATGCGCGACAGTTGCTCGGGATCCTGATTGATGGGGAAAATCTGGGTACGGTCAGAGCCGTGTAGCCCCCGCATGCGGCCGGTGTCTTGCATAGCGATCAGCTGCGTCGAGCAAGCTGCTACTTCGGGGTGTTGCTCCAGTAAATCGAATTGTGTTTGCAATGCATGCGCTTCATACAAATCGTCGTCGTCGAGTAGCCCGATGCAAGCGCCTTTAGCAGCCTGTATACCGCTATTGCGGGCTGCTACTACTCCCTGAGAAAAGGGTAACTGAACCAGCCGGATGCGTCGATCGCGTTTCATGTATTTTTTGACAATGCGCACGCATTCTGGGTTGATACAGCCATCATCAACAACGATCAGCTCCAGATTGGTCAAGCTTTGGTTCAGCACACTTTCAATGGCATCTGCCAGCCAGCGAGGGCGGTTATGCATGGCGGTTACCACGCTGACAGCAGGTTTTAGAGCCATACTTTGTCCCATTCGGCAGGCAGCGACTGCATCAGCTGGTTGTGTTGATTTCTATAAGCTTGGGCTTGGATGGCATGGCTCTGTTGCAGCTCGGCCTCGATCGCTTCTTGTACCCAGCGGGCAATGACTTTTGGAGCTTTGCTCATATAGTGCGCTGGAATCTGGCTCAATTGCGCCAGCACAGACCAGATATCCGCATGGAGCTCCCGGTCATTGAGGTGTTTTATATCAGGAATAGGGTCGCGTAGCCCAAGCCTGCGCATGCAAGCGCTTAGGCGCGCTGCTACGCCATAGAGGTGGCACAGCGGGCGCGTCGACAAGGTCGTTCCAGAACGCCTCCAGCGATAAAGAGAATAGGGTAGAAGTGCCGTGGGGTATCGTTCTTCCAGCCTTTTAGACAGGTCCCAATCTTCGGCGCAATAGGTAAACCACAGGCGGTACCCTCCTGTTTCCAACAGTGCGCTACGGCGTACTAGAGCTGTATGGTTGGCCAGGTAGCGGCCCAGATGGTTTGGGCTTTGGGTGGCTGGCAACCATTCCAGATTTGTTTTGCCTGCCGCTTCGTCTCGAACGATTCGTCCACCTCGATAGATCGTTTTTTCCAAGGTGGCGCACGCACCGAGCTGCGGGTTTTGTTCAAGGCAATCATACTGGAGTTGCAGCTTATTGCTTTCGTACAGATCGTCGTCATCCAGCGTGGCAATATAGGGTGCTTGGGCTTCGGCGATAGCCCGATTCCGCCCGGCGGCCACGCCTAAATTTTCGGGTTGCCGGATCAGTCGGATGCGTGTATCTTTCTTGCGGTATTGTTCGAGCAGTTCCAGACAGTCGGGTTGGGTTGAGTGATCATCGATCAGGATGAGTTCAAACTCTTTAAAGCTTTGTGCGAGCAGGCTGTCTATGGCTTCGGCCAAGAATTCGCTGCGGTTGTAGACTAGCAGCATGACGCTGATGTTAGGGGTGTTGGCGCTGGGCATAAAAGGGCCTAACTGACAGGAGTAATGTCGAGTTTCAGTGGCGGCGGCAGGTCAGGGGTGTCTGTAGGAAATGAAGCCAGAATCTGATTGTACTTGCGTAGATAAAGGGCGGCTTGCTCGTAGTTGCCGTAATCCTGAATTTGTTTGTTGCAGCTGAATCGGATCTGCTCGTCCATGCATTCTTTGCCCCAGGGCAGATCATGCTGATGCAGCACTGGAGCCAGAGCCAGAATGTCCCAGAGATCGGTGCCTTCAGTGATAGGGTCGGGTAATCTCAGCCGTCTGAAGCGAGCGCTGAATTGTGCTGCCAGTACATACAGCATGCACAGAGGCTTGCGCGTCATCTCATACTGATGCTGCCGGTAATGATAGAGGGGTGCGGACAGTATGGCTAGCGAAAACCGTTCTTCCAGCCTTTTAGACAGATCCCAGTCTTCAGCACAGTAAGAAAACCAACTCCGGTAACCGACGGCGCGCATCTGCTCAGTGCGGCCCATAAAACTGTGGTTGGCGATATGGCGGCTAATATCCTGACTGTTTTCTGGTGGAAAGATCTGATTTGTTGCAAGGCTGTTATTGCCGGTGATCTCGCCCTGTCGGTTGATAAAGTACAGGCCGGTTGAGCAACCGACGACAGACGGATGTTGTTGCAGGAATTCATACTGTATTTTTAATTTGTCGGGCCCGTAAAAGCCGTCGTCATCCAGCATGGCAAAATACGGTGCTCGTGCTTCGGCAAGGCCTAAGTTCCGACCGGCAGCCAGCCCTCGATTTTCGGACAGTTGGATGCAGCGAATGCGCTTATCCGAACGCATATAGTCTTGTACGATTTCCACACAGTCTCTTTGGTGCGAGGCGTCATCAATGGCAATCAGCTCAAAATCACCGAAGCTTTGAGCCATCAAGCTATCCAGCGCTTCAGATAAAAATTCGCTGCGGTTGTAGGTGCATAGAACGATAGAAATGTGAGGTTTCGAACGGTTCATTCAAAAGTCAGAGTCCGGGGGTCAAATGAAAGGGTTCCAGAGGTGTAACTTGCATTTTGAATTCGACAGCCAAGTTTTCAGGTCAGAGCCCCATCTGGCGTACTGCCAGATCTCTCATGATTTCTTCTGAGCCCCCACCGATGGCCTGTACTTTGACCTCGCGGTAATAACGTTCGATAACATTGCCACGCAGGTAGCCCGCACCCCCGAGGATCTGCATGCCTTCAGAGGCACAGAATTCCAACGCTTTGGACGCAGAGAATTTGGCTTTGGCAACTTCTGCAACCGGCATCGAACTCTGATTGGCCGTGTAACAGATTTGGTTCAGGTAGGCCTCGACCATATCGATGCGTGCCGACATATCTGCAATCTTATGGCGGATCACCTGATGCTGAATGAGTTTTTTGCCAAAGGTTTCGCGCTCTTGAGCCCAGCTGATAGCCTCTTGCAGAATGCGCTTCATCATACCAACCATGCCAGCAATCATGCCGATGCGTTCGTAGTTGAAATTATTCATGATGGCCAGAAAGCCCCGATCTTCTTCTCCCAGCATATGGGTTGCAGGCACTCTGCACTCATCAAAGTGTAATGTTGCTTGGTCGGAAGCCCACCATCCCATCTTACGCTCTAGGGGCGTGCGCGAAAACCCCGGGCTGTCAGAGGGCACAAAGAACAGCGAAATGCCCGCTATGCCCTTATCGCCTGTACGCGCACCCACTACAAAATAGTCGCTGTGCATGCCGCCGGTAATGAAGGCCTTGCTGCCGTTGATGACGTAATGATTGCCATCTTTGCGCGCTGTCGTTTGCATGCTGGCTACGTCAGAGCCGCCGCTGGCTTCGGTAATTGCTAGGCTGGACCCTGTGCGTCCAGCGACGATATCTGGAAGTACCGATTGTTTGATCGCGTTGGTAGCAAAAGCTTGAATCGGCCCAATAGAGATACTGCGCCCTCCCAGTGCAGCCGGTACGCCACTAGAGCCGCATTTGTGCACTTCTTCCGCCCAGATTGCACGCATGAAGCAATCTTCAAAGCCCAGCCCACCATACTGCTCATCGATACCGAAGCCAAATACCCCTAGAGCGCCAGCTTTGGCATGTAGCTCCCAAGGTACAGCACCCTGTTCGTCCCATTGGTCAACATAGGGGGTGACTTCGTGGCGCACAAATTGTGTCACGCTGGTTCTAAACGCAGATCGTTCAGGGGTATCAAAGGGGTTTGCCATGCTTGCTGACGTGCTATCAAGACAGTCCAGAAGCCATTTTACTGCTTAGATATATAATGAATAAGCTTTAGATACAAGGGTCATTCGGTTTATGGTGAAGCATACCGTCGTAGGCACAACCAGCACCCCACAAACGATCCGTGTGGGCGGAGCCAGTGGCTATTGGGGTGAGTCTGATATGGCGTTGCCCCAGCTTTTGGCCACTGAAAGTCTCGACTATGTAGTATTTGACTATTTGGCTGAGATTACCATGTCGATTCTGGCTAGGGCACGCTCTAAACGGGCTGAGGCTGGATATGCCACTGATTTCGTGTCTGCTGTTCTGAAACCGAATGTGCAGGAAATCGCCCGCCAGAATGTCAAAATTGTTTCCAATGCTGGTGGGGTCAACCCCGTTGCTTGCGGCCATGCCGTTCGGGAGCTGATCCAGCAGGCGGGGCTGGATCTGAAAGTGGCAGTCATAGCAGGAGACGACTTGTTGCACAGGGCTTCTGATCTTGCTACTGCCAGCTATAAAGAGATGTTTACTGGCGAGCACTTCCCAGAGCCAGAGAGCCTGACCAGTGTCAACGCATATACCGGTGCTTTTCCGATTGCAAAGGCTTTGGCAGCAGGCGCGGATATTGTTATCACCGGTCGCGTCGTCGACAGTGCCTGTACACTAGGAGCCTGCATACATGCTTTTGGCTGGCTACCCGACGCCTTAGATCAATTGGCTGGTGGCAGCTTGGCTGGGCATATTCTGGAATGCGGCCCTCAGGCTACCGGCGGCAATTACACAGACTGGGATGACGTCTCGGATACCATGGCAGAAGTGGGCTATCCCATCGCCGAGATTGCACCGGATGGCTCTTTCACGGTCGAGAAGCCTGAACATACAGGAGGCGCCGTTTCATTCGGAACTGTCGGTGAGCAGATGCTCTATGAAATTGGCGACCCGTCTGCCTACCGTCTACCAGATGTAATCTGTGATTTTTCTCAGGTGCATATCCAGCAGATGCAGCCTGATCTGGTGCAGGTTTCGGGAGCCAGAGGCCGTGCTGCCCCTACCGAATACAAAGTCTGTGCAACTTGGGCAGATGGCTGGCGCGCCGGTACAGTGGTATTCTTTTATGGCGATCAAGCGCCCGCCAAAGCGAGGGCTTTTGCAGCGAGTAGCTTGAAGCGAGCCCGCCACAGACTGAGAGCGGCCAAT
This sequence comes from Gammaproteobacteria bacterium, assembly GCA_051008935.1. Lineage (GTDB taxonomy): Bacteria > Pseudomonadota > Gammaproteobacteria > JBPCXB01 > JBPCXB01 > JBPCXB01. The sequence continues at coordinate 5,854 of JBPCXB010000171.1, read as the reverse complement.
CTGCCGGACTATACCGAGCACCTGATCGAGGTGATGGGTGATGAGAGCCACTATGGCTCTCAGGCCAGAGCGACGGCATCGCGTGAAGCCACCGTGAAGCTGGCAGTCAAGCATCCAGAGCAGGCAGCTGCTTCATTGCTGCTCAAAGAAGCGAGCGGTATCGGGCTGGCTGCTCCTCCTGGCCTGACCATGTTTGCCGGTGGCCGTGCCAAAGCTTCGCCGGTAGTACGGCTCTTTTCATTCTTGATTCCGCGGTCCGAAATTCAGACAACTATCGATGTAGATGGGGCGTTAGTATCTTGGACTGATCGGCCCGGTACTTCTGATGCAGGCGTAGTTACTGCTGACTCCCCTGAGCCACCAGCGCCTCAGATCACGGATGAGCCGCAGGTGCCAGTGTTGCTGCGTTCGCTGGCTTGGGCTCGGTCGGGCGACAAAGGCAACACCGCCAATATCGGCGTGCTGCCCCGTAAGCATGACTATGGGTTTTGGATTTGGAATAGCCTCACTAGCGAGCAGGTTCAGCAGCTGTTCCAGCATTTTCTTCCCGACAAAGCGAGTGCGGATCTGGTGCAACGTTACTACATGCCCGGCACAGGTGCCATCAATTTGGTATTGGATCAGGTGCTTGGCGGCGGTGGTATCGCCAGCTTGCGCAATGATCCACAGGGCAAGAGCTATGGGCAGATCCTTTTAGAGGCTCCCATCAAGGTGCCCCAGAGCCTGGCTGCAGGACTACCCCTAGCATGAGCTTTACCTCTAGCGTTCACACCAGCTCAGAACCGTTCCAGCAGAATCGTAGCGAAATGCTGGGGCTGGTTGAGCAGTTGCGGGCTTTAGAACAGCAGGCGATAGATGCCTCTAACAAACGCCGAGCGACTTTTGTTAAGCGCGGCCAGCTGACCCCAAATGAACGGCTGGCACGCCTGTTAGATCCGGGCATGCCTTTGTTGAGGTTGCACACGCTGGCCAATTATCTTTACGAAGATGACAACCCTGAAACCAGCCTGCCCGGCGGCAGCATCATTGCCGGTATTGGCTTTGTCAGTGGGGTGCGCTCCATGATATGGGTTGATGACAGTGGCATACGGGCTGGAGCCATGACCCAAGGGGGTGCCGATGCCTCTTTGAGCATTCAGAAGATGGCGTTGAATCTTAAGCTGCCTTTGATTCATCTGGTAGAGAGCGCCGGTGCCAATCTGATGGGCTATCGCGTAGAAGGCTGGGCTTTGGGCGGTATGATTTTTCGCAATCTGGCGCGTTTGAGCGCCGCTGGCATCCCTACCATGGTGGTACTGCACGGCCCATCCACAGCTGGAGGTGCTTATATGCCGGGCATGTCGGATTATGTAGTGGGTGTAAAGCACAATGGTCTGGCGGCTCTGGGTGGTGCTGCTTTGGTTCAGGCAGCAACCGGCGAGATAGCCGACGATCGCCAGCTAGGTGGTACTGAAATGCACGCCACGGTATCAGGCTTGGTGGAATATCTGGCTGAAGACGACGCGCACGGCATCGACATCATGCGCAAAGCTGTCGATCGTTTGGGGTGGAATAAAGGCTTCACCAACCCCCTGCGGCGACCTTTTGCCGAGCCGCTTTACGATCCGGAGGAATTAGCCGGCGCCATTCCTATCGATTACAGAGTGCCTTATGATGTGCGCGAAATCCTGTTGCGTATCGTCGACGGTTCTGAATTTGAAGACTTTAAGCCCGGATACGGTGTTTCAACGGTTTGTTGCCGTGCAGATATCATGGGTTTTTCCTGTGGCGTCATCGGTAATAATGGCCCCATCGATCCGGATGGAGCCAACAAAGTCACGCAGTTTATCCAGTTGTGTGATCAGGCTGACCTGCCGATGATCTTTCTGAATAACACCACAGGCTATATGGTGGGCACTAAGTACGAACAGGCGGGCATGGTCAAGCATGGCTCTAAGATGATTCAGGCTGTTGCCAATGCGCGTATGGCCAAGATAGCCCTGTATGTAGGTGCCAGTTTCGGCGCTGGAAATTACGGCATGTGCGGCTATGGCTATGAGCCAGATTTCTTATTGACATGGCCCAACGCACGTACAGGAGTTATGGGCGGCACACAGGCTGCGCGCACTATGTCCCAAGTGGCTAGAGTGCGGGCCGAGCGTTTGGGGCAGGAGCTGGATACCGAGCAGCTTCAATTGCAGGAGCAGGGTATAGAAGCACATTTTTCCAAACAAGAAAGCGCCTTTTATACTTCAGGTCGTGTTTTGGATCACGGCATGATCGACCCTAGGGATACGCGTAAATGCCTTGGTTTTGCCCTCGAGACCTGTTTGGAAGCTCGGGGCCGTAACCTCAGGCCCAATAGTTTTGGGGTGGCTCGTGTATAAGGAACGTAACAGTCGTATCAAGCAATATACAGGAACCATGGTAAAGCACTGGAAATGACAGGAGAAGACACACGGATGACCCACTTGCCAGAAGTCCATGCAGTGAAGCTTCATCTGCAATCGGGTTGGCTCAATATCTGGTTCGATCAGCCGGATAGCCGCAATGCCATGACCGCCGCTCTGACTTCGGATTTGCGCAATACGCTTTTGGCCGTGCGTGAAGACCGGACCGTGCGGGGCATCACTTTGGCGGGCCATCACGGCATCTTTTGTGCCGGTGGCGATCTGAAAGCCTTTAAATCCAGTCAGACCAGTGCTTCAGACGCCAGCCAGAATAGGCGCGGCTCTATCATCGAGCTGTCTAAAGAAGGAGCGGATTTATTCGATCTGATCAACCGTATGCCTCAGGTTGTTATTGTCATGATCGAAGGTGCGGCCATGGCCGGCGGATTTGGTATGGCCTGCTGTGCAGATGTGGTGATTTGTGAAAAAACAGCCCGCTTTGCCATGACAGAGACCGCAATCGGGCTCAGCCCAGCACAGATTTCGCCTTATGTGATACAGAAAATGGGTTACGCCCTAGCGCGCAGACTGATGTTGACGGCCGCGCGCTTCAATGGCGAGCAGGCAGCCGCTATGGGCTTTGCCGATTTTGTTGCCGACAGCCTGACGCAGATGCAGGAAATAGAGGCACAGATCAAGAAGCAGGTACTCAAATGCGCCCCTGGAGCCATTGCAGATACCAAAAAACTCATTCTCAATATTCCGGGCATGACTCCCGAACAGCGGGTTCAAGCTGCTGCCGAGACCTTTGCGGATCGGATGCTCAGCGATGAAGGCAAAGAGGGCGTAGCGTCTTTTGTGGAAAAACGAGCCCCGTACTGGGCAGCGGAATAATGGCCGGGCAGGTTCGAGATTTCTCTACCCTGTTGATTGCCAACAGGGGCGAGATCGCTGTTCGGATTATGCGCACGGCCAACTCTATGGGTTTGCGCACGGTAGCGGTTTACTCTGAGGCAGATCGTTTCAGCGCCGTGGTTGAAAATGCCGATCAAGCGATCTGTATCGGCCCAGCCCCTGTGGCCGATTCTTATCTCAATATCGAGCGCATCATCCAAGCCGCCAAACAATCCGGCGCTGATGCCATCCACCCGGGATACGGTTTTTTATCTGAAAATGCAGCTTTTGCGCAAGCCTGTGAAGCAGCTGGTTTGGTGTTTGTCGGCCCCTCGTCCGAAGCCATTGCCTTGATGGGCGATAAAGCCAAAGCCAAACAGCTCATGCTTAAAGCCGGAGTGCCCTGTGTGCCGGGCTATCAAGGAAGCAATCAACAGTTTGAGCAGTTGCAGCAAGAAGCCGAACGCATCGGGTTGCCTCTGATGATCAAAGCTGTTGCTGGAGGTGGCGGCCGCGGCATGCGTCTGTTGCATTCTTTGGAGGGCTTGGATGAATCACTGCGCCAAGCACGTTCAGAGGCGGAAAACGCTTTTGGCAATGGCGATTTGATTCTGGAGAGAGCGATCTCCGGTGCCCGACATGTAGAGATACAGATCTTTGCAGACAGCCAAGGGCATGTAGTGCATTTGGGTGAGCGCGATTGTTCAGTACAACGTCGTTACCAGAAAGTGATTGAAGAAGCCCCGTGCCCAGTGATGACACCTCATTTGCGCCAGGAAATGGGCCAGGCAGCTATAGCTGCTGCTCAAGCAGTGGCTTATCGCGGTGCCGGAACAGTGGAATTTTTATTGGACGCCCAAGGTTCATTTTATTTTCTGGAAATGAACACCAGATTGCAGGTAGAGCACCCAGTCACTGAGCAGATCACTGGGCTGGATTTAGTTAGATGGCAGCTTCAGATTGCATCCGGCATGCCTTTGCCTATGGCGCAAGAGCAGGTCAGCCTGGCGGGGCATGCGATAGAGGTGCGTTTGTGCGCTGAGGCCCCTGAGTCAGGTTTTTTGCCCAGTACCGGCCGGGTTGAACTCTGGCAGCCGCCAGAGGCTGAAGGTATCCGCGTAGACAGCTTTCTCAGAACAGGCGATGAGCTATCGCCGTTCTATGATTCCATGGTCGCTAAGATTATCGCCACTGGCGCAGATCGCAATGAGGCACGCCGCAAGCTGGTAAATGCCCTGCATAATACGGCGCTTCTGGGCCCAGACAGCAATCGGGATTTTCTCATTGCTTTATTGGAATCTGAGGGGTTTGCATCGGGCCAATTCAACACAGATTTAATCAGCGAGCTGTATGGGGATGCTGGCTATCAGGTATCGGAACCCAGTATGGCTGAATTGGCTACTGCTGCTACCCTGCTGCTTGCGGTTCGACGCGGTAGGGCGTACAGCCGCTCAGTGGGCGTAGACGTTGGCCTGTTAGATTGGAGCAGCAACCGTCAGTTGCAATCTGTTGTACAGCTTGCCCATTCGGCAGACCCGCAAGGGTCCATCACCATTGCCGTGCGCAGTCTGGCGCTCAATGCCTATGAGGTCAGTTGTAATGATGAGCGCTTTGCTATCAGCTTAAAGAACCTCACTCGGAGTCAGGCAGAAGTATCGCTCGATGGCCGAGTTGTCAAGGCTTTTTTCAGTAGCCCGTCTGAACGTAGCTTGCATATTGCTCTAGGATGCCGTACCTTCAGAATTGTCGATCTTTCAGGGGGGTCAGGCAGAGGCATAGAGTCAGAAGGTGATAATCTAGTGGTGGCTCCCATGCATGGGAGCTTGATGCAGATATTGGTATCAGAAGGCGACGAGATACGTAAAGGCGATAAAATCGCAGTGCTTGAAGCCATGAAAATGCAGCACGAACTGACTGCGCAGATAGATGGTACTGTGGTTAGCATTGTTGCACAAGAAGGCGCACAGTTGGGAGCTGGAGAGTTGATCCTTCAGCTTGAACCGTTACTAGACGATAGCGCTGCCAGTTAGTTGCATTAGTTGCACACATCGTAACAGACCGTAACAGGAGTTAGTTGGAATGAAATCACCAATCTGCGACATGCTGGGCATTGAATTTCCCTTGTTGGCCTTTACCCATTGCAGAGATGTAGTGGTAGCAGTCTCTAAGGCTGGGGGCATGGGCATACTGGGGGCTGTCAACCTGCCGCCCAGCGCACTTCGGCAGGAGCTGGACTGGATTGACCAGAACGTAGGGGGCAAGCCCTATGGCATCGACCTGATCGTCCCCAACAAATTTGTGGGCAAAGATGCCGATGCACACGATGCATCCGGGCTCAGACAGATGGTACCAGCGGAGCATTTAAAGTACGCTCGGGATATCATGCAGCGCCACGGCATCGAGTTTGACCCCAGCGCACAGATGGAGCAGAGTTCCACCTTTTCTGAGAATCTGCGCGCTGATGCCGCTGCCAGCAGCTTGGAAGTGGCTTTTGAATACCCCATAAAACTGGTCGCCAATGCTTTGGGCGTGCCGCCTAAGGTCATGCTAGAGCTGGGCAAACAGCATAATGTGCCCATAGCTGCTCTGGT
>JBPCXB010000170.1:0-1337 GCA_051008935.1 Gammaproteobacteria bacterium | reverse complement strand
GGGTGAGATCCCGCCCGATGAAGTCAGCAGCCTGTGGGTGGAATACCATTTCACTCGGTTTGAACCCACATTCCGCAGTTTTAAGCCTTGGGAATTTTTCAAGAATCTGTGGAACCCTCTGCCCGGTGCCGCTGTGCTAGCTGCATTTCCGCTCAGGGGCGGCGAATACATAGCATCTATCCGCATTTTGGACTGTAGCCAGCGCCTGTTGATGGAGCTGGAAATATCCGGGCACGGCACGGATGCCGCTGTACAGATGGCCCGTCAGCTTCAGGCGGCCCTGTTGCAGGTTTCTTGGCGTTTGCCCTCTGCCTGCATCCCCAAACACTTTTTTATGGGCCAGAGGTCCAGGGCAGAGAACATATAATGGCTTGGGAATGGTCGCACAGGGTGCACGGCAAGGATGAGCCAAAAATACCGTATTGAAAAAGACAGCCTGGGTCCGGTTCAGGTGCCAGAAGATGCGCTCTACGGCGCACAGACTCAGAGAGCGGTTGATAACTTCCCGATCAGCGGCTTGGCTATGCCGGCGGTCTTTGTCAGGGCTTTGGCGCTGATTAAACAAGCGGCAGCCAGAACCAATGCGCGCTTGGGCCTGCTGGATAGCGCGCTGGCTCAGGCTATTGAGCGGGCTGCGGCTGATCTGGCGGCAGGCAAGCATGCCGAGCAATTCCCGGTCGATGTATTTCAGACTGGGTCGGGTACCAGCAGCAATATGAACGCCAATGAGGTCATCGCCCATCTGGCCAGCAGTGCTGATCTACAGGTGCACCCCAACGATCATGTCAATATGGGCCAGTCGAGCAACGATGTGATCCCAACTGCTATCCAGTTGAGCCTGGCTCTGGAGTGGCACTATCAGTTGTTGCCGTCTCTGGTGCATCTGGCTCAGGCTATTGGCGACAAGGCCACAGAGGTAGGCGGCATCGTCAAAACGGGGCGCTCGCATTTGATGGACGCCATGCCCTTGAGTATGGGGCAAGAATTGGGCGGCTGGCAGGCTCAGATCCATGCTGCTATCGCCCGCCTGCACAGTTGTCAGCCCAAGTTGCATGCTCTGCCTCAGGGCGGAACCGCAGTGGGCACTGGCGTCAATTCGCATCCGGACTTTGCAGTTGGGTTTGCTGGCGCTCTTTCGGAGCTGTGCCCAGACCTGCCAGAGTTCACGGTGGCTGGCGATTTTTTTCAGATTATGGCCGGGCAGGATATTGCTGTGGAGGCTTCAGGCCATCTGCGCACGCTTGCTACTAGCTGCATGAAAATGGCCAACGACCTGCGCTGGATGAACAGCGGCCCGTTGGCCGGTCTGGGCGAGATTGAATTGCAGGCGTTACAGC
>JBPCXB010000169.1:0-19410 GCA_051008935.1 Gammaproteobacteria bacterium | reverse complement strand
CCACTTTCACCTGACCATCGGGGGCGCTATAAAGCAGAAAGTCGGTCATTTCATCCCGTGTAGTCAACCGCCTTTCTTCTGTGTTTTCAGTGTGGTCCGTGGTTCCACCTGATTGGTGTTTATCCGTTTTTGGTTATGAGAACCCGCCAGAGCGACTGGCTTAAGCTGTACTGGTTGAGTATCTCTTGCTCTGTGCTTACGATGCAGCATTGCTCTGCAGGTATCTGAACTCGGATTCAATCAGAGGGTCGGGAATATCTACGTGGGACCGTAAGTCAAAACCATGCTGCTTGGCGATCAGATGCCACGGCGAGCCTTCCCGATGTGTCACAGCAACCAGATCAATGCCGCTATAGGGCCAGTATCTTTTGGATATGCCAATCAAAAAGTCGCCCTGGCTGCTGCTGTCAGATACCAGACGGGGCATTTGCCCTTGCATGTCTTTGACAGGGGTAGCGAAAAAAGCCGATTCTTGTACGTGTTCCTGATGTTTCAACGCGGTATACAGGCTGGGGAATACCGGGCCATGTTGCCAGGCCTGTGGCGTTTCAAGGGTCAGGCGCTGGTCGGCATCCTGAAGAAGCCACCAGCCGTAGGCGCAATACACGGCCTTCTGCAGCTTCAAGTGGCTGATGCCTGGCTCTTTCGCAATCAGAAAGTTCGCGATCTGAAGTGGCGTGTATTGCCCGTTCTCCCTGCCTGCTCTGGCACTATTCATCAGCAAAACCTTCCGGCCCTATACATTCTGTAGGCGCGCATTTGGCGACTACAGAGTGGGTTTATAAAGCCTTAACTTTGATCGACGCCTCATAATCCAGTCTATCTAATAATCGAGCAAATAACCAGAAAGATGCAATATACGCAGGCTGAGCTTATAGAGCCGGCGCCGGTTGGGCACCCCGGACGAGCCGACCCGGCAGCTGGCCTGTGGGTTCACCGTGACGATACACGATGCTACCCGCCACGACCGTGGCTACATAGCCTTCGGCCCGCTGCATCAATCTGCGCCCGCCTGTAGGCAGGTCGTGCCAGATTTCGGGAAGATCCAGCTGCAAGCGATCATAGTCAATAATGTTCAGGTCTGCCCGGTATCCCGCTTTGATCAGGCCACGGTCATGCAGGCCTACCCATCGGGCTGTATCATGGCTCTGGCGCTTGACTACAAATTCCAGTGGCAGGCGGCTACTGGCTGGCTGGCGGTCACGTGTCCAATGGGTAAGTAATGTAGTTGGAAAAGAGCCGTCGCAAATCATGCCGACATGCGCGCCACCATCGGAAAGACCCGGCAAACTGGCCGGGCTTTTCAGCATTTCATAGCAAGGATCCAGGCTCTGTTGGGCATAGTTCAGGAAGGGGAAATACAGCATGCCGTGCCCTTGATTTGCTAGCATCATATCCAGTGCTACTTCCTGCGGGCTTTTACCGGATCGTTTTGCAATAGCCGAAAGCGTGTTCTCCGGCGAAGGTTCGTAGTTGAGCGGTTTGCTCAGCTGAAACATTTTGCCGAAATTGCGCAAAATGGCTTTGCCAAAGACATTATTGGGATCAGGTATGTCGGCCAAGAGCCTCTGCCTGAAGACAGGATCGCTCAGTGCCTGATACTGCTGCGCAACTGTATGGTCAGCGATTTCGGAAAATACCGGATGGGCCGAGAAGGGGTTCATGGTCAAAGACAGCCCTAAAAGTACCCCAATGGGGCGCGGTGCTACCTGCGCACGCATAGGCAGGCCTGCTTTTGCGGCTTGTTCTATGGCGCCGAGCAACAACCTCCAACCATCGGGGTTGGCATCTGATTGGGCCAAAGATACCGACAATGGCCGCCCAGTGTGCGCAACGATGCGCCTCAGCATGGCGGCTTCTTTTTGCGGATCATTAAAGTCAGATACTACCTGCAATACACCTCTATTTGATTGCTGCAGCCCTTGAGCAATGGCAGTCAACTCAGCCTCGCTAGCTGTCAGCGTAGGAGTGGGCTTGCCATCCGAAGTGCGGTGGTTCAAGGTGCGAGAGGTCGAAAAACCCAATGCGCCTGCCTCCACAGCCTGTTGAGCCAGCTGCTGCATCTGTTCGCAATCCTGCTCCGTGGCAGGTTCACAGTTGGCGCCGCGCTCCCCCATTACGTACTGCCTCAACGCCGCATGAGGAAGCTGTGCTGCAAAATCAATGTCAAAATGCTGATCTGTCATGCTATCCAGATAGTCTGGAAAGCTGTGCCAGTTCCAGGGCAGACCTTCGGCAAGCACTGGGAAAGGGATATCCTCTACCCCTTCCATGAGGCGTATCAGGGAGCTATGATCCCGCTCTCTGCAAGGGGCAAACCCGACGCCGCAATTGCCCATAACGGCTGTTGTAACGCCATGTAAGGACGAGGGAGTCAAACGATTGCTCCAAGTAGCTTGACCGTCGTAATGTGTATGGATATCTACAAAGCCAGGCGTGACCAGCTGGCCCTTTGCGTCCAGTGTTTCTGTGGCACTGCCAGTGATGGATCCCAGTGCGGCAATGACGCCGCCGCTGATGGCAACATCACCCTCAAAGGCTGGGGCACCCGTCCCATCCACTATCAAACCATTGCGAACAATCAAATCGTACGTAGCCATAGCTGGTTGCCTCTTTACGGAGATATAGATCATTATCTACCAATCTGACGGCACTGCTACCCGACAATCTATGTCTATGGCATGCATCCACCAGCTATAGGCGCCTAAGAGGATCTAGGGTATGACTAGAGACGCCAAACAGTGTTAAACAGTGTCAAATTACCGACGCAAAGCGGCGATACCCCGATGATTAAATCTCAGTACTCTCGGCCCAGGTAGATAGTGCTGATCCAGATGCTCGATACGATAGCCGGCCGCAGTAATAATATGCGGAATATCTAAATTCAATTTGCAACCACCTGCAATCAAAGACCACAGCGGTGTCAAGCGTTTTTGCCAACGGGCTATTCTTTTCTGAGGCGCCTTGCCGTGCTCACTGAAATAGATACGGCCGGAAGGTTTAAGCACTCTGCTCATCTCGTCCATAGATTGCTGTAACAACGGCAGCGAACACAGGGTGTAGGTTAAGACAATGCTGTCCATACTGTTATTGTCGTAGGGCAGGTTTTCGGCTACTCCCTGAACGACGCTCGTGCTAATACTGTCCAGTTGGCTGGCCCATTCCCTGCTCTGTTCCAAAAGCGCCGGCGAAGGTTCAATAGCGTGCAGATGCTTGACTTGAGTGGCATCATAGAAAGGCAGGTTCTCGCCGCTACCAATGCCAACCTCTAGCACCACGCCTCGGGCATGCGGCACCACTGCTTGCCGTTCGCGCGCCATGGGGCGATCTCGCATCGCCACCGTAATCAGTCGAGGCAGTATGTATCGATCGTAAAGTCCCATACCACTCTCTAAAATTCAAGACCTATATTCGCGCTGCGTCTTATTCGCACTAGGTTTAGGAGGCAAAGCTTCTTTAGCACATCGCTAGAGTCATTCGCCTGCAAGCGCTTTGTAACCACTGGTGAGCCATTGATTCACCGCAACGACTGAAGCCGCAAAATCTGTGTGTTCCTGCTCTGCCTTCCGCAGGGAGCCTAGGTCGAATCCGGGTGTCACACTGGTTAAAGGAGGCACCAGCAAGCCAGTCGGTATGTCCAGACCATCGATCACTGCATTGTGTTGCACGATACAACCCGCCCCTACATGAGAACGGAAAATGACTGCATTAAAACCAATAAAGCAATCCGATCCTACTTGGCAAGGGCCATGAACTATGGATCGATGCGCAACACATACACGCTCACCTACTGTCACAGCGGCACCTTTGGCCGAGTGTATGACTACACCATCCTGAATATTGCTGTCTGCACCAATAATAACGGGCTGCATCTGGCCTTCGGCATCCAACTCGTCGGCCCGAATCACACTGTATGGCCCCACAAAAACACGGGCACCAATAATCACCCGGCCGATAACAACTGCTGTTTCGTCAATATAAGCGCTTGGGTGCACCTCAGGCTCAATACCAGTAGGGTTTTTACGCAACGAAGAGATTGAAGCGGGCATCCTGATAGAGCTCTGATGCTGGAATGGAAATTTTACCTCTAAACGCATTCTGAGAAGCCGAACTACTCCTTATGACTCATTAATTAAGTGATCCAAATCTCAATTAGGCAGACTGATCTGGATTCAAGCTATAATTAGCATGCAAAACTTGAAATAAGTCACACTAAAAGATATTCACCCACAATTCACCCTCTTTGGGTCCCTCACCACCGCCAAAAAGGAGCATCTTTTCAGGAGATCGTACGTTCAAGCAATCTACAGGGAGACAAATATGGCTGTTGATAACAACAGAGACTGGGCAGATCAAGGAAAATTTCTATTCACCGTGCATGGCTTACAGAGCATGCAACAAAGAGGGATCAATAAAGACGCAGTCTGTTTGATTGTGAAACAGGCCGACCAGAAATCACATGTCCGAGGTGGGCGCATGTCCTTTGGGGTGTCAGATGCCCACATCAAGAAGCTCCGTACAGAGGGTCTGATTGAACCCTCTATGTGCGAAAGGCTTAAAAATACTTATATCGTACTGTCGCCCCCTACTGATTGGGGCCAACCAGCGACGGTAGTAACAGTCCTTCATACTCGTTCTGGGGCGTCAGGACGGCATTACCGAAAGACTTCGCCACTCAAACGGAAGCGCTTCAACCGAAGCCGATGACAAGGAAGAGAGTTAACCCCACCCTTTGTCCTATAAAATGGCATGGCGGTTTTTCTCTTGCACAGCGGCTTCTCTATGTTGAAACTTCACTTTGCGCCCAATTCACGAGCCGTCAGAATCCTCTGGCTACTGATGGAACTGGAATTGCCCTATGAACTTAACAAGATGGCCTTTCACCCTAAAGACCTCAAGTCGGATGCACATAGAGCGCGGCACCCACTTGGGCGTGTGCCCGTACTAGATGATGGCGCGGTATCGCTCTACGAAAGTGGTGCTATCGTTGAATATATTCTGGCACGGCACAAAAACGGCGGGCTCAAGCCAGCTGTAGATTCACCGCAATTTCCAAGCTATCTGCAATGGTTCCACTACTGCGAAGGCATGGTCATGCCTCCTGTTAATACCATTGTCGTACACACGCTACTACTGCCACCAGAGCGCCAAGATGCAACGGTGCTGGCGCAAGCGCAAAAACTGCTGGCACGCTCTTGGATTGCAGTCAACGAGAGCCTGGCAGGTCAAGATTATTTAATCGGCAATTTCTCAGCGGCCGATATCATGCTTGGACATTCTGCAGTGATGAGCCGCAGAATGCAGTGTGTACCTGATGACCTGCAACATCTCCACGCATACATCGACCGTCTGGAAGCAAGACCTAAACTACAAGAAGCTTTAGCAGTGCAATAATCACTGCAGCTTGCCGAGGGACAGAGGATAGCTAATAATCTATACCCGCAATTGAATGAGCGAGCCCAAGGTTGGCTCCATTTCTTGTACCAGAAGGCAACCACGCCCGATGACTGGTCTAAGAATGGTGAGCCACACCCTTGGTGGGATAGGACCTCCTCCCCACCTATGTGCGCTTTCCCCCGCTTTGACCTGCAGGAATCCGCCTACGCCATTGCTTTGATGTGCGACCAGACGCCTGCTTGGCGAGAAGTCTATGTCAGTATTCTGGACGAGATCGCTGAGCGCTTTCTGACCCACTGGGCCGCTGTAGACTGGCTCTCCCAATTCGGCCCAGATCCAGCCAGAAAAGATTACCCGAACGAGTGGAAAGGAACGCTAATCCCACAAGCATTTTGGGGCGAGTACGATGCACCCGGATGGGTAGCCAACGGTGTAGAGCCTTGGGGCATGCAGCCTGATCCCATAGGAGCCGATGGCAACCTGTTCTTCAAAGGCTGGCTGAACCTGACTCAGGCGCTCTACACTTATGTCAGTGGCTATGACAAGTGGGCTTACCCTTTCATGATGACAGGAGTAGGTACAGCACGTTTTGAATGGACTCAGCACCAGCTGGTCGATCATCTCTATGAGCAGTGGCTGAATACTCCTATGGGCCCGCATTGTGAAAATACCAAAGCTTGGCCCTATTGTCTTTCGGCGGCCGGACTAGGGCTGCTGATGTATGACAATTTGTTTGAAAAAGACGCACACATGGCCTATCACCAATGGCGGGATTACACGGAAGATCAGTATTACGGCTTTAATACCCAAGGATCCTTGGAATGGGTCACCATGTATTACGATGCGCAGAAAAACCACAACCACATCACATTCCCGCCCATGGGGCTGGCCATTGCTTTTTATGCCTTGCCTCAGGCTCCACTATTTGCCGAAAAACTCTATAGAGGCGCTGTGAACTTTATGCAGTGGGACAAGGAGGGTACCGAAATAGCTTCGCTACCCGATCCCAGAATGTTGGCTCTGGGGCTGACCTGCGCCAAGGAAATGGGAGATTACCGCACCGAAGCGCGGCTACGATCCTTTGCCGAAAAACACTTTGAGCCCCGCTTCTTTGGGCTCAACGACAGCCAGTTCGGCTATTGGTTTAATTTTGGTGAAAATTGGCCTCGAGGGCAGCTTTCGGCACTGGCCATATGCTCGGAAATAGGCGAGAAAGGCGCTTGGGAAAAACTATTTCAACGCCCAAACCTCAGCAAATACAGTGCCCCGACTGTAGCCGACATCCAGTATCCTGAGGTCGGCGTGGCGCAAGCTTGGCACGACGATATTGAAGGATGCCTCTATCTCGAACTCAATAGCGGCAATCACACTCGGTGCGGCCAACCGACTTCTTTCAGCATCTACAATCTGCCCGATGCTTCACGCGTCAGTATCCAATGCAACGGCAGCACCTTTACCCAATTCAAAATTAAAAGCACCGATGAAATCGAAGTGCACACGCAAATCGATCATCAAAAATTTGAAATCCGGACGCACTACCATTCTGCTCCGAATCAGGGAAAGACTCAGATCAAACCCTATGACGCTTCGGGCAATCAAAGAACTAGCGCAAGAACTAGCCGTGCAAACACGATGCTCTGGACGCCGATATCGCACTGCGGCTGTTGCGCATAATCACAAGGATTCAATCGCCACAGAGTACTGCTCATGCCAATCACAAACTGCCCCAGTTCCCTGCCCCGGATCAGACAATTGGTACTGGCTGCTCGCAACCTGCCGGATATTCAACAAAAACTCAGCTGCGTGCTGGAACTTGGGTCCGGTTATGAGGATGATTTATCGCACTTTGGTCTGAAAAACATTGTGCTACCTGTAGGCACTGATTTTCTAGAAATCGTGTCGCCGACAGTAGAGCTAGAGCAATGTGCGGCGGGCCGCCTGATAAAAAGAGCGGGCGGTGATATGGGCTATATGGTGATCGTGCAAGTAGACGATTTCAACCAGGCTTCTGAACTCTGGGAAAAACATCGTATTCGCCGTATATGGGAAATGGACTATCACAAATTCGACGCCCATGCTAAGGCTGCACATCTGCACCCTAAAGATGTAGGCGGTGCCATCCTATCCATTGATCAGATGACCCCTGTAGATTCTTGGATGTGGGGCGGCCATATCGATCAATGGCGTACGCAAGGCACCCAAGCAGCTGTATCGGCGATCGCAGGAGCAACATTGACCTGTGCCGACCCGATTCAGGTGGCTCAACAATGGCAACGCGCACTAAGAAACTGCTCTTTGGAGCAAAAAGACGACCAACAAATCCTACAGGTAGGGGCGACAACACTCACTTTCTGCCCACAACAAGAAGCGTCTGCAGCACAGCTGAATCTGCAAGGCGATATTTTGCTGTCTGGATTTGCATTGAAGGCAGACAGCAGTGATCGGCTATCTGATATCTATAAGCGTGCGGTAGAACAAGGCCTGCCTGCTGAAGCTCCCGAAGAAACCGGCGATACAGTCCAGACTGCCTTCTGGGTGAGCGGTGTACGTTTTTCCGTATCTACCGGACCTGCCTGACTCAGGCTGCACATAGCTGGATCACACAACCAGCTGCCAGCAACTGCATGACGCAGGTACTTTACGGGCGCTTGGTGCAGATAGATCAGCGCCCTTTGAATACAGGGGCGCGCTTTTCGTTGAAAGCTGCTACTCCTTCTTTGTGATCTTGCGTGTCACCGCTTCTCAGATGCGTAATAGATTCGCGATCCAGCATGGCATGCATATCCTGCGTTACAGCCAGGTTGACATTCTCTTTCATCCAGCGATAGGTAGTCAAAGGGCCATTGGCGATACGCTCAGCAATAGCCATTACTTCCTGCATGAACTGCTCTGATTCAAATACGCCATTGAGCAATCCACAGTCGTTGGCCTGTTCTGCAGTCAAGACATCCGACAACAACATCAGCTCTTTGGCTTTGCCGCGACCGACTAAAGAAGTTAAGCCCCAAGTCACGCCGTAGTCTCCTGCAAAAGCAACCTTGGCAAAAGCGGTGGTAAGCTTGGCACGATCTGATGCATAGCGCAAATCACAGCTGAGAGCCATGCCTAAGCCAGCACCGGCAGTAGCGCCATTGAGGGCGGCGATAGTAATCTTAGGGATCGTATGTAACAATCGGGAAACTTCCTGACCCTGACGCTGCCGGTCGATACGCTCCTCAAGGCTGGGCGTCTGACCTGTACTTGTACCACTTGCTGCCATGCCTTTGACATCACCGCCGGCACAGAATCCGCGCCCGGCTCCAGTAAGTACCACACAACCCACCTCAGGATCAGTGGCGCAGGCCTGCAATTCGCGCTGGAGGCTTGCATTCATATCAGCCGACAAGGCATTGAGCCGGTCAGGGCGGTTCAATGTGAGCAGAAGTACCTTACCTCTGCGTTCGACTATCAGATCTTGTTCCATATTTCATTCTCCAGATCCGGGTGGAAATCGACAGACGCTCTCTGATGTTTTCCTAGTAGCTCTATGTAGCCAACTGGCTAAAACGCCGGTTGCGCACTCAATGATCGAACTGGCTAGTTTGCGTCGTCAGCCAAGCCTTCACCGAGATTAAGCAGCCCTTTATCTTCAAGCAATTGCTTTAATGATTTGATCACTGACGTGTCTTTTAGGTATGCATTGACATGTGCTAGGTCAAAAGCAGTTTTGCCATTTTCGTCTTTGATAGCGAAGCTGGCTCCCTTATTAATAAGAAGCCCAAATATCTCTGGCGTCTTACTTCTAATGGCGGACCAATGGAGTGGCGTACGGTTGTAATGATCCTGTACATCCAGGCCGGCTCCTGCATCAATCAGCATGCTTGTGACCTGCTCTAGCTTGTTGCGCGTGACCGATAGATGCAAAGGCGTAAAGCCATAGTTATCCTGCGCTCGGATATCGGCACCTTTAGCGATGAGATAAGAGACGATTGCAGGGTCTTTGCTGTAAGCTGCAGCAGCATGTAACGGCGTAAAGCCTAGCTGACTCTCGATATTAATGCCATATTTGGCAACACACTTACGGATCACATCCAGTTTGGCTTGGCTCCAAAAGGACTGCACGTCAGATTGATGCACATTGGTATAACCATAGCATTTTTTCTTGGCCGAAGCCTCCATTGGTATAAGCGCCATGGCAACAAAGATGGCCAGAGCCACAGGGATATTCAATATCTGCTTACCTTCCATAACTACCCTCACTCTATGCCTGCAGCGGCATCGTTTTAACAGTCTGTTGCATCATTTTATCCATCATCAACGTTCATATTCATCATGCCTTCGAGTCCAGTGCGCTGGAGTCTGCGGAGAGCCTTTGGGCGAATCTTCCCAGTGTTCTTGGCGCCCATAAGGAGTCAGATCTAGATAAGTCCAATGACTACCCAAATGCTCTATGCCTCTGCCGTCCGTATAGTAGGTGCGGTAGATCTCATTGGCATCAGAACGCAAAAACACACTGGTCAGTGCTGTTTCGCCATCTGCATCCGTGGCACCCATGTCTTGGTTAAAGTCGCTACCCAATGAAGAAACCCACGTCAGTTTCTCCCACCCCATGCGCTTCTGATAGGCTTGCAACTTGTCTATTGATGCTTTGGATACTAATACTAGGGAAGCATCTCGGGCCTGCAAGTGTGCCGGGTGCGACATAGCATCAGTGACCCAAGAGCAGCCATCGCATCCCGCATCCCAGTCAGCATCAAACATGAAATGATAGACGATCAGCTGGCGTCTGCCTTCAAAAAGATCCAGAAACGACAGATGCCCCTGTGGTGCTATAAATTGGTAGTCTTTTGCAATTCTGACCATGGGCAATCGGCGCCTTCTGGCACTTACCGCATCAGCTAGACGGGTCAATGCCTTTTCCTGCAACCTTAAACGATCCACCTCCTCCTGCCATTGCTGAAGGGATACCACATCAGGCAAAGGATAATCAGCCATCAAGTCTGTCCATTTTGGAGTGCTTGCTGCATTTGGGCATGCACAGCGTTGATTGCTTGTAGAGGCCTGATCAGCACTTTGAATTCAGTGATCTGGCCCATATCGTTACAGGTTATGCTATCGATACCATTGATATATTTACCGTCAATTTCGCTTTCAAATTCCAACACCGCATGATAGCCATCCAAAACTTCTCGGGTATAGCGAAAAACAGAGCGGCTGCCATCTTTGTTGGCGCTACCATCCGTACGGTCTTTAGATCCGAGGCCAAAAGATATTCCGGCAGCTTGCAAGTACATCAACACCAGTGCTTTGCCTTTCTGAGGGGTGAAGACAATGGGTGAATAGAAGACGCAGTCTTCGGCAATTAGAGATTCTAGGCCACCTGGCAATTCGCCTCTAAACTGTTGATGCCAACGGCGTATAACAGGCGCAATAGCAGCTTCAGTAGCTCCATCAGTGCCTGTCGTGCTTTGATCTGCTTTTAGCATATAAACACAAAAACCTCATAGTCGATTTCGACCAATCCAGCAGCGGATTAGCTCCTTATCTTAATGATGCAGTATACCAGCATCCAGTTTGCAGATCTGAATGCATACGCACCTGCCGAGATTTGCGCGCCAAACACTCTTCCGAGTTAAGCAAACACCGCCATAGCACTCTATCTGATGCGGGCATCTGTGCTAAGGACAGCGCGTGAGCAACGCAGGCTTATCATCTTAATTTATTGTGTAGCCTCCCAAACACGTCGGTGTAAGCTCATACCGCGCGGATCGCCCAAGGGCAGGGGCGTCATTTTATTCATGCCGTAGCAAAGCACCAGACGCCGCTCATAATTCAAGACAATCGACGAGCCTCCGTACCCGCCCCAAAAGACAGAACGCGCATCCGGGCTGACCGGTAACAATTCTGATGGCAGGCCATAACCCAGCCCGTAGGGCATCTGTACCCCTAGGCACAGGTCTACTGAATCTATTTGCTTCTCCAGGGGTCTGAGCGCCGCTTCTTCAGACAACAGTCGCACCCCAAACGCTTCACCCCCATTCACCAATGCGGTCTGCGCTCTTACCACTGCGCGCGCATTGCCGTGACCATTTGCAGCTGGTATCTCGGCACGGCGCCAACCCGCTGAACGCGTAGCAGCAACATTCAACGGTGGGTTGGTCCAAGTACGCATACCGATCGATCCTTCCTCAAAAGCAAAGGGAGACTGCTCGGGCGGGAAAGGGATCAAATCTGCTATACGATCAAAACAGGAATCCGGCGTACCGATATGGAAATCCGCCTGCACGGGGTCAGCTACCTGCTCTTTGAAAAACTGTCCCAACGTCTGGCCGGTGATGCGCTTGACCACTTCACCAATCAGATAGCCCTGAGTGAGCGCATGATAGCCGCTACAGCTACCCGGTTCCCACTGAGGGGCTTGTGCGGCCAATAGGTTTGCGATTTTTTCATGATCGTACAGATCCTCCGTCTGTATCGGTTCGTCAATAGCTGCCAGACCGGCCGCATGACAAAGCAAATAAGATACAGGGATATTGCCCTTGCCATTTTGCGCAAATTCAGGCCAATAATGCCTCACTGACTGGCTAAAATCCACCTCGCCACGATCGCTGAGCATATGCATGATCAAGGCACACATGGTCTTGGTTGTTGAATACAAGTTGACGATCGTATTCTCTTCCCAGAGCCTGCCCGCCGAATCAGCTGTTCCGCCCCACAGATCGACGACCATTTCACCCTGGTACGAGACGGCATAGCTGACGCCCGCTTCGTCCTCCGTATCAAGATTTTGCGCAAGTTGCTCTTTGACACTCTCAAATCTAGGGTCGCAATACCCCTGTACTTCTGACATATACGTTACCTCGTCTCTGTGTTCTGATCTGAAGCTGGCAGCATTTAGTGCTGCAAGGTTACAACACCCAGCACTTTACCTTTGCGCAAATCTTCCAACGTCTGATCTGCATAGGAAATAGGGCGAATCTCTACGGGAACCTCTTCAATCTTCCCTTCTCGGACCAATTGCATCAGTTCTGCCATCTCGCCTAGACTGCCTACATAGACACCCATCAGCTTGCGGGCCTGAAGAGTCAGCAACGGCAGAGGAAGCGTCATCTGGCCGCCCATAAGGCCCACCAATACATAAGAGCCTCCGCGCCTGAGCAGGTTATACCCAAAGTTGAATGAGGCCTCGGCACCTACAAAATCTACTACAGATTCCGCACCGCCTTCTGTCAGCTCTGCCAGCTTTGCAGCGGCATTTGCTTCTTTAGAGTTGATCACAGCTGAGGCGCCAGAGGCTTTGGCTACTTCCAGCTTGGCATCATCTATATCTACAACAATTGGATTGATGCCATATGCTGCTCTGGCGATGCGCAAAGCCAAAAGCCCAAGGCCACCGGCGCTGATAATAACCAGCGAATTATCGTTGCGAAAAGGTGCCACTTTCTTCAACGCACTATAGGCCGTTAAACCGCGGCAGGCATAACTTCCTGCCAGGTAATCTGGGGTATCGCCTGCATCAAACAGATAGCGCTCATGCGGTACTAAAACATGATCACCAAAACCGCCACTTCTCTGTATACCTAGATTAGCTGGCGTCATACAGAACTGCTCTTTGTCGTCTTCAGTACACAAGTGGCATTGACCACACCCAATCCACGGGTACACCACATATTTTTGACCTTTTTTAATGCCTTTGACGGACCTGCCCACGGCTACTACTTCGCCGAATATTTCATGGCCGAGTGTCAGTGGTTCGGCCAGCGGCAATGGCAATTTGTTGCCCGCCCCTAGATCAAAATAACCATCTTGCAGATGTACATCGGAATGGCAGACCCCACAACAAACCGTTTTTACCAGTATTTCATGCCCTGTCGGCTCAGGCGTGTCGTAGCTTCTCTGCTCAAGCGGTTGGCCTTGTGTCACAACTTGATACGTTTTCATAGCTGGCTCCTGTCTATGCTCAACAGGCCTTAGATGGCCTGCAAGCCGTTTAGGTGTCACGGCTGTCGGATGGTCTGCACCATCTGCGCAACCTGTTTGGGCGGCTTTGGCGTGAACAACGACACAACAAAAACCATTGCAAAGTTTAGCAACATTCCTACAAACCCTATCCCCTCTGGCGATATTCCCCACCACCAGTACTGTGCGTGATTCAACTCCGGGAACAGAAACTTAAAATAAACGATATAGCTGGCAGTCAATGCCAGGCCGCTGCACATACCAGCTATCACGCCTTCTCGATTGGCCCAGTGCGTAAAAATACCCAATAACAGCGCTGGGAACAAAGTAGCAGCAGCCAAACCAAACGCAAAGGCAACCACCTGTGCTACAAAAGCCGGTGGATAGATGCCAAAAAAGCCAGCAATAATCAATACTACAGCTGCAGCCAAACGGGCAAATAACAATTCCTGCTTTTCGCTGATTCTAGGCAGCAATATGCTCTTCATCAGATCATGAGAGATGGCGCTGGCAATGACTAGCAACAAGCCGGCGGCGGTCGACAGAGCTGCTGCCAATGCACCAGCAGCAACTAGGGCCACCACCCAAGCGGGTAACTCCGCAATTTCTGGATTGGCCATCACAATGATGTCACGATCTATGTAGATCTCATTGGCATTATCGCGGTCTGGCTGATTCAGCAATAATCTGTGCCCATCCGGTGCGCGCTCTGGGCCATAGATAGGACGGCTCTCAGTAAAGGCCTGACCAGCCTCGTAACGAATGACGCCGTCATCATTCTTATCCAGCCAGCCGATCAAACCGATGCTCTCCCAGTTTTTGAACCATTGCGGCACCTGCGCATAGGATTGGTTCTGTATGGAATCCACGAGGTTGATGCGCGCAAAAGCGGCTACAGCCGGCGCAGTAGTGTAGAGAATTGCGATAAAAAGCAGCGCATAGCCCACCGATTTGCGCGCATCTGCTACCTTAGGAACGGTAAAAAAGCGGACGATGACATGCGGCAGCCCTGCTGTCCCCATCATCAAAGCGGCAGTAATACAAAAGATGTCTATCGTACTTTTGGTACTCTCTGTGTAGGCGGTAAAGCCTAAATCCACAGTCACCTGATCCAACTTATCAAGCAGATACACAGAACTACCCAGAAGCTGGTCGCCAAAACCCAACTGCGGAACCGGATTGCCCGTAACCAAAAGCGAAATGAAAATGGCTGGCACCAGATAGGCGAAGATCAGCACACAGTACTGGGCTACCTGAGTGTAGGTGATACCTTTCATACCCCCTAGCACGAAATAGAAAAACACAATAGTCATACCAGCCAGCACGCCTAATTCAATCTCTATTTCTAAAAAACGCGAAAAAACAATACCGACTCCTCGCATTTGGCCAGCTACGTACGTGAAGGAAATAAAGATTAGGCACAGAACAGCCACAAGGCGCGCTTGACGCGAATAGTATCTTTCGCCAATGAAGTCCGGAACAGTGAACTTGCCAAACTTCCTTAGATATGGAGCTAACAGTAAGGCTAGCAGTACGTATCCACCAGTCCAACCCATCAGATACACGGATCCATCTTTGCCGAGAAACGCAATAAGACCCGCCATAGACAAAAATGATGCTGCCGACATCCAGTCTGCTGCTGTTGCCATACCGTTGGCCAGCGGACTGACGCTTTTTCCGGCTACATAAAAGTCAGCGGTCGTGCGCGCTCGAGCCCAGATAGCAATACCGATGTATAGAGCAAAGCTAGCGAATACGACTATGTACGTCAAAAGCTGCGCGCTCATGGTACCTGCGTCTGGTCTATGTCGCTAGATGTATCCTCTGCATCAGGATCTGTGTTGTCTCTACTGCGCCGCCATTTTCGATCGATGCGTTCCATGGCATACACGTAAATCGCTATGAGTACTAGAAAAACATAGATACTGCCTTGCTGCGCAAACCAGAAACCTAGTTTGAAGCCACCGATCCGCCACTGATCGAGCGCATCGGAAAACACAATGCCCAGACCAAAAGGTACGATCAGCCAAATAGCCAATAGCGGATACAACAACTTCAGGTTGTCGCGCCAATAGGAACTACTGTTCTGCTTTAAATCTGGAACTTTTTTATCCAACATGCGAACGGGCAACCGCACCAGCCTAATGCGCTGTCCATTCTAGCATTGCCAATGACGTCTAGCTGTTTTATGCGAGCAACACTATAATGAAGCTCACGGCTTGATGATGTCAGCAGAAATGAGTGCTCTGATGTGTAAACATGAATTCGAACCGTGTCGACAAGCCAACCAGGCGAACTCGTCCGAGAAGCCTCGGCAACCACATAATGATGCCCAGTGAAGTAGCAGAAGCGGCGTTGCGTCCTTGGCTGCAAAAACGCTCATTTGCTCAATGCTATGAACAATTCAACGCAGAGGGCTATATCCTATTTGAATCTGTGATAGATAGAGAGCGCGTCGATACGATCCGCAATGCCCTCAGCAAACACTTCCATTACACAGGGCGCAATGATTTTGAGGGTTTTCGCTCTAACCGAGTCTATGCTTTGCTGGCAAAAGAGCCCGAAATATTCGGCGAACTGGTAATCCACCCACTGGCGATGGCATTTGCAGAAGCCGATCTGGGCACATCGTGCCTGTTGTCCGCCTGCTTAGCGATCAACCTGCACCCTGGCGAGACACCACAAGGCTGGCATTACGATGATGCGCACATCTCTATCCCCCTGCCTCGCCCTTCGTACGGCGTGAGTGCATTTTGGGCCATCGACGATACTACTGCAGAAAATGGCGCCACCGAAATCATACCGCGCAGCCATTTATGGAGCAAAGACCAATTACCGGCCAGTCAGGCGGCGCCTTCAGCTGGCCCTTTCAACTACTCTGCCCGCGATCTCCAGGGAACACCCATGCTCATGCCCAAAGGTTCGCTGATGATCACTAAGGGGACGCTCTGGCACCGAGGCGGCGCCAACGAGTCCGATCAAAGCCGGCTGATCATCACACCACAGTATTGCCCGGGTTGGGCCAGGCAGCTTGAAAATATGGTGATTGCAACACCTCAAGCCCTAGTCGCCAAGCTCCCTAGAAGGGTCCGCGAACTGATCGGGTATAACATACACCCCCCTTTCATGGGCTATACGGATGGGGTCCATCCGGATAAATTCTTAGAAATCAGCTGACAATATGCTATGCATTAGAATACGCAACGATGCTAATTTACTTTTCTCTAAAGGCGGACTGGTACTCTTTTTCTAAAGGCACTCCTCGACAAGCTCGGAGTGCGTAGTGGAGTAGAAGAGATTGTGTTTAAGACGCGTGGTGGTGTAGAGAGGGTTGTGTTTAAGGCTGTCTAGAGCACAACGCTGACCAAACTTGTTTTGGGCAGCCTTTAGAGAAAAGAAAAATCCAGCCTTTAGTAAAAGAGTACCAGTCAGCCTTTAGTGAATTGAGTGAAAAAACGAGTCCTGTCTTGAGTAATATAAAAGAGTCAGGCACTCCCGTCCCCACACTCTGATACAGGAGACAAAGCATGAGCAAGGACGATTCAAGAAAACGAAGCAAGCCTTTCGACACCATTATTCGCAAATCGGATGGCAAGGTGTATTACGACCCCACAAAAAATATAACAACAGGAGGGACGGCTCCTTCCACTTATAAGCCCAAAGGCATTCCCGGGACTTATAAACCTAAATAAAGCTTGGTATAAAGCCCGTACGAAGCTAGCCATGTGCCTGAAGCTCCCACAAAAATAGCCGCAACTATTATCGCCCGCAGTTGCCACACAATAGCTTGACGCAAATACCGGGTCTTTTCGCCATTAGACCGGTCACTGATCTTGATCCGCAAGTTATAACTATCTAAAGTGCGAACCAGCAATTCTTTCCGACCGATCGATTCGGCACCTGACGCATTACTTGCCTTCGTATCTTTTGCGCGCCGCAAAACGTCTTCCTGCAACCAGAATTCAGGAATTTCTCCCTTGACCCCGTAGTTAGAAATGCGCAGGCAGTGAGTCGCTGCAGATGCCGCAAAAGCAGTACAAACTGCCAGCATCAGAATACCTATGATCGCCACGTCTGCATAGAGGCTGTCTTGAAACAAACTCACAGTCAGTAGCGAAAAAATACCAGCTAAGGCAATAATATGCAGCCTAAGCAAGCTGAGTGCTTTGTCATCAATTTCTTTTTTTAACGCCAGCAGGCTGTCCAGACGCTTTTCTGCTTCTACCAACCCTTCGCGCACCGCTTCAGCGTCTATCGCCTCCAGCGTCAGTCCCCAATTTTTCACTGCCCTTTAGCCTTACTGCCAGCTACCCGAGCGCTGCAGATCCTTTTTGATATCTTGCACGTACTTCACAAAATCTACCTGCATGGTGTGCCTTGGGCTGGGATAGTATGAACCCAAATAACGCTTCTCATCCTTGACGATCTGCTGTTCCATATCCGCTGTATCTGGAAGACGGTGCTGACCTCGAAGAACTGCAACAATATACTTAGACTGCTGCTCAGCAAAATTGACTAAAGTGGGTAAAGGCTGCGCCAATCCCACAAAAAACAGATTGCGCCAACCCGGCTTGATCATGCGCCGATAAAGCGGGAAACTGTTGTGCGTGTCGGGTTGCAGTTCAGGGTGCTTGAGAAAAGGAAAGCTGATACGGTACCCAGTCGCCCAGATAATCACATCGATAGGCTCTCTACTACCGTCTTTGAAGGATACTGTATCTCCTTCTATACAGTCAATCCCGGGCTTTATGTGGACATCGCCACTGCCTACCCGCGTCAAAAATTCACTAGACACCGATACATGAGCCGATAAGGGTTCATGATCGGGTTCAGGCAAACCATAAGAGCTCATACGCCCTACCAGCTTTTTGATGGCCAAACGCGCCAAGGATAGAGCGATGCGATCCGGAATCCAACTGGGTGTCAATATCTTGTCCGCTGGCTTGCCATTGATGTATTTGGGGAGTACCCAAACGCCATGGCGCGTCGAGACAAATAGCTTGCTGGCCAGATATCTTTGAGATAATTCTGAAGCGATATCCATCGCTGAATTGCCGACTCCCACCACTAGAATCCGCTTGTGTCTCATATCCTGTGGCTGGAATGGGGAGTCGTAGCTATGGCTGTGTATCTGTATGCCTGTGAAAGGGGTGGCAGTCTCATATTCGTTGGGGATGTTGGGGCACCAATGGTGGCCATTAGCAACGATCAGGGCGTCATAACTGCGCTGTTCGCCGCTACTCAGCTGCACATTCCACGTCTGATCGGCGCATCGCTCGGCCAGCTCAACACCAGTATTGAACGTAATGCGTTCACGCAATCCGAAATGGTCCACATAGTCGCGGAAATACTGTGCTAGCTGACTATGGTGCGGGAAATCCGGCCAATCTTCAGGAACGGGATAGTCTTCAAACGCCAATCTGTACTTGGATGTATCGATGTGCAAAGATTGATAGCATGCCGAAAGGCCATTGGGATTTGCGTGGTACCAATTCCCTCCAACGTCATCTGAAAGATCGAATTGATCGTAATCAATGCCACTCTCTTTTAGGCGCTTTGCTACCGTGATACCTGAGCAGCCGGCGCCGACAATACAAGCTTTCATGCTTCTAAAACCTTCAGATCTCTGTAGAATTGGGGCTATCTTGCATGGCGATGAGCAGTTGCCCTGCCAACCCGGCTGCACGATGGCGCTGGATGCGGGCTACTTCCGGCAAGCTGATAATACGAACAAAGTCGGAGAAAGACGGGTATTCGACAATGGCTACGCTATCCCAAGCATCTGAAAGGGAGCCAATAACGGTTGCCAATGGGGCTCCACTATACAGCAACTGTCCGCCGTTAGCCTGAACCAACTCCAGCATTGGGCCGCCATACAGCTGGTAAGCCTCCCGCCCAGATAACTGCGAGCCTTCATCATCTTCATAGGCAGCCACTGATCTGAATTTGAGCAGGTTCAGCATCGCGACCTTGCCATCGTAATCCTTCTTTAGCAAGTTCACCAGATGCTCTTGTTCTGGATACAGTGCGTGTGTAATTTCCATAGCTCAATCTCTCTAAAACAGCGTTCTAGCT
>JBPCXB010000168.1:0-1493 GCA_051008935.1 Gammaproteobacteria bacterium | reverse complement strand
CTTTCAGCAACAAGAAAGTCATCAGCGCACTGGCAAGTATGCCAAGCCAATAGCCATTGGCCAAAGCAAAGAGCCCAAAGCTCCACCAAATACAGGCATCTCCAAAATAATTCGGGTGACGGGTCAATCCCCAGAGCCCACGATCCAGAACTTTTCCAGAGCTATCAGGCCTGTTTAGAAAAACCCGCAATTGCCAATCGCCTACGACCTCAAAGAAAAATCCTAGGGCAAATAGAGCCACTGCTATTCCATCGATCCATGACAGGTTGAAAGCAGCGGATACCGGCGCCTGTGCCATCGACCCAGGCACACTCACTGCGGCTAGTAGTGCAAAGGATAGTAACCAAGCCAAAACTGCCTGTAGATAGAACACCTGAAACAGGCTGAACCACCACCAGCGCTGGCCGTTGCGGCGGCGCATGGACTGATACCTGCGATCTTCGGGTTGACCCCACTGGCGCACAAATAACCAGATTGCCAACCGCACTCCCCAAAGAGTAACCAGCGTAGTGACCAGCACCGATCTTGATGAATGATCCATATCTCCGCTAGGAACGGATCGATACAGATAGTACCCCACGGCCAGCACGGATAATAGCCCCCAGAGGACATCGATAAAGCTGGCATCTTTTATTGCCAAGCTCCACACCCAAAGAGCCGTAGCAACTAGCAGGATAACTACCAGAAACTCTAGCCAAAGCGGCATTAAAGCAGCTACTTCTTCCATGATCAGCACACTCCTTGTTCTAACTGTTCTTTCTGTTTTTTCTGGGCCCCAGATCTAGTTAGGTATTGTCACTGCTCGGCTACAGATTCATCTCATAGAAACAAATTTTATTGCCGTCAGGATCCCGTACATAGGCACCGTAAAAAAATGCATTGCGATCGCCTGGCTCACCGTCGGCGGTGGCCCCAAGCTCAATTGCTTTGGCGTAGATGCGACCGATGTCCTCTTTGTTGACCGGCAGCGCAAGCATGTTGCCATTACCGTGATGAGGCGCTTGTTGATCGTAGGGGATGCAAACAGCAACCATGGGTTGACCCGGGCCCGTACCGTAAAACTTAATCCGATCTGGCCCAAACAACTGCTTGCCGCCCAATGCGCCGAAAAGGCCGTCGTAAAAAGCACAAGCCTTTTCCATATCGCTCACACCAATCGTTACGTATCCGATCATAATTCTCTCCTTTTCAAAGTCACGCCATTATCCCCAACCAACGCAAGGGATAACAACTCAGTGTGATTCACTTACCAATCAAATCAGTGGCCCTGTCAAGCAAACCCACTCTGCTTCAACAACCTTGAGCTGATAGCATGTATCCATTATCTATAAATCTTCCTAAAATAGCGGGGATGTGCGAAACCCTATTTGTTTGGGCGCATCTAAATCCCTGACTGGAGGAGTCTTGATTGGCAATCTTGCTTGACGGCGCTGACCTTGCGAAAAAATCTGAGCCGCGAATTAGAAAAATGGCGGATTTGCTCAACGAACAGA
>JBPCXB010000167.1:0-5309 GCA_051008935.1 Gammaproteobacteria bacterium | reverse complement strand
ACAACATAGAGCGCCCCGACAAAGGCAAAAGAAGCGCCGAATCCAGTAATCAATCGGCCAATCGAAGCTAGAAAGATATCTGACACAGAACTGATCAAAATCACTCCTACACCACAACACAAAGCGCCCAGAGCTGCAAACAACCGCGCTCCGTAGCGGTCTAGAAGGATCCCTACAGCAATCTGCATAGGGGCATATACAAAGAAAAACAGGCTGGCGAAAGTGCCGAATTCGCTGTTGCTCAAGCCAAAGTAAGTGCGGATATCGTCAGCCGCCAAACTGGGTTCAACGCGCGCTACAAATTCCAAAAGATAGAACAGTGTAACTACAACTAAGGCAGGATATATCAGGTACCAGCGCATCTATATTCTCTATTCAGTTAAGGCTTGCAAAACAAACCGCATTCTTCAAAAAAAGTGGACAGACAATTTGCGTACTTTATAATCATGAACTGCACAAATTTTTCTGCTAGAACACATCGAATCTGAAACGCCCAGTCACTGACTCAACCTGCACAAACCACCATTCTAACCCTAAGAGATGAATGGCATATAAGGCGATTGCCCCGAGTCAGCGACAAAGCCACCCAGATATCACATAGCTAGACTGAAACCTTTAGGTACAATGCGTTTAATACACTCGAATTGCCCAACCCCTGCCCCCCTCCGGCAACAACAACTTCATACAGCCAAACCAGCTGAGGTACCGCATGACTACCTACGACAATAACAACCAATCCGATCAGTCCGATCAAGATCAAGCACTCTGCCAGTCCGTCGCCAAAGGTGAACAGTCGCCTTTAGCTCTAGCAGGAAAACTCAATGCGCTGGACCCCGGTTTCAGGGAAAATCCACTACCTTACCTGAGCGCCATCAGCGAACAAGGATCAGGCACTCTATTACAAGAAGGGATCATGCTCTCCCTAGCCCGGGCATCAGATATTGCCGAAACATTACGCGATACAAAGCTATGGGTCGATCCGCACAAATCCAAACCCGATTCACCCAGCCGTATTCTGGTCGCAAACCAATCTGAAGATCGACAACTATCCATCCTATTGCTGGATAACCCGGACCATAAACGCCTCAGGAGCATTCTGGTACGTGACTTTACGCCCAAAGCACTTGAGAAATGGCGTACTGTCATCAAAGAAACAGCCCACGACCTATTGGACTCCATCCAGAAATCCACCTCGCACAACGAAAGCTGGGATTTAATCCAAGACTATGCTGGGCCGTTGCCTACTATCGTTATCGGCAAAATGCTTGGCCTCGAAGAGCGGGACTTTGGCTGGTTTAAAGTCGCTTCAGATGCAGTATCTATGGCCTTTTTCAACCCAGCTTGCACAGACGAAGAACGGGAGCAGGGGCGCTACTGGGACACCAAACTCAACGAACACTTCACAGAAATGCTAGCGGTCAAACGCCGGAACCCAGGCGACGATCTAATTAGTTCAATGGTAGCTGCTGCTGATCAGGAACAGCAAATCAGCGATAAAGAAATCTTGACCCAATGCAACCTGCTTCTGGTAGCGGGGAATATTACTACCACAGACCTCATCGGCAACGGTTTACACTGTCTGTTGCAAGATAGAAAGCAGTGGCAATTACTCTGTGAAAACCCCCAACTGGCTGCTAATACAGTGGAAGAAATGCTCAGATTAACACCACCTGTAATGAATACAGCACGTATCGCCGACCGCCCTCGTCAGATTGCCGGATGCCCTATGGATACTGGCGAGACCATTAATCTCATGCTTGCGGCTGGCAATCTAGACCCCCGCACAAACCCAGATCCCCATACATTAAATATCGAACGCAAAAACATCACCCACTTCTCGTTTGGGGGAGGAGCGCATTTTTGTCTGGGGGCCCACCTGGCTCGCATGGAAGCTCAAGAAGCTCTGCTGGCATTGACCAACCGTTACCCCCAACTGCAATTAGTCCCCCCCATAGATACCGGAGCATCAAAAAGAAGCATGCCCGGTTTTTCCGGATTTCTGAGCATACCTGTGCACAATAAACCAATACCCACCTAACCGACTGCATCTGAAAACAGGCATTTCTTCGTAGATTCATACATGATATCAACAAGTTATTTGAATATGATGATTTTGTGGCTAGAATGAATTATTAGGTATCTGTGTCCCACTTCAAAAACATTCTCATGCACGATAACGACCGTATGAAAAGGGCTAGATCCCCTTTTCGGGCTGGCATATGCAGAATCCATAATCATTCAGATTTATGTGGCGATGACTCGCTCCTGTAATTTGCTACCACCTTGGGCGCAGTCAGGGTTTCTGGCCTGTCTTATCTTTATTGCAGCTGGCTTATCCTCTGCACAGACTCAACCCGTAAACGACAGACTGCAACAGCTTGCTGAACAAGGCAGTGCGCGCGCCCAATACACTCTGGGCATGCGATACCATCAAGGCAAAGGCGTCTTTCAAGACACGCAGCAAGCCATCGATTGGCTCCTGAAAGCTGCCGAAAACGACTACAACAAAGCCCAATACCAACTGGGAGCCATCTATGCCGCAAAAGCTGAGGCTTTACAGGCTCAAAATGAAGAAAATCAACAAATCGCATCCGCAGACAGCGTGGTCTTGCAAACATCTGAGCTGATCGATGAAATTCGCTCCTACTGGAAGGAAGCCGCCAACTGGTATCTGCAAGCAGCAGAGAACGACCATCTTGCCGCACGCTTCTATCTAGCTGGGCTGTATCTTAAAGGCCTAGGGGTCGACAAAAACCCTCAAGAGGCCTTCAGGTGGTATCAAACGGTTGCCGAAAAAGGTCTGGCCGAAGGGCAGAACAATCTGGGCAACCTCTACAGCGCGGGGCTGGGTGTTGAGAAAAACCTCAAAGTCGCTGCAGATTGGTACTCCAAAGCTGCTGATCAAGGCAATCTTAATGCACAGTTCCAACTTGGCTTAATGCTGATATCGGGGCAAGCGATTGAACCAGATCCAGCTAGAGCATTTACTCTGCTACTTCCTGCTTCCAATCAAGGGATCGATATTGCACAGTTTCATATCGGCAAGATATACGTAGAAGGGCAAATCGTCGACAGCCAACCATTGAAGGGTCTGGGGCTCTTGCAACAAGCCGCTGAAAAAGGCGTACTAGAAGCGCAACTGTATCTAGGAAAACTGTATCAGGGCGGCAAATTAGACGTATCGCCTATTGCCCAAAACTTGAAAGAAGCCATTTTCTGGTACGAAAAAGCCGCTGAAGAAGGAAACGTCGAAGCCCAAATCGAACTGGGCTACCTGTTCAGCCACGGTACAGGCCTCGAGAAAGATCCTGAAAAAGCGTTTCACTGGAACCTGCTAGCTGCTGAACAAGGCAGTGCTCAGGCGCAATCCTTTATCGGCTATGCCTACGACAGTGGTTACGGTACTTACAAAGATTCAGCTGAGGCAGCATCATGGTATCTACTGGCTGCCGAGCAGGGCATTGCAACTGCACAGGCCAATCTGGGCTACATGTATGAAACAGGCGATGGGGTTGAAGTCAACCACCCAGAAGCTGCCAGATGGCTACAGCTTGCAGCGATTCAGGGAATTGCAGATGCTCAGTACACGCTGGGGTTGATCTATCTGCAAGGACGCGGTGTCAAACAGGACATTGAAGCAGCCATTCAGTGGCTTACAGCTGCGGCCCATCAAGATGTCGCCGCTGCACAATACAGATTGGCCGAGCTGTATCTAGATGGCCGCCATTCCGAAAAAAGCCCGGCTGCTGCAGCCCAGTGGCTTATGGCAGCAGCTGAACAAGGGATCCCTGCTGCCCAATACAACCTCGGCATACTTTACCGTGCAGGTAACGGCATCGAGAAAGATCTGGTTCAGGCCAAAGAATGGCTACAAAGAGCGGCAGATCAAGATTTTTCAGCGGCCATGACAACACTTGGCATCATGTATCGAACGGGTGAAGGCGGTGACAAAGACGACTTTAAAGCGGAAGGGCTGCTCAAAGCAGCGGCTGAACAAAGCAACCCGCACGCTCAATTCAACCTAGCTCTCATCTACTACAGCGCAGACAACCCGAAACGCAATCTGAACGAAGCAGCCAAATGGTTTCAAGCAGCAGCTGAACAAGGCATCCCTGCAGCCATGTCAAACCTTGGCTATATGTATGAGAACAATGAAATTTCAGGAGCGCCGGAAAGCAACCAACAGGCCGCCTTAGAATGGATTCAGAAAGCGGCTGAACACGGCTTTTCTACAGCCCAGTACAATCTGGCACTCAAGTACTATCATGGCAGAGGGGTCGAGAAAAACCTGAGCCTAGGCTACATGTGGTACATACTAGCTGCTGCCAACGGAGATGAAGCAGCCCGTATTGCGGTACAAAAGATCGAGCAGGAAATCACACCCCTTTCAGTAGAGTTTGGCCATAAACTGGCAGACCGTTGCGCTCGACAAAATTACATGAATTGCAACAAGCTCTAGCGGCTAATAAGAACCTGCAAGGGTACGAACTACACTAGCGCTGACTGATAGCGCTCCATTAAGACTTGCCGTCTTGGCTATATTCTGAAACCAATTTCGGACGCCGCAAACGCCACCAATACTGAACAGTAGACCCAGGCCAGAGCGTATGGTTATGGCCCGTACTATCCTTATACCAACTCTGGCAGGAACCAGCCCAGACAGTGGTACGCATTGCCTTCTGAAGATCGTCATTGTACTGACGGGCGGCTGCTGAGGTCGGCACCAAACTCGAAAGCTTACGGCGCGCCTGCGCTTGCAGGCACTGCAGAATATAGCGCACCTGAACTTCAATCATAAAAATAATTGAGTTATGTCCCAGTCCGCTGTTTGGGCCGAGCATCAGATACAGATTGGGAAATTTAGGCACAGTGACCGTCATGTGGGCTTCCATACGATCTTTCCAAGATTCACTGAGGCTGAGGCCTTCTTCATTGACTAGGTCCAGATTTTCCTCAAAGCTGAAAGGCCGAAAGCCGGTCGCCAGCACTAACGCATCACACGGATGCAATTGCCCGTCTTGAGTCCGTATGCCCCGAGGTTCTATCGATGCAATAGGTTCAACCACCAGAGAAGCTTTGTCATCTTGAAGCGCTTGAAAATAATCATCTGACACCAGTATCCGCTTGCAGCCAGGGTCGTAATCTGGAGTGAGTTGCTGCCGAAGCACCGGATCTGTGACTGTCTCTTCCAAATAGGCCAGCGCCAGGCGGCGGACCGTACGCGACCAGAACGAGCCGGGTTTGAGAAAAACCGAAACGCGCCACTCAAGCAACCAATAGATGAGCCACCGATAAGCACGCTGCAGCCC
>JBPCXB010000166.1:0-4908 GCA_051008935.1 Gammaproteobacteria bacterium | reverse complement strand
CTTCATTACGTCTCTCACGACTTTTTCTTCCCGTGCAGAGCTATGCACGATGACGGGTGCCACACCGCCGTGTTCTAGAGCACAGCGCGTGCCTGGAGCAAGCTTCGAGCGCAGCATCCAACCGACGCGCGCACTGCCGATAAAAGAGAAGAATGCCACCCGTGGATCTGTCACCAGTGCGGTCGCCAGCTCTAGGGTTTCTGGCATCACAACCTGACAATATTCTTCAGGGAGGCCTGCTCGGTAAAGAATTTCCACGAAGGCGTGGCAGGACATTGGAGTGGGTTCAGCCGGCTTGACGATGCAAGGGCACCCAGCCGCAACGGCTGCGCCCACTTGGTGGACAATTAAATTGAGCGGATGGTTAAATGCGCTGACAGCAACGACAAGTCCTCTGGGTTGTCTTTGCGTCAGGGCGGTGTACGAGACTTCAGGAGAGGGCGAAGTCAATGGGATGACCTCACCGGCCTGGCCGGAAAGGTTGCTAATACATAGTTCTACGCCCGCGATGGCTCTGTCGACTTCAACTGCAGAATCTTGCCAGGGTTTGCCGCCTTCATTGACTGCTGTTGCGATCAGGTGTTGTTTCTCTTCACGCATCAAAGCCGCTGTCTTTTTGAGTACAGCGATGCGTTCATTGACACTGAGCCATCTGCGGCGATCGGTGGCGATAGCATGCCCAACTGCTAAAGCCTGTTCCAGCTGCTGTTGGGTAGCCGTTTGCATTTCAGCCAACAGAGCCTGACTGTAAGGGGAGTGGATCTGTAGGGCTGCACCTCCATCCGGAAGCTCCTTGCCTTGATGGAGGGATTTGAGCGAGGTAACAGCCATGATTAGATGGGTTGTGCCGTCAGTTCGCCGAGTTCCTTCGTCAGCTTCATGTTTTCACGGTAATCAATGGGCACGACTACCAAGGAAGGGCCTTCTTCTGCAAAAGCCTTGCGCAGTACATCCTGTAAGTCTCTGCTACGTGGCACCACGTGGCCATGCCATCCGAAGGATTCGGCCAGTTTCAGCCAGTCGGGGTTGCCGAACTTTAAATGCGTATGTTTGCCGAACTCATTCTGCTGCTTCCATGCAATCAGACCATACTCGTGATCTTCCCAGATCATAGAAACGATATTGCTACCCAGCCGTTTCGCAGTCTCCATTTCTTGTACGTTCATTAAGAAACCGGCATCTCCTGAAAGCGACAGTATTTTTCGGTCTGGGTGCACCAGCGAGGCCCCTATAGCACCCGGCAGGGCGATACCCATCGAGCAAAAGCCATTAGGCACCAGGCAGGTATTGGGCTCATGGCATTGGTAATGACGGGCAATCCACATCTTATGTGCGCCCACATCCGACAGCAAAATGTCATTTTTCCCCATTACTTGCCGCACATCCCACAAGACTTTTTGTGGTTTGATGATGCCATCGGTATCATCATCTTTGTGTTGGCTAAAGATGTCCATCATCTTTTCTCGTATCTCTTGCTGATACTTAGCAGAGGTATGTATAGGGGTTTCCTTGAGCTTGTCTGTCAACATTTGCAAAGATGCAGCTACGTCCCCCACAACTTCGAGTTCGGGCAGATAGTGGGCATCTATCTCTGCTGGTAAAAAGTCCAGATGAACAATGGATTTGTCGCACTTAGGGTTCCATAGCGTCGGGTGATACTCGACCAGGTCTACGCCACAGCTGATGATTAAGTCGGCATCGTCTACCGCCAGCGTCACCACATCTTTGGTACCTAGCCCTATCGTATACAGGCATTGCGGGCTGTCCATATCGACGACCCCTTTTGCCATAAAGGTATTGAGCACACCGATGCCCGAAGCTTCTGCAAACTCTCTGAGTGCCTGAGTGGCATGGGTGCGAATAACGCCATTACCGGCGAGAATCAGTGGTTTTTTAGCTGCAGCAATGCGGGTAAAAGCTTCATCAACTACCTCTTGTGGTGGGATCGATCGAGTGAAACGCTGTACCTCTATAGGGGGATTGGATGATTGCTGTTTCGCTATATCTTCACAAAGTTCTATATGTATAGCCCCGGGCTTTTCGCTTCGAGCAAGGCGTACAGCCTTGCGTACGATCTCAGGGATGGTATCCGCATGATGTACAGTCGTAGACCACTTCGTGACTGGTGTGAACATGGCCACAACATCCATCACCTGATGCGATTCCTTGTGCAGACGTGTTGAGGCGCCCTGGCCGGTTAATACCAGCATTGGTGATCTATCCATATTACCGTTGCCAACGCCAGTGATGAGGTTTGTGGCGCCAGGCCCTAACGTGCCCAGACAAGCCGCAGGATTGCCGGTCAATCGCCCATAGACCTCTGCCATAAATGCTGCGCCTTGCTCATGGCGCGTCAAGATGAATTTAATGGAGTCTGACTGCTCCAGAGAGATTATGAAGTCCGCATTTTCTTCGCCGGGAACGCCAAAGACGTATTCAATCTTTTCTTCTTCCAAGCAGCGTACAAAGAGGTCTGAAGCTTTCATAAGTGTCCCAATGTTAAAAACGTATCGTATCCGGCTCTCATTATAGATTGAAGGCATTGATACAGACTTGAGCAGAGTGTGAAGAAACAAGAAAGAGGATAAATACAGCCAGCTTTGCTCTGATGGGTTTAGAAACCCTTAAACACAAATACCTATTACACCACCACGCAGCTTAGACACAGATTCCATCTCCACCACCGCGTCATTCAGCGCACAGTGAAACGCAGTCGCAGAATGATATTTACTCCTTTTCTAAAGGCGCCCTTCGACAAGCTCAGGGCGCTTGTAGTAGTGTAGGGAAGATCGTGCTTAATGAGTGCGTAGTGGTGTAGATGCGGATGTGTTTAAGTGCTGGGCGTGCCCCCTAATTCCCCTCCCTCGGAGGGGTGTGTGCGAAGCGCACGGGGTGGTCTACAGAAGCCGAGCGCAGTCCCCCACCGGCGTCATTCTGCGCGGAGTGAAACGGAGTCGCAGAATCCAGAGAGCCTGTGCTCAGGTTACGTCTGTATGCCCCTCACCGTCGTCATTCTGCGCGCAGTGAAACGGAGTCGCAGTATCGGAGTGCGTGGAATTGTAGAGGGGGTTGTGTGTTGGTCTGGAGGCAAACTCCCCGCCATCGTCATTCTGCGCGTAGTGAAACGCAGTCGCAGAATCCAGAGAGCCTGTGAACTAAAAGTAAGAATTTGCAGATAGTTCTGATATAGAATATTTATCCAACTAAGTTATGATTGAAACCTCCCTAAAGGAAAAGTAGGATTAAATCATCTAAGTGTTTGAGTCATACGCTGTCAAATTACTGAAAACACGAGAGTCGTTATGCAAAATTATGAATTGATGATAATTGTTTTCGTTGTTGGCACGGCGTTATTCTTAATGGGCATTCGTTCCAACAAATCAAATAGCAACAGAACAAAAAAGACCTAACAAACCAATAGTGGCTAGTTAAAGCTAGCGCTTATTTCTGCGTAGGGTCATAGACCTGCATTAGATGGCGATAGGGGAAATCGTGAATTCAGATCAATCCAAAAAACTGTTAACTGATTTGTTAAACGCCGTGTCAACCCAAGAAGTGGATTCAATATTGAATCAATGCAACTTCCAGGAATCTGACTGGTTGCCGTATGGTGGTCGAGAAAAAAACTGGGACACTGTCTCAAGTCAACAAACTACAGGGGTGGGAGCCTTAACTGAACTGATCACTAATTCAATAGATGCAGTATTATCTAGAAAAGCTTATGAAGCAGGGATTAAGGATTTGTCAGGTGACGATGCTCCCAAGTCTATGCAAGAGGCGGTTCGAAGATTTTATAAAGTTAATGAGGGGAATTTGTCCAGTTTAGAGACGAAGGAGTTAACTGAGTTAGCAATAAAAAGCATTCAAATTGGCATCAGGCGGAAAAGGAAAAAGAGTATTACTCCAACAATTACAGTAATAGATTTTGGGGAAGGTCAAAAGCCAGAATGCTTTGAAACAACGTTCCTTAGCTTAAGTGAAACCAACAAAGAAGGTATTGGCTTTGTGCAGGGAAAGTTTAATATGGGATCAACAGGCTCTATCCCTTTTTGTACGGAGGCAGATGTAACGAAGGGTCATTATAAATTAGTAGCCAGCAAAAGATATGATACTCAAGTATGGGGTTGGACGTTGATTAAAGTAGCGCAGGTGGAAAAAGGGAGAGACCTGCCCATAGTGAAGTTTTTAAAACCAGAGGGTACTATTCCGCAGTTTGAATCTGAGTCGATTAAGGCCTTTGGAGATGATAAGGTAGGAAATATTTCACAAGGATCAGTGATTCGTTTATACGATTATGATATTGGAGAAGGTGCGCATCAAGTTGATTTAGGCTTATACGAAGCATTGACTCTCAACCTGTTAGATTGTGCATTACCCGTACGGTTATATGATTTTGGTGCTAACCCAATCAAAGGAAAAGGCGTTTTAAGAGAAAAAGGGATTGCCGATCGTACTTTCAGTGGCATGAATGTGATGCTCCATGCAGATATTGTGGATGTTGCCAACCAAGACGCCGCAATTCAAAGTGAAAAACCTAATAAGAGGACAACTGAATTTGTGCATTTAGTAAAGGAATATGACGATGATGAACTGGGCACGATAAGAATTATTGCTACAGGATTTAGTGTGCGGCCAAAGGCGCTGAGAGATACTAAAAAGAGAATTTTCTACACAATAAATGGACAAACGCATGCAACTGAAAACGCCAGCTTTCTAAACAATAGAAATGTTGGATTAGGTGATTTGCAGAATCATCTTATCGTTAACATTGAATGCGAGTCGATGGATAAAACTGCTTTGGCAGCAATATTTTTGGGTAACAGAGAACAGGCCAGAAAAAATAGATTATTTAGAGAATTGGAAAGCAAGGTCAAAGAATACCTAAAAAACGATGATAAGTTAAAAGAA
>JBPCXB010000165.1:0-9768 GCA_051008935.1 Gammaproteobacteria bacterium | reverse complement strand
GCCCGCCCGATCATAGGCATCCAGAATCAGAAATTTAAGCGCACTTGTCATGCTTGAGGCCTCAAACAGGCCGATCGCCCGCTATGGTTACCCGATACATCAGCCGTTCATAGTCCTGATAATCGTCTACAGCATAGTGCTGCACCAAGCGATTATCCCAGATAGCTACCGTATTCTCGGCCCAACGGAAGCGGCAACAGAATTCAGGGCGTGTGGCATGCTCAAACAGCCAGCTCAGTAGCGGCTGGCTCTCAGCCTGACTCATACCCTCGAACCTCAACGTAAACATAGGGTTAACAAACAGAGCCTTGCGCCCAGTAAAGGGGTGCGTACGTACCACCGGATGCAGCACTTCTTCATGAATACTGTCCGACCAACTGTAGGTGATGGCAGTCTTTTTCTGGTATTTTTCCTGAGTGCCTGCCACGGTATAGGCCTCAGAAGCCGAATGCACGGCCTGCATGCCTGCCAACATAGCCTTCATGGCATCCGATAATCTATCGTACGCCAGTGCCTGATGAGCAAATAAGGTATCGCCACCTACAGGCGGGATGGTTTTGCTGTAAAGTACCGAACCCATGCTAGGGCACTGCTGAAAGGTGTTATCACTGTGCCATCCGGTACCAAACGAGGCGCTTTCGCCTGCCGGCTTCCAGACTTTGGTCACTTGGGGCATATCCTCAAGCCCATCCACAATTGGATGCACTTCCAGCTGGCCAAAGCGACTGCCAAAGCCGGCCAGACTCTCTAGGTTCAGATCCTGATCGGGCATGAAGACCACACCATAAGTGGACAGGGTCTGCTGAATCAGCTGAAAATTTGTTTCAGACAAATCAGCCAGACGCACCCCAGCTATCAGCGCCCCACAAGCGCCGGTTACCGGCTGAATATCCAAAGCCATCTGCTCAATCTCCCTGCAAGCTCGATGTTCTCTGCATCATTAATATAGTAGACCGCTGTACCATCTGCATCATACATCCAAATCAACTGCAATTATTCTAGCCAACACACCTTTAGAATAAGCCATCATCGGCACGCTGTTCTATCTGCACATGCTCTCTGCCCCCCACCAAAGGATCATATACCCTTGCTAGTCGGTTCAGTGATCGTACTGGCTTCTGGTAAAGCCTTGTCGTAATGCCCCTTTCTGACCTTGATGCAGACATGCAGATCCGCTTGGCTGCTTTTGATTGGCTGGATCGTCAAGCTCAGCATCAGCTTTTCTCTCTGTCTCTGACCAGAAAAACCTTAACAGAGGGCTTCCCATGGCCTCCCGAAAGCCATCAGGTGCAAGACAGCCCCAGCAGCTACGGTGGAAAAGTCGCACTCACTGACACGCATGATGATACCAAGCGTATCAAAATGATGGCGCAACACGGCATTGTCACCCCTGAGCTATGCACCTATCCGCTGACCATTGCCACCACTGCTACAAGCCCCTACGAAGATAGCTACGACGCACAGTCCGGAGTGCTCTCCTACAGCTACAGCAGCGGTAAGAAGCGGGGAGTCAAACACAACTTAGGGCTGCGCCATTTGATGCAGCTCAAACGGCCGCTCATTTATCTGTACGGTCTTCAGCCTGGGAAATACCTGCCCATCTGGCCCGTTTGGGTGGTAGCAGATGATCCTGACCGTGGCCTTTTTAGCTTGGTTATCGGCGATACAGACATAATGGATGATGCCAGCAAGTACAACCCAGAAACTATTACAGCACGCCACCGCATGCGCGTCACACGCCAGCGCCTACACCAACCGGTATTTCGCCACAGGGTGCTGACCGCTTATGATGCGCGTTGCGCTCTATGTCGACTGGGGCATACGCCTTTGCTGCAAGCCTGCCACATCAAACCCGACAGCGAAGGCGGTTCTGCACATCCTTCCAATGGCCTTGCCATGTGCCATCTGCACCACAGTGCTTACGATGCCAACCTGCTGGGCATCCATCCTGACGGCAACATAGCCATCCCTCAAGCCATCCTCGATGAGCAAGACGGTCCCACCTTAAAGCACAGCTTGATCGGGCTCAATGGCGAAAAAATTACCAAGCCCAAATCCAGAAAAGATCACCCCGATAAAGATCATCTGGCCATGCGCTGGGAGCGCTTTGAAAAAGCAAACGGCTAACATCTCTGAAAGCAGCGCTCATTGCGCAGAAACAGAGAGTAGTTCTTAGCTTGTCTAGTTATATACCAATGCGACAACAGCTACGGCAGCTGCGATTACTGTTGCAAGCGTTTTGATATTATCTGAAGTCCACCAACTGGATTCTCTTATCGCTGTTACTTTTTCTTCTAGAGCCTCGACTTTTTTCCTCAAGCCCAGATTGCCCGTATCATCTTCACCATTGACCGCTCTGTCAAGCTTTTCTACCCGTTGACGCACATCTGCAAGCCGAGCTTCTAATGGGTCAACTTCAGTTGTTCCCCTCTCTTTTTCAAGCCCCTGATTATGGGGCGGCATAGGCTCGTTAGGCATTTTTGCGCAGGTCCTGCAGTAACTCCGAGAATTCAGCCTCTACCAATTCATTACGGATCAATTGCTTCTGAACCCCTTCTCTTGCCGTGATCTGGGCCCAAGGCGTGCCCTCGCGGTGCGTCAATTCAGACATACCCAGCCCACTGATACCGCTGTACCTTTTGCGTACCCAATCTAAAAAGACTGTTTCTATCTCTGTAAACGTTGGCCGCTTTTCCAAAGAGGGTACTAATTGCACCGGCTCACTGTGGTGGCGCTTCATCCTCAGCACATTAAACAGCGAGGGATATACAGGGCCATATTTCCAAGCCTCAATCGCTCCGTCGACCAAAACCCCTGAGATATCCTTGACCTGTTGCTCTTTAGCAAAGGCCAACCACCAACCGTGCGCGCAATAAACCAGCTTCTGCAATTTCAGATGGCTGATGCCCGGCTCATTTTCAATAAAAAAGTTAGCGATCTCAATTGAGTTGTAAGGCATGAGAATCGGTGCTCTTTCAATTTGCAGCCTATGCTAGCATGTTAATATATTTTGTCAAGGGTCGAATGAGGCAGATACAGCTTGCCCACAACCTACAGACTCACCTCGCCCCCACAAGCTGTACCAAACGAGACGTACTCATGAATCAACTGCTTGCTGCCTTCAAAAACAACCCTTTAGCCCACTTGGCCAAACTTGCCGCTGGTGTGCTGGCTCTTTTAGTGCTGATCGTACTGGCTCGTACGGGGGTCACTGTGGCGCAACCTGAACCAGGTATCCCATTCGGCTATACCCCGGATGCCGATCTGGTAACCGTAAAAATGCAAAAAGCGATACAGCTTCGTACCATTTCATACGGCCGAGACAAACCTACCTCTGCCCAGGCCATGCTGGATTTTCACACCTTTTTGGAGCGCAGCTACCCTCTGGTACATCAGCATCTGAAACGCGAAGTTCTGGGGGGCTATTCCCTGCTGTATCGCTGGGCGGGTAGCCGACCTGAAACCGGGTTGCCAGTACTATTACTGGGCCACTTTGATGTAGTACCGATCATTCCGGGTACCGAAGACGAGTGGGCCCATCCTCCTTACAGCGGCACGCTGGAACAGGGCATCATCTGGGGGCGCGGTGCGCTAGACAACAAGCTGAACGTCATCGCCAGCCTGCAGGCCATCGAAGACATGCTGGAGCAGGGGTTTCAACCACAGCGCGACATCTATCTGGCCTTTGGACACGATGAAGAACAGGGAGGGCGAGATGGTGCCGGCGCCATAGCTCAAGAGCTGGAAACCAGAGGGCTGAAATTTGAATTCTTGATAGATGAAGGTGGCGCCGTCCTGTCAAACGTCATACCCGGGCTAGATCTGCCTCTTGCGCTTATTGCTCCTGCTGAAAAAGGCATTGTCACTCTGGCTCTGACTGCCAAAGCCAGAGGTGGGCACTCATCTACCCCACCGCTACAAACAGCTATCGGCATACTGGCACAGGCATTGACCCGGCTAGAAGCCGACCCCTTCCCTACAGATTTCAGCCTGACCGCAAATTTTCTGGCCGCCATCGCAGACTACCTGCCCTTCAGCCAAAGACTGATGATGAATAACCTCTGGCTGTTTGCACCCGTGGTTAAGCATCAGTTGTGGCAGCAGGATACACAGCGGGCAGCTCTACACACCACCACTGCAACAACTGTTATCAGAGGGGGCGTCAAATCCAATGTATTGCCCATAGACGCCAGCGCCAAGGTCAACTTTCGCATCTTACCGGGCGAAACGCCTGAATCCGTCAAGGCCAGAGTGGAGCACATCATTAACGATGAACGCATCACTGTTAGCTACGATGCAGATTTTTCAGGGCAGGGGCCTTCGCCAGTATCACCCACTCATGGGTTCGGCTGGGATTATCTGGGGCAGGTCATCCGAGATACAGCCGCCCCCGATCCAGTAGTCATTGCGCCAAGGCTTTTAGTAGCAGCCACTGACACGCGACACTACCGCCAGCTAACCCCTAATCACTATCGATTTACTTGGATACAGGGCGACTTTTCTATTATGTCTGGCATCCACGGCACCAACGAACATATCACCCAAACCAATCTGATAGAGGCGGTGCGCTTTTATTACCGCTTTCTGCATCAGTTATAAGTTCAACAAAGACACTCACCTCACCACAAACAGGGAACCGAACCATGGCCATTCCAGATTTTCAGAAGTTACTGATGCCAGCACTCAAATTGTCGGCACAAGGGGAACAACGGTTTGGAGAAGCTGTGCGCATCTTGTCCGATCAATTTCAATTGACCGATGAGGAAAAACAGCAAACAGTACCCAACAGAAAGCAATCAATGGTAGGAAACCGAGTGGGGTGGGCCATCACTTACCTAGTCAAAGCGGGCCTAGTAGAGCGCCCTGCGCGCGGCATATTCCGCATTACTGAACGCGGGCAGCAAGTACTCAGCGACCCACCTGAAAAACTCACGAAACAATTTCTATACCAATACTACGGACATAAAGCACAGCAAAAAAGTAGGACATCCTCTGATGAATCATCCGAGCAGTCCGCTGAAACACCTGAGTCGGATGAAACTGCCGCAGAGCGCATTTCTAA
This sequence comes from Gammaproteobacteria bacterium, assembly GCA_051008935.1. GTDB lineage: Bacteria > Pseudomonadota > Gammaproteobacteria > JBPCXB01 > JBPCXB01 > JBPCXB01. The sequence continues at coordinate 4,706 of JBPCXB010000165.1, read as the reverse complement.
GGCTTATCAAGAACTCACCGAAGCGCTGAAAGATGAGCTTTTGGAAAGTGTATTGCGCCAGCCACCTGAATTCTTTGAAGAGCTTATTGTGCAGCTTTTGCTGGCCATGGGCTACGGCGGCTCCAGAGAAGAAGCGGGCCAGCGGGTGGGCCAATCGGGCGACGGGGGCATAGACGGGATAATTAGCGAAGACAAACTAGGGTTGAGCATGATCTACCTGCAAGCAAAACGCTACGCTACACACAATCAGGTCGGCCGGCCCGAAATCCAGCAGTTTTCCGGCTCATTGATGGGGCAAGGAGCCAACAAAGGCGTCTTTGTCACAACCTCCAGATTTTCACCGCAGGCATATGAGTACATACAAACCATCCCGCAACAGAGCATCATTCTGATTGATGGCTCTCGCCTGACCTCATTGATGATCGAATACGATGTAGGCGTACGTCTGGACCAAGCCATCCTGCTGAAAAAGATAGATGAAGATTTCTTCCCAGACTGATGGAGCAAAACGCTACCTGAACCAACCAAGATGTCAGCCGATAAAGTTTTAGAGTTCTGGCTGAGGCAAACGCCTCCAGAAAAGTGGTATGCGCAAGACCACCAGTTGGATGCACAAATCAAAGGCAGATTCGAGACGGCCTGGCATGACCTGATGGCTGGCCGGCTGGATGACTGGCTGACCCATGCCGAGAGTACCCTAGCCTATGTCATACTGGCCGATCAATTTCCCCGCAATATGTTTCGCAATCAGGCCAAAGGGTTCTCTTCTGATGCGCTGGCATTAGCAGCCGCAAAAAACGCAATCAATAACGACTGGGACCTGCTCACTGAAGAGCCTGGGCGTCAATTCTTCTATCTACCGCTGATGCACTCTGAAAATCTGGCCGACCAGGATACCTGCTGCCGTCTGATCCGCGAACGAATCCACCAAAAAGACAGCACAAACCTGGTGCATGCACAGGCGCACCGCGAAATCATTCGCCTGTTAGGGCGTTTTCCTGAACGCAATCAGGCTTTGGTGCGCCCCTCCACACAAAAAGAAAAAGAGCACATCCAGCAGGGGGGCTATGCAGCTGTACTGCAGCAGCAGATGGCAGCACCAGAATAACTCCTCTATCGTTCTCAGGCCTCAACAGCCTGTTCCGGTACTAAAATTCCGCATATGCGCCCAATAACCGAGGATAGCGCTGCCCCGTAGCCCGCCCTGCTCATGCCCACCAAAAACCCGATAACGCATCTGCGAACCTTCTTTGCTGAAAAGCGGCAGATGAAAAGCTGGCGGAAACGCTTGTACTTAGAGCAAGCACCGCAGTTTATCAAACAAAATGTCTTGCTGAAATACGCTGTGCCTCAAGCACAGTGGGTTGAAACGGGCACCTACTTCGGCACGACCACCCAGTTTCTGGCCGAGCGTTTTGACTTTGTCTACAGCATTGAGCCGGGTAAAGAGCTGTTTGACCGCGCTCGCCGCCTGTTTAGTGGGCGCAACATAGAGCTGCTCAACGGCACCAGCGAAGAAATGCTGCCCCAGCTGCTACCCAAACTGAAAGGCAATATCAATTTCTGGCTGGACGGGCACTATTCCGCTGGCGTGACTTTCCAGGGGCCACAGGATTGTCCGGTGGAAGATGAGCTGAGTAATATAGACAAAAATCTAAATAAATTCAATGACATATCTATATTTATAGACGATATTCACTGCTTCTGGCCCGATGAAGCCAGGTACTCCAATTACCCCTCTGTCGGCTTGCTGGTCGATTGGGCCCACAAGCGCAACTTCTTCTGGCGCATCAAACACGACATTTTCATTATGCGAAGAACAGGCCAGCACAGCTAACCATCGCCTGGTGCGTTGCACCCAAACAAATACACACGCCTGCCGCTCGCGCCTGCACTCGGAAAGACGGCACCATGCACCCTTTGTAAAGCAACGCCCCACTGATTGTTTATATAGATGTAAAAAGCCCCTATGCCTTCATTGCCCTGCGCCCTACTCTGGCACTTGAGGCTGAACTGGGCATGCAGTTTGACTGGCGCCCCCTGACCCTCAATATACCGAGCTATCTTGGATCGGCAGAGACGAAAAAAGGCAAGGTTGTCGCTTCCAAAGGCCGCAGTGCCAATACCTGGAATCTGGTACGCTATGCATATCGCGATGCCAGACGCTATGCCGAACGCCAAGGGCACATACTCAAAGGTACAGAAAAAATCTGGGATTCCAGCATTGCTAATATTGGTATCCTCTGGACCGTGCAACAGGCGCGCGCACAATTGACAGCCTATCTCAATGCTGTCTACCTGCCATTCTGGCGCCGTGAACTCGATATTGAAAACCTGGCTGTCGTTACCACTTGCCTCCAGAAAGCGGGTGTGGATACAGAAGGGTTTAAAGACTTCCAGCAACACGAAGGACGTACACTGCACGACAAATTACAAGAGCAATTCCATGCGAATGGCATCTATGGCGTGCCAACCTATGTATTCGATGGCCAAATTCTGTTTGGGCGCGAACATCTTCCCTATATCCGCTGGTATCTAACCGGACGCACAGGTGCCCCGCCCGACATTGCCAACTCGCCAAACGGATCTGTGCCATGCTGAAAATTTACATTGATTTCAAATCACCAGCTGCCTATCTGGCCTTAAAGCCAACTTTGGCACTGCTAGCAGAACACAAGACCCTAGCATGCTGGCTACCCTTTCGGGTACGAGAGCGCGACATCCCTCAGCACAGCAACGATGAAACCGTTGCCCAGTCCCATAGACGTGTGCGCGCAGAATCACGGCGCCGGATCTTTCTGCACTATGCTGGCGTACAGGGCATCGAAATGCGTTTCCCCGAACGCCACATAGACACAGATCTGGCTCTGGGCGCTCTGGCACAGATACAGGGCGACCGACTGCCCTTCGTACAAGCCTGTTTCGCAGCTTACTGGGAGCAACAGGCCAACTTAGACGATGCGGCAACTGTAACCAACCTACTCAAACAATCTGGCGTCGCCCATAATGATCAACTGGCTCATGCGCCCCATAGCCTAACCGAAGCCTTACAGGCAGCAGAAGCAGAAGGGGTAGTCGATACTCCAGGCTATGTGATCGACGGACAACTGTTTGTGGGCCGTGAGCACCTGCCTTGGATTGCCGAAATTCTGACCGCACACTGAACACACAACTTACGGACACTGCAAAATGAGCCCTCAAATTTCGCTGACAGGCATTGATCACATCATCATAGCGGTGCAAGATTTAGATCAAGCTACCGATGACTATACTCAGGTGTTGGGGTTTGCACCAAGTTGGCGAGGCACGCATAAAAACTACGGCACAAAGAACGCCTTATTTTGCGTTGAGAACACTTACTTAGAACTATTGGCCCCAGAGGCTGATGCACCAGCGAGCCTAAGACTGCGAGAACATATTGCACAACATCAGGAGGGCTTGTATGGCATGGCCCTTGGATGCAAAGACCTGGACCAAGCCAGAAATGCGCTCAAGCAGCAACAGATTGACTGCCCTGAAATTGCACAAGGGCAAGGCATTGATGCAACCAGCGGAGCGATGCGAACATGGAAGAACTTGTTCTTGCCCATGACTGCAACCGGAGGGGCTTTGGTATTTTTCATCGAGCACCTGACAGGGGAGCTACGAGCTAGCGACAAGCTGCCAAACCATGTGCACAGGCTGGATCATCTGGTGGTGCAAACGGGTCACCCCGAACGCCTAATAGCTACCTATAGAGACACATGGAACATGCGATTAAGCTTGGATCAGCACATCGAAAAATGGGGGGGACGCATGCTGTTTTTTCGCCTCAACAAAACGACCATTGAGGTGATCTCTGGGCCCGAGCAAAGCGCGAATACCAAAGACTCCTTATGGGGCTTAGCTTGGAATGTGAAAGACATCCGGGCGACACGCAACAGACTGGTACAAGCAGGCGTACAAGTCTCACAAGCGCGCAACGGGCGCAAACCCGATACCCTAGTCTGTACAGTGAGATCGCACACGCATAATGTACCCACTCTGTTCATAGAGCATACAGCGAGCGCACATACATAAACCGCAGCACCGACGGCCTCTATCTGGAATGACGGGAACATGCCCAAACGCCTCGGCTGTTTTTGCTTTGCTTCGCTGCAGCAAACCCAAAAGGTGCACCCCTTGCTGTAAAAATAGCTAACCACATCATTAGCACTTCCGCCTCGCCATGAGTCAATCCGCCATTGAATGGACAGAGTCCACTTGGAACCCGGTCACAGGCGGCACAAAAATCAGCTCAGGATGCGCTAACTGCTACGCGGAAACAATGGCTAAACGCTTACAAGCCATGGGAGCACCTGGTTATGCCGATGGCTTTCAGGTAACTCTTCATCCGCACAGATTGCAGCAGCCTGTCAAACGCAGTAAGCCAACTATCTACTTTGTAAACTCCATGTCGGATATGTTCCATGAGAAAGTTTCCTTTGCGTTTATCGATCAGGTGTTTGGAGTGATAGAGCAAACACCCCAACACACCTATCAAATCCTAACCAAACGCCCAGAGAGAATGACAGAATACTTCAGCATGCGTAGAGTGCCTGCTAATGCTTGGCTGGGCACCAGCATTGAAAACCAAAAGCAAGGAGTTCCTCGGATTGCTTTTCTACAAAAAATCGAATGCCGTACTCGCTTTCTATCATGCGAGCCGCTGCTAGAGGATTTAGGCA
>JBPCXB010000164.1:0-3014 GCA_051008935.1 Gammaproteobacteria bacterium | reverse complement strand
GGCACACGCACCTATTGGGCCGACTGGGCCGTCAATGTCGCAGAGATTGCCCAAAAACACATCACCCGCATCAACGGCATATTAGCGCATACAGACAGCGAGGCATATCGGGCCTTTCAGGCATTTTTGCACGAGCTGCAAAAGAACATTAACGCCAGCGTCACCGCTGAGGAAGTCGTAGAAATGCTGGCGCAACATATGATTACCCAACCGGTCTTTGAAGCCTTATTTGCCGATTACGACTTCAACGCCAATAACCCCGTGTCTCAGGCCATCCAAAAAGTTTTGGACGTATTAAACAAGCATCACATCGACAGCGAGGCGGAAAAATTACAGGGTTTTTACGCCAGCGTCAAAGCCCGAGTGGCAGGCATAGACAACGACCGAGGCAAGCAAAAAATCATCGTCGAGCTGTACGATAAATTCTTCCGTTCTGCGTTCCCACGGCTGACCGACCGCCTAGGCATCGTCTATACCCCCGTTGAATGCGTTGATTTCATCATCCACAGCGTCAATGACGTGCTGCAACAGGAGTTTGGCCAGACCCTAGCCGATGAGCACACTCATATCATCGACCCCTTCGCAGGCACCGGCACCTTTATTACCCGCATCATCCAAAGCGGCTTAATCGACAAGGCGCGCTTGGCGCATAAATACCAGCACGAACTGCACGCCAACGAAATCGTGCTATTGGCCTATTATCTGGCCAGCATCAATATTGAAAGCGCCTACCATGCGGCCATGCTCCCAGCCCATGATGCCGCAACAGGCCCCGATCAACACGCCTACTTGCAAGCAGCCGATGCCAGCGGCGTTTACCAGCAGGCCTATCAACCCTTTGAGGGCATTTGCCTCACCGATACCTTCCAGCTCTACGAGCAGGATGAACACCTACTGACACCGCAATTGCCCGTCAACAGCAAACGCCTCAACCGGCAAAAGAAGCTGGATATTAAAGTGATCCTGGGCAACCCGCCCTATTCCGCCGGGCAGAAATCAGGCAACGACAACAACCAAAATCTTAGTTATCCAAACCTAGATACAAGTATTGAAGATAGCTATGCCAAGCATTCACAATCTGCAAATCAAATTTCTCTTTACGACAGCTACATTCGTGCCATGCGTTGGGCCTCCGACCGCATCGGCGATACCGGCGTCATTGGCTTTATCACCAATGCCGGTTGGCTTGAATCCAACACCGCCGATGGCATGCGCAAGGCCTTACAAGAGGAATTCAGCAGCATCTATATCTTTCACCTGAGGGGCAATCAGCGCACCAGTGGCGAACTATCGCGCAAAGAGGGTGGCAAGATATTTGGCGGCGGCAGCCGTACGCCCATCGCTATCACCATTTTGGTCAAAAACCCCCAAGCCAGCTCACAGGGCGCTATCTATTTTTGCGATATTGGCGACTACCTCAGCCGTGAAGACAAGCTGAAAATCATCCGCCAATACCAGAGCATCCAGGGCATTAGCCAGCAACACGGCTGGCAACGCCTAGAGCCCGACAAGTACCACGACTGGCTCAACCAACGCGATGACAGCTTTTACGAGCACATCCCCATCGGTGCCAAAAAAAGCGCGCAAACCGCTATCTTCGACAATTACTCACTTGGTCTAGCTACCGGTAGAGATGCTTGGGTCTACAACGCCTCCCAAAGCGCACTAGAGGGCAATATCAAAGGCACTATTGCCTTTTACAACCAAGAACTACAGCGCTACCAGCGCCTCGATAAGACAATGCCCGTTAAAGACTTCATCAATTACGACAGCACGCAAATTGCTTGGAGTGAGGATGATCGCGATGCTCTGAGACGGCACCTTCCAAAATCATTTCATCATAAACACAACTCGACTGCGTTGTACCGCCCTTTTACTCAAATGCATTGCTATTACAGCAAGGAGATGATACAAAGAACTTACCAAATGCCTCAAATATTCCCCGAGGCCAGTCTGGATAATCTGGTCATTGGCGTCAGTGGTAAAAGAAGTTCAGGCATTCCTTTCTCTTGTTTAATCAGCAATACAGTACCTGATTTAGAGTTCATCTCAAAGAGCCAATGTTTCCCGCTCAAGCTCTATGAGCGGGTTGAGCCAAGCAAACAGAAGCCAGCAACACTTACTGGCTATTCAGATAGCACAGCACAAAAGCAAGAGGTTGCAGCTGCCAGTGGCGAACGCTATTGGCTTAGGGACGGCATCACTGATGCCGGGCTAAAGCACTTTGCCGATTACTACCCTCAACAACAGATCAGCAAAGAGGACCTGTTTTATTACATTTACGGCTTGCTGCACAGCGAGGATTATCGCAGCCGCTTTGCTGCTAACCTGACTAAAGCTTTGCCGCATGTCCCACGGGTCAAAAGCTATGCGCACTTTGCCGCTTTTGCGCAGGCCGGGCGCCAATTGGCAGACCTGCACCTCAATTACGAGCACAAGCAGCCCTATCCGGTTGATTTTGAATGCGGCAAAGCAACCCTAGATAGCATGAGCGCCGATGCGTTCACTGTGCAAAAGATGCGCTTCAAAACCCAAAAAGACAAAAGTGCTGACAAAAGCACTATTGTCTACAACGACAACATCACCATCACCGGCATTCCGTTACAGGCGTATGACTATCTAGTCAATAGCCGCAGTGCTATTGAATGGGTCATGGAGCGTCAGCGCATCAGCACCCATAAAGACAGCGGTATTGTCAACAACCCCAATGACTGGGCCGTTGAGACCATGGGCAACCCCCGCTATCCGTTGGATTTATTGCTCAAAGTCATCGGCATTAGCGTCGAAAGCGTGCGTATCATCAAAGCATTGCCGGCATTAAAGCTCTGAGTGCAACAGGCATGATGCTGCTGAGTGCCTTGAGTGCAATAGTTGCTATAGATGCACAGGGTGGCACTGGCTGCTATGGCTGGCGTGCAGACTAGTCCGGCGGGTCAATCGGGCGTAAAATTGTTAGCACGGGGCCATAGCTCATCTGGTAGAGCGCCTGCTTTGCAAGCAGGAGGTGGTCGGTT
>JBPCXB010000163.1:0-3636 GCA_051008935.1 Gammaproteobacteria bacterium | reverse complement strand
CGTCTTTACCCCAACGCAGCACGCCGATGATTTTCGAGTGGTCAAATAGGCCCACGTAAAAATTCATGGCATCTTCTGCTTTGTTGTCCTGAAAGGTCAAAAAGGTAGTGATCTGGTGTTTCATGGTGTGGCGCACGGCTGTAGCTGTCGGCAGTATTCTAGACGGTCGATCCGCTCGGGCGCAGGCAGCTACGGTTCTTTACAGCTTGTAAATGCTCAGGGCCTTGTTGCGGGTAATATTGGCGCATCTACTAATAGGCCATTGGCAATTCATGCCACTGGGTGGTATAGCGCCTAGAGCGCAGCTTCGAACGTTTCTGCCAACTGCGCTGAATGCCCTGTGCCGCATAGAACAAGGCCCCTGTACCCATTGTCTCGTTGATGCGATCAACTGATTGCGTCAGCCTACGATGCTCTTCAGATTTAAACGGTGCAAATAAGTTATGTTGCACCGCTTGCTCTGGTACTAAATCTTGCAATACCACCCCGCATTTTTGGTAACGATAGCCGCTGCGGTACAGCTGATTCAGCAACTGTTTCCCTGCTCGAATCAGGTGGGCAGTATCTGCTGTTGGGCTCACCAAACCTATTGAAGCCGTGTTGCTGTAGTGCTGATCGGCACGCTTGAACCGACTGGTTTGCAGCATCACACTGATTTTTTTAGTGCAACTCTTTTGCTTGCGCAATTTTTCACAGGCTATTGAGATGTAATTTGCCAGCGCTTCTTGCATCGAAGCCAAGTCGGTCACAGCTTGCCCAAAAGAGCGCGAAGAAATAATACTTTGCTTTGGGGCTGCTGCTTCCAAACCAAAACAACAAGTACCGCGCAGCTCAGCAATAGTTTTTTCTAATGAGGCGTTCGATAGCGTGCGGATCAACTGCGGGCTTGCCTCCCTTAAATCTAACACTGTGTGCAGGCCCAATGCCTTAAGTTTTTTGCTCCAACCACCTGCAACACCCCAAATACAATCTATGGGCAACTCGCTCAGGATGCGAATTTGCAGTTCAGGATCAGTCAGATCAAAAACACCCGCAGCATCCCATTGCTTGTCACGGGGCTGGCTGCGCTGTTTGGCTACATGATTGGCAAGTTTAGCGAGCGTTTTCGTCGGGGCGATACCCCATGATGTGGGCATCCCTGTCCATTGATGCAACCGTGACCTCATAGGTGCCGCCTGCTCTGCAGCATGTGCAGCATCTAGACAATCCAGCTGAATAAAGGCTTCATCAATCGAGTACACCTCCATCCCTACAAACCCCTCTAAATTACGGGCCAACAAGTGCAATGACTGCATGATGCGAGAGGACATATCTCCATAAAGTTGGTAATTCGATGAAAACACAGCCGTACCACTAGCCTCAAGTAACGCTTTGTGTGAGTAGTAAGGGGCCCCCATAGGGATGCCCAGCGCTTTAGCTTCATTGGAGCGCGCAATGATACAACCATCATTGTTGGACAGTATTACAACAGGGCGTTTAGCTAGTGCAGGGTTAAAGACCCGCTCGCATGAGGCAAAAAAATTATTACAGTCAACTAGAACAAATAGAGAGCTCATCAACGCTGCTGTAGATAGCTACTCAGGCCAGCTATCAGCAAACAACCCCAAGCAGCGATCAAGCTGATGCCTCCAAAAGGCGTTACAGTACGAAGGGCGGGCCAACCTAACGACACCGACAGGTAGATGCTGAAGCTAAACAGAACAGTGCCGATAACAAACAGCAGACCGCTCCATTTCAGCCAAAGGTTCTTGGCCAGCTGGTTGTTGCCGAGCAATGCCAAACCAACTACGCTAATCATGACTGCATGTAGCTGGTGGTAACGCAGCGCGGTCATTACAGCACTGAGATCTTGTTCAGGCAAACTGCTGCCATGCCCTAGGTAAGCACCCAAAATAACGGACGTAAGCCCCAATAATGCGCCTAACGCTAATAGCATGTTTGTTTACTCTGTTGCCGCATCACTGTTCTGGGTCAGGCGCCTTCACACTTCGTGCAAGACGGCAGTAACCACCCCCCAAATGACTACATCGTTATCTTCATCTAGTGCAATAGGCTGATACTGATCGTTGTCGGGCATCAAAAAGGTACCTTCGGGGGATTGATGCAGGCGTTTGACGGTCAGTTGACCATCCACTGCAGCAATGATGATTTTTCCATGCCGGGCTTCTAAACTCCGATCGACAACCAGAATATCACCGGGGTGGATTCCGGACTTCAGCATGGATTCACCTGCAGCCCTCACAAAAAAAGTGGCAGTGGGGTGCTTAATCAAATGCTGATTCAGATCAAGGCTTCTTTCAATATAGTCATCGGCCGGCGAAGGGAAACCCGCCTGCACGGCACAAGCATAAAGTGGCAATCGATATGCCGGCGACTCAATCAACGCCATAACTTCTTCTACTCTGCTTTCAGGCACCCTTAGAGGCTTAGTTGGCTCTTGGTATTTGCCCTGACCTTTGGGCCTGCCAGCTCCTGGCCGTGCCCCACCGCGTGTCGTACTCTCGGCTGCCATTTTTATTAAGTGTGATCTTTAATAGAATATTGTACATTAATCAAAAATCCAAACTAATGGACGCACTTTTCTGCAATGGAAGAATGCCACGGAAGCGGCTACCAGTGCCAGCTCATGCCCTACCCCGCCTAGAACACCAGCGCTCTGAGCCTGATCCAAAGTGGGTTTAGCAATATTAGAATACAGCAGGTAAGAGTTGCTACGCCTTATGCACCCTGTGTTATGAGCAAAACCAAACTAGAAAACGGCAAATCTGCTGACAACCCGCCAGCTGAAAACCCGTTAACCCGTCGCCGGATTGAGCATCGGGGCAAAAATCTGCGTGTGTCGCGCACACAGGGTGCCGCTATCCGTACAGAACACAAGGTGGCAGGCGCCAACGTCTCGCTCAGTTCATCCGAAGGCCTGCGCCTTTCAACCCGTGTTAGCAAAGGCGCGCGCATTGCACTGCAAAACGGTAGAGCCCAACTGATAGGCCGCTGGAATACCGGCCCTGTAGCCTTCAATCTGTCTAAAACTGGTGCCAGCGCTTCTCTCAAAAATCAGGTGGGGACTTATAACTTCCTCAAACCTTCTTACTCCTCTTTTAAGCTGGGGGGTATACAAGTGCGCGGTAAAAAAGCCAGCCAATTGCAGCTGGTCTACATCGTTATTGTGGGGCTCGCTCTGATTACTCTGCTGAGTATCCGTATCGCCTGGTGGCTACTGTGGGTGCTATTGCTGCCGGTGATCTTTGCTAAGGATGTACTCACCTCATTCAATCAGCAGTTGAAGCAACCAGCAGAATAATCGCTTTGGCCTGCCAACAGGCCCCTGCGAAGGTGTACCCGTTTGTTTAGAGGGTTCCTGCTTGTGCAGGAATGGCGAAGCTGTTGCGCATTAACAGCAACTGCTTTGAGCGTTACCGTCGCTGGAGCAAGTAGCCTTAGCTGGGCAGTCCGTGCTCATGGCTTGCAGTTGAAAGTGCTGGCCGTTGTAACCGAGCCGGTACTTGCCTGTAGTTTCGGTCTGGTATTCCACTTCAACCGGTAGATCGTCTGTCACGCCCAGCCGGCTCTGCGCCAGTTCGATAATAGTCAGCCACTTGTTGGCACTCAACCGGTGGTCTACATCTTTAGAATGCC
>JBPCXB010000162.1:0-19481 GCA_051008935.1 Gammaproteobacteria bacterium | reverse complement strand
CATAGATCACAGGCCATGGCAAAGGCTGCACCAACTCCTGCAGCAGGGCCATTGACCGCAGCAATAACAGGTTTAGGCATATCGACAATATTCACCAGACTGGGGCGATAACCTGCCATCAACGCTTCTTCAGTATCTTGCCAGTTCCCACTTCGATCCTGAAGGTCGGCTCCAGCCGAAAAACCTCTGCCAGATCCTGTCAAGATCACCACGCGAATAGTATGATCTTGTGCAACTTCAGACGTTGCATCGGCCAACTCAAGAGTCAACCCCGCATTAAATGCATTGAGCCTGTCGGGCCTATTGAGCCTAATAACTGCAATGGCATCTCTGCGCTCCAACTCTAGATTGCTATACACCACGATTCTGTCTCCGATAATTTGTGCCCTTCGACACCAGAAAATATATGCAAGGGATTATATAACAAAGCAAATCCAACCCAATTTAACCGTCGGGATGCCATTCCAGTTTGTAGCCGCCATTCTGGTTCTGCACCGCAGCTTCAGCGCTAATACCTAGTCCGGCAACGGCAACCAATTGATCTGCAGCATACAAAAGCGGGATGGTACTACGCCTCCAAGGAGGAATACCCTGCTCTTGCCAGTACTTGCTGAGAGATTTATGGCCAGTTCGGCCCTGAAGTTGGAATTTTTCACCACCTGTGCGGAAACGCACCTGGAGATTTGCAATGTATTCAGGCGACAGATAGCTGCCCGCATTGGCCATCGTAGCTTCCGAATAGCGCAGGACTAATGTACCATGCGGCAACTGCAGTTCGCTCTGTGAGCAAGCAGGCCACAAGAATGATGGGGGCAAATCCGATGGAGGCAAGCACATATATAGAGTTTGACGGTAGCGCCGAATAGATACCAAACGGCAATGCTCCTGCCAGCATAGCTGCGGCATGCGGTCTGAGGCGGAAAACAGTAAATCATGCAATTGTGCCCGAAGGCTGCGCAAAGGTGGCGGACGGAGTTGGTGCGCTTCGCACCAAAGGGCTATGACCCCCTCGCTACGGGAAGCCGACAGGGACTGCAGGGCCTTTACTGAAAGAGTCGATGTGCCGTCCGATGCCTGTAAAAAATCAGCTTCAAGGCCCGAACGGCTGAGCGCACGGTATCTAGATGCAGCTTCAGATGTACGCACTAAAGCATCTGTGACAGCAGGCCAACGCTGCTTTAAAGCAGGCACGATCTGATGCCGCAAGAAATTGCGATCGCGCTCCAGATTGCTATTATCAGTATCTTCGACCCAGATCAACTGATGTTTGCGCGCATAATCGCGCAATTCAGCGCGCTGACGATGCAGTAAAGGGCGCACAAGATATCCGCTCCCCAAAGGCCGCTTTAAGGGAATACCGGCCAGGGAACCCAAGCTTTCACCTCGGAACAGCCTGAAAAGAACTGTTTCTGCTTGATCATCAGCGTGGTGCGCCAATGCTAGCAATTCGTCCGCCTGTAACAGATCCGTCCAGATCGAGTAACGGCGGCGACGTGCCTCTGCTTCTAAATTAGCGCTCTCTTTGGCTAAGCCAGTTTTCTTGCATACCAGGTGGATGCCCCAGTCTCTACAGGTCTCTATGCAGAATCTCTGCCACTGGTCCGCATCAGCGTGCAATCCATGGTGGATATGTACAGCGGCTAGTTTAGGGTGCAGCTTGCCTGTATTTCTGAGCATGCACAGAGCATGCAACAGCACTATCGAATCACATCCCCCACTTAAAGCAACCCAGACCCTAGAGGCCCGTTGGATCAAAGAGAGATCGAGCAACTCAAACTCATGGAAATTCTCTCAGAGCGGCAATCAGGCATCCATATCTTGTAGGGCACCGAACTGCATGATCCGTTCATAGCGTCGTTGGACCATGTCATCAAGATCCATCTTCTTAAGCTCATCGAGTGTGCTGCGCAAGTACCGACCTACAGTGCTGGCCGCAGCGTCATAGTCGCGGTGCGCACCCCCAATCGGTTCAGGTAATACGGCATCAATTAACCCATAATCACTGAGACTCTGAGCATCGACTTTCATAGCTGTAGCTGCCAAATCGGCTTTGGTCGAGTCGCGCCAAATGATGGAAGCGCAGGCTTCGGGTGAAGCGACAGAATAAATGGCATATTCCATCATGGCCACACGGTCTCCAACGCCGATAGCAAGAGCGCCTCCCGATCCGCCTTCGCCAATAACCACAACCACTACAGGTGTCCTAAGTTTGGATAATAATGCGAGATTGGCGGCGATGGATTCACTTTGGCCACGTTCTTCAGCTTCAATACCTGGGTAAGCCCCTGTGGTATCTATAAAGCTGACGATAGGCATGCGGTATCTTTCAGCAAGCAGCATTAAACGATGCGCTTTACGAAAACCTTCCGGATGCGCCATGCCAAAATTGCGCGCTATCCGGTCACGCGTTTCACGCCCTTTTTCATGGCCAATAACCATAACAGGCTGATTATCTAACCGAGCAATGCCGCCCATGATAGCCAGATCATCTCCCTGGCGACGGTCGCCGTGCAACTGGTCAAACTCCACAAAGAGTTTGCCGATGTAATCACGGGTATGCGGTCTGGAAGGATGCCGTGCTACCTGAACTTTCTGCCAGATGGTCAGATTGGAATAAATTTTTTCAAACAGTTTGCTGCTACTGGCGCGCAATTTCTTAATCTGCGACTGTGCTGCTTTGGCATCAGATAGCTCTGACAAGCTGGCGATCTGCTCTTCCAACTTATGAATAGGTAACTCAAAATCAAGAAATGCATGAGACATGGCGGTAAACCTCTAGAAATCTATCAATGATCGGCTGATTCAATACACGCTACGATCCCAAGAGCGATCCAAGCAGCGTATCGAACCATGAAAATGCTGCTATTGCTGCTATACGTTAGCTCGGCCAAGTGCTGGCTAATAATACACGCAGCTATCCATTATACTCGAACCATGAGCTATCTCCTCCAAAAAGGCTTCTAAAAAACTCCAAAGTCTCATCATTGACAGGTTGCCGGTATTGTTCGGGCATTTGAATATCTCCGGCCATACCAGCACCTTTATAACGAAAAACCAGCAAACAACCTTCCGGATTCGTGCGCTCTTCCATCTGAGCTAGAGCCCCGTTGGGTAACTCTTTTTGAAGTTCAAGTTCTACGACTAAACGACGGACGCTCATGCGACGTACTTGCGCAAGTGGGTACGCTTTAATGAGTCTGTACCTGGTACGGGAGCGGCCTTTTCCAGACTCCTTAGGTGCCACAGTAACCAAGAGTAATTCATCTTTGGCAATTGGCTGATGCTGGTGCATCAAAACATCGTTTTCGACTTCAACCTCAATGTTGTGCGTCTCATCATCCAATACCGCAATCATTAAACGGTAATCCATACGCCGGATCTGGTTAACGGCATGCAGCCGCGCCAACAAAGTGACCGGGCGGCTGCTGTTATCAAGATCAATGAGATGCTCAGGATATCGCACGCCCATTTCTTTGCGCCAACTCTGCAAGGGGTGTGTCTGCAAATACATCCCCAGGGCAGCACGCTCTCTCTGACACAATTTACTGTGGCTCCATGCGCGCACGGATACCGGCTCCGGGACGAATGTATCGACTTGACTATCATCGGCCTGCTCTATGAAAAGAGTGTTTTGCCCCTGCTCTTGTTCCTTATGGCGCAGGGCTGCATAGGTGCGCGCTGCGTCCAGACTCGCTTCTGCGCTTGCTCGGTCAGGTTCCAGAGAAGCCAAGGCACCCGCCGAATTCAGCATGTCTAATACACGCCGATCGAACAAATGCATATCCGCTCTTAAGCAGAAGTCATAGAGGTTTTCAAAGGGGCCTTCTGCCCTGCGTGCAGCGGCAATTCTTTCAGCTGGGGCTTCGCCCACTCCATTAATAGCACCTAGCCCCAGTCTATATGCGTTGCAGACACCGTCTATGATTTCAGCTCTGCAGCCATACTCACTGTGATTGACATCAGGCTGCAACACTTTAAGCCCGAGGCTACGAGATGCGCGGATTAGATTCCAGCGCCGTTCACGCTCGGGGGCGGTGACTTCCTGGGTCATGGTAGCAGCCATAAAACAGGCGGGATAATGCGCTTTCAACCATGCCGTCTGTAGTGACAGAATTGCATAGGCTGCCGAATGCGATTTGTTGAAACCATAGCCTGCAAACTTAGCCATGAGCTCGAACACATGCTCTGCGTCTTTTGAAGCGATGTTCTTACCTGCAGCCCGTTCTACAAAAATACTGCGATGACGGCCCATTTCATCGCGATCTTTGGCGCCCATAGCGCGCCTGAGTTCATCGGCTTCGCCATAACTGTAATCAGCCAGTCGTCTGGCAGCTTCCATGACTTGCTCTTGGTACAGCATCACTCCCCAGGTCTCCTCTACCACCTCGGCAAGCAAGGGGTGGGGCGGCTGCATCTCTTTGCCATCCACTTTGCAGGCAACTGCTACATCGAACATATTGGCTTCAAGGGGGCCGGGGCGAATCAATGCCAGAAGTGCGATCAGGTCGGTAAACTTCTCTGGCGCAAAGCGCTGAATCAGCGAGCGCATGCGCGGCGATTCTAACTGGAATAAGGCCTCTGTTTGGCCGTTGCAGATTAAATCGTAGGCAGCTTCGTCATCTAAATCCATATCGTTGCGCACCAATTCTGGCTGCGGACCTGAAGTCAACGGACGAATGCGATTTGCCTCTTCTAGTGCATCGTCAATAATAGCCAGCGTGGTCAAGCCCAAAAAATCGAACTTCACCAAGCCAATGTATTCGAGATCCTTTTTGTCATACTGCGTGGCCACCCAGTTATCACTGCTGGATTGAAACAAGGGTGCATAACGGGTCAAGTCGCCCGGTGCAATCACCACTCCGCCAGCATGTCTGGATGCATTACGGGGCAACCCTTCCAGCTGTTTTGCTAGATCCAAGATGCTGCGTACGGCATCCTCTTTGGCCATTTGCTGTAGTTCGGTCAACTGCTCTTCGGCTTCATCAATCCCCAACTGGCGATCATTGGGGAACAAAGAGCAGATCTTGTGTGCCAACCCCGGAGAGAAACCCAGCACCCGCGTTGAATCACGGATAGCCGCCTTTGCTTGCAAAAAATCCAAAGTGGCTATCTGTGCTACGGCTTGACGCCCATAGGTGCTGATTACATAGTCGATAACCTTGCCCCTCCCTTTCGGGTCAAAATCTATATCTATGTCAGGAGGAGATACGCGCTCAGGGTTAAGGAATCGCTCGAACAGCAGGCCATAGCGCATTGGATCCAGATCACAGATACCTAACGCCCAAGATACCAAAGCCCCTGCTCCGGAACCACGTCCAGGGCCAACTGTCACCTGATTCTGTTGCGCCCAATTGACAAAATCCGCCACAACCAGAAAGTACCCTGTGAAGCCCATCTTTTCAATGACGGACAATTCATATTGCAAGCGTTCACTATATAGTGCAGGCAATGCCTCTACTTGCAGCCTGTCCTTAAGCCCGGCTACCGCCTTCTTTTCAATCCAGTCGGCTTCTTTTTCGCCCGCAGGCAAGTGCGATGCTGGCATATACAACTTACCCTCTTCTAATTCGAGGGTGCAGCGTCTGGCCAGTTCCAATGCGTTATCAATGGCTTCAGGCATGTCTGCAAACAACTGAGCCATATCATCAGCAGATGCCAGATGCTGATGTTGCAAATACGGGCTGCTGCTCTTGGTATCTGCTAATATCTGACCGGTAGCAGCCATATAGCGCGCTTCATGTACTGGAAAATCTGCTTGGTTGAGAAAGCGCACGTCATTACTAGCTACCAATGGGCAACCCGCTTTAATCGAACAATCCACTGCCCGCTCCAGATAAACGTGTTCTTGCTCAGAGCCAGTGCGACACACTTCAAGATAAAACTCGTCGTGGAACAGCTTTCTGAATTGGTCCAGTGCCTTGAGGCCAGCTTGTGGGTTTTTCAACAGCGCCTGCCCTACTTCACCGTTGTGGGCGCAAGAAAGAGCGCACAGACCATCGGTCAATGCCGACGATTCTTGCAACCAAGAGCGCAATAAACGAGGCGTGCCATCAAAATCCGGGTGCAGGTACGTGCGCGAGCTCAAATCCATGAGATTGCGATACCCTTGCATATTGCGCGCTAATAACACCAATGGCGCAAAGCCCCCTGCAGATTGTTCAAACAAAACCTCAAGGCCGCAAATCGGCTTGATACCCGCTTCACGCATCTTCCTGTAGAAGTGGATGAAACCATGCATATTGCCTTGATCGGTCAATGCGATAGCTGCAATACCTCTCTCAGTACCTGCCGCAGCCATTTGAGGCAAAGTCAAGGTGCTATCTATCAAGCTGTAAGCAGAGTGCAGATGCAGATGGGCAAAAAACCGACTCGCTGTTGTCATGCCATAGCCTGCAAAACGGGTTTAAAACTCTGGCGGTGCGCATCACAATGCCCGTACTGATGCAATGCAGCCCTATGAACCTTGGTTCCATAGCCTTTATGTCTATCAAAACCATACTGAGGCCACTGGCAGTGCAGACGAAGCATATAGGCATCGCGTTCAACCTTAGCCAGGATAGATGCAGCCGCTATGGATGCATGCTGGCTGTCACCCTTCACGAGCGGTTGTGCGGGGCAAGATAATGCGGGGCAAATGGGACCATCCACCACTGCCTGAATGGGGCACTGATTCAGGGCATGAAACGCACGCTGCATAGCCAACATCGATGCTTGTAGCACGTTCAAGCGATCCACCTCTTGGGAAGTGGCGTAGCCCAATGCCCAATCATCAGCATTGTTCTTGATGTCATCGGCCAACGCCATGCGCTTGGCGGGCGATAATTTTTTGGAATCATTCAGCCCTTGGATAGGGCGATCTGGCGCAAGGCACACAACTGCTGCAACAACTGGACCCGCCCAAGCACCTCGACCGGCTTCATCAATACCGGCAATACCCGCAACTATAGGCAACACCAGCGACACAGAATCGCCTCGATTCAAACTGATTTCCAGCCTGCAACCTCCGCAACAACTTCTGCTGCACTAGGGCCTGCTGGATCCCCGCATGCTTTCTGGTGCAGCTCGGAAAAGGTGTCCAACAGCGAGCTGTTATCGGATTCGATTAAACGCCGAGCTTCTGCAGATAAGCGTTCGACGGTTACATTTGAATGCATCAGTTCGGGTACAAGCGCGTGGCCTGCGAGCAAATTGGGCAAAGAATAGTTCTGGATGTAACTCTTCCACTTCACGTACAAAGCGTTCATCCAGTGCCCCCGATAAAAAGCCACCATCGGGGTGTAAGAAAGCATGATCTCCAACGTTATAGTGCCCATGGAAGCCACTGCCAGATGAGCCGCGCAAAGCAATGAACGCACCTGATGGTGATCTACCATTAGGGGGGGCTCAATCTGAGTCGAAAAACGATCTACAGCCGACCGTATTTCTGCAGCACGCTGACTATTTGCCGCAGCAATGACAAATACAGCATCTGGATAATCCCGACGCAAGACCTGCATGGTATTGAGAAGGAGTGGCAAGCTGTAGTGCAACTCAGAGCTTCTGCTCCCAGGCATCAAGGCAATCAGCAATGCATCTGGGCCAATATTAAATTTCCTGCGAAAATCCGATGCTAACTGCTGGCGACGAGGGTCTGATGCTCCGATGGGTATAGATTTAGCCAACGGATGCCCCACCAAATACGCAGGAATGCCAAATTCGGGATAGATGTCTACCTCAAAGGGCAGCAAGCAGAGCACGGCATCTACGGCTTCCTGGATCAGTTTAATCCGGCCCCTGCGCCAAGCCCAGATCGACGGGCTGACATACTGAACGGTGCGGATTCCTTGTTTTCGTAGCTTCTTTTCCAGAATCAAATTGAAATCTGGTGCGTCTACACCTACAAAAACGTCTGGGGGGTTGGCGCAAAAATACTGTGCCAACTCCGATCGAATACCTAGCAACTCCGGCAGGCGCTGTAATGCTTCCCACAGGCCCATTACCGACAAACGATCCATTGGATAGATGGAGCGCCCTCCTACTGAAAGCGTTCGTTCACCCAATATTCCTTCGATCTGCAGGTCCGGCCATTTGTCAGATAGCCGCTGACACAAATCAGCTGCCAGACTATCTCCCGAAGCTTCGCCAACCACAACTCCTAGATAGCGGGACATTTATTCCGCTCGAATTAATCCGCGCTCACTCTGGCCGACAAAATCGATCAGTAGTTGAATAGCAGGTTCATCCTTAACCATGGTCTGCAATTTTTTGAGTGCGACCTCACGCCGATAGCGGCCCCGCAGTAGCAGTTTGCACGCTATTTTCATCTTTTGTATTCTTTCGCCGGTCCAATTTGCCCGGTCCAAACCAACCCGATTGACATTCAAAAAGCGCGCAGGGTTACCATAAGCCATCACATAGGGGGGCACATCTGCATTGACAGCAGAACACATACCAACAAAGGCATAATCCCCTATTCGGGTCTGTTGATGAATGACAGAGTTAGCTGCCAAAGTGGCATAGCTTCCCAATACGCAGTGCCCGCTCAAACCCGTGTAATTTGCAATCACATTGTGGTCGCCTAGCACACAATCGTGCGCTACGTGCGACATAGGCATCAACAGATTGTGACTGCCGATACGAGTGACCATACCACCAGCTGCAGTACCTCTGTGTACATTGGCATACTCTCGGAACTGATTGTGGTTTCCTACCACCAGTTGCGCGCGCTCTCCTTGGTATTTTTTATCTGCAGCAACCAACCCAATCGTACTAAAAGGGTGAAATACATTGTCATGCCCGAAAGTACTCGGTCCGTCTAAACAACAGTGCGAAATCAAATGGCAATTGGCACCCAGCTCGACGTCTTCACCTACGACACAGAATGGCCCTATCTTGACGCCGGATCCTAGAACAGCTGAAGGGTGCACCCTTGCAGTAGGGTCAATGAGCGGTTCTACCATGGATCAATCAAATACTACAGCTACTCAAGAAGGTCGAGATAACGCAGCTTTATATCGACCCTGAACGCATATCTCACCTTCTGTTTTTGCTTCGATCTCCATTGCACCGAATGTGATGTTGCCTCTGTGACGGAATTGAACCAGGCTAGCACGCATTATCAATTGATCACCCGGAACAACCTGTCTCTTAAGACGTATGTGATCAATACTCGTTAAAAGTACAACGCCTGGAATTTGGCCATCTTTGATTTCAATAATTCCTTGATCTTCAAGGGTCTTGAGGCCCAATAAAGCCCCCAACTGAAATAATGCCTCACAAGTGAGTACCCCTGGATAAATCAATTGTTGCGGAAAATGACCAGGGAACTGAGGTTCGTTAGCAGTCACATTCTTCAAACCGACCATATATTCCCCAGACTCGTATTCCAATATCCGATCCAAGAGTAACATCGGATAAGCATGTGGCAGATAACTTCGAATCTGCTCAATATCCATTACCGCTTTCATTGAATGTGCTTTTCCAATCTCAACATGTTTTCTTATTCGTAAAACGCTTGCCAAATTCCTTGGTCATCGCCATTTGCAATTTATGCCAGAACTTATATTCCTGTGCAGCCCAACCTGAGCTAGCTCGAGTACCATCCACACGGATAGAGCGAGACACCAAAGAAGATGCTTCTATAAATACCCTATCTGCGATCACAATCTGGCTGAGAATGATAGTGCCCCCGCCAATTGCACACCAAGAGCCGATCCTTGCGCCTCCACCTACTCCCACTTTACCGGACAGTAAGCTATGCGCACCAATGTGTACATTATGGCCGATATGCACCTGATCATCCATCTTGACCCCGGATGCTATGAAAGTATCTTCCAATGCACCGCGATCAATGGTGCAGAGTGCTCCACATTCAAAATCATCTTCGATACGCACGCCCCCTAACTGACAAAATTTTTCCTGCCCTGATGAACCCGATTCAAAGCCAAACCCATCTGCTCCTATCACTGAACCTGAATGCACAATCGCATTCCGGCCAATGGTTACGTCATGATATAAGCTAACTCGTGGATATAAATAACCGCCTTCCCCAATCGCGCTCCCCCTTCCAACGGTACATCCTGCGCCTATCTGTACGTTATCGCCCACCTGCGCACCTTCTTCAATGACTGCATGCGGACCAATCGCCACCCCGACGCCCAATTCAGCCGCATCAGATACGATGGCCGTCTCATGAATCCCTGGAACAATCCGAGGCAATGTAGCATAGAGTTGCGTAACTCTCGCAAAAGCCAACCGAGGTTTAGGGCAAGGCAAATACGCACCAGATACATAACCTGCAAGCTCCGGGGGAACGAGCACAGCACTAGCTGCAGACGCCTTCAAACGATCCCGTGTGATTTTGGCAGTACAGAAGGTCAATTCACCTGGGCCAGCTCGATCAAAACTGGCTAGGCCGTTGATGGCTGTATCCCCCTTTTGCGGGCATTCAACTCCCAGATATTCGGCAATCTGAGCCAGAGAATAGCCCTGTGCTCTCATGGTTACTGCTCCGTTTGACCCTCTTTTTCGCTCTCTTCGAGATAAATTCGATTGAGGACTTTAGCCACATCATCCGTAATATCAATCAGAGGATCTGCATGCACTGCCGCTTCACGATTGATCAAAAGTTTGAGGCTACGTAGCTTAATAGCCTGCTCAACCGCTTCATACATGTGGGCTTGCAGACGCTGCAATGAGGCTTGAAACAAAGCTTGTTCATAGGCTTCAACTTGGGTCTGTATGCCTCTAATCTCCTGTACCAATCCTGTCAGCTCAGTATCAATTTTGTTGACCTGTGCTTCCGACATGGTGTCGCTCTCGCGCGTTTTCTGCTCCTGCAATTCACGAAGTCGCTCAATTTTCTGATTGCCATTTTCTTCCAGCTTTTTGTATTCTTCATTCTGGCGAACTAGAAGCAACTGTTCTTTAAAATACTGCGTTTGCTGAATCACCTGCGGGACACTGATCACGCCAATCCCTTCCTGTGCCTTAGCAACTGATAATGCCAACAACAGGGCACCTGGCACCAGCAACCACTTAAGGTTCTGGATACAAGAAATTTGATATCGCATAGACATAGGTACTCCTTAAATATTAAGCGTCTAAATAATCAAGCGGGCCGCATGGATCAATGAGCCAAAAGGTCTTAGCCCACAAGGTTTTCCGCAACTGGATATTACTGGGCTGCATTCGGCAACCCTCGAATGCAACATTTTATCAATAAATGAAGCTGGAAAAAAAATCCCACACTTTTGATAGCTTCACTCCAAAACAGCTGAGATAGGGATAGGCTAAAAATAGCTTCCTAGGCTGAAGTCGAAACGATCTGTCTCATGCCATGCATCCTGATCTGGGGTATAAGCCAGCACAAAATTCAGCGGACCAAAGGCAGTGATCCAAGTCAGCGCCATACCCGCCGACCAATTGAAGGAAAAATTAGTGAGATCCAGTTTTCTGCATCGTTCTAATACATAGTATTGAGGGTCACAGGTACTCGAATAGGCATCCCCATAATCAAAATAGACGACCGTACGCACACTCCTTGCATTGGCAGCAAAAGGAGTCGGCACAATCAACTCCACCGAACCTGTATAGAGTAAATCGCTTCCTATGGGATTAGCGATGACCCCTGAAGTGACGAGATCTACAGTTCTGTAGCCACTGACCAGTTCACCCTCTTCGAAATAATCACAATAGACGGTACCAGCATTAGGATTGTCTGGTTCGGCATCGCCTATCTCTGCCGAAGGGCATACGCCACCCCAAGACCAAGCCCCAAGACTATTAGCACGATAACCCCGCACGGATCCCAGGCCGCCGGCTCGGTAAAACCTGAAAAAAGGCAGTACCTGTTCGTTGTCAAATGCTCCTAGCACACCAAGACGCTGACGCAACACCAAGCTAAATCTGGAACCCAACGGATAGTAGAAACGCCCTTGCCAGCTAGCAGCATAATAATCCAGCCCCGTTCCAGCTCCAACCTCCAAACTCACACTTTGCAACGACCCGGAGGTAGGGAAAATACTTCGGTTCAAGGTGCTGTAATTCCAGCTAGAGCCCAGCTTAAAGATCTGATACTCACTAGACTGCGTTAACAAATCAGTGACGATACGGTAGTTCGTAGTTCCCGGGGCGATCTTAGTATCTTCAAGACCGAAGGTAAACTGGATACGCTGCTGGTCATTGATAAGGGCGCCCAAGGAAAACGTAGCCGCTATCGTATCGGTAAAACTGCCCGCAATGTTGAAATTAGAGTTATCCAACTCCTGCAGCGAAAAGCCGAATCCCAAGCTCAAACCATCCAGAGTGTAGTAGGGCTCAAAAAGGTTAAAGCGCAAAGCCTGAGAATACGAACTTTGAGAAGCCGAAATGCCTAATTGTTTACCGGTTCCTAAAAAATTATTCTGATCCAGACTCAGGTTATAAAACGTACCTGATGCTTCACTGTAGCCCAAATTAAAGGACAGGCTTCCCGATAACTCTTCTGTGACTGAGAACGATACATCGATCTGATCTTCCGTACCAGGCACCGGAATAGTCTCCATATCGACCGATTGAAAATAGCCGCTACGCTCCAGACGCAATCTGGAACGCTCCAATGCGATAGCGGAAGAAGCACTGCCTTCCATCTGGCGCATCTCGCGCCTGAGCACAGAGTCCAGCGTCTTGGCATTACCGCTGAAGTTGATACGCCGTACATAAGTGCGCTTGCCGGTATCGATGTATACCGTCAAGTCAATTAAAGGTTGCTCTTCTGTTGAGGCCTCAGATTGGTCCGGAACCACATTGACTGTAGCAAATGAATAGCCCAAATCATTCAGCCTGCGTGTAATGAGGTCTTCGGTAGCAACCATCGCCGACTGTGAAAAAGTGTAGCCGTTAGCTACGAGTAGCATGCGCTGTAGCTGCGCTTCAGACAGAGGCGGATTGCCTGAAAATTTGATATCCCCAATGCGATGAATCGGACCTTCGAATAGGCTGATGCTGATATAGACTCCGCCTAAAACATCGCTGATACTGACATCTACTGAATTGATGCGAAATTCAGCATAGCCGCGATTAAGGTAGAAACTACGCAATGATTCCAAGTCACCACCTAGCTTTTCACGCGAGTACTTATTGTTTCCCGATAGAAACGAAAAGAACGAACCGGTCGAAAGCTGAAAGTGCTTTTGCAGGTCGCTATCAGAAAAGTCTGCGTTCCCTATGAAATTAATTCTGCGGATACGCGCAGTGCTCCCTTCGTCGATCGTGATTTTTACCGCTACTTGATTCTGTGGTTTGGGCGTGACCTCAGTCTCAATATTGGCAGTATAGCGCCCCTGCCCTACATACTGGCGCAATAACTCCTGTCGGATACCGTCGATGGTAGCTCTGCGAAAAACCTCACCCTCTGCCAGCCCGGCGGCAGACAGCCCTTCCAATAAGGCAGTTTCGCTAATGGCTTTGTTGCCGCTGACTTCGATGGATTGAATCCATGGGCGCTCTTCAACCAGCACGTGCAATACCGAGCCCTGGCGTTTGAACTGAATATCATCGAACTGCTCCGTTGCAAAAAGCTGACGGGCAGCATGCTGAATGCGGTCGTGATCGATACGGTCACCAGGCTGAATGGGAAGAATGCGGAAGATGCTCCCCAAAGATACGCGCTCCAAACCGCTGATTTCAACATCAGAGACTACAAAATCAACATCTGGAAGAGCGGCCAGCCCTACTACCGGCAGGACTGACAGAATAACCCCGATCCATAACCGATAGGCGACTTGGGACATGGATGCACCCAAAAGAACAAACCTCATACTACAACCTACTAATATCTTGGGCAATAGTCCACAGCATCAAACTACCCACCAAAGCGAAACCGACCATATTTAGCATGCCTTCAACGCGCACAGGAAGCGGTCGACGCATCACGCCCTCAATCATGTGTATGAGTGCGCGCCCCCCATCTAACACCGGTATCGGCGCCAGATTAATAACCCCCAAGCTGATACTCAGCAACGACATCACCATTAAAAAAGCCAGCACTCCCGCCTGTGCAGCATTCCCCGAAATCTGAGCAATCCCCACGGGTCCACTGAGATTTTCAAGACCCAGCTCTCCAATCAAAAGACGCCACAAGGATTTAACGGTCAGCAGTGTTAAGTCATAAACCCGCTCAACCCCTTCAAAGGGTGCCCACCAAATCGGAACCTGTCTGTAGCTGATCAAATCCGGATTCCGTCCTCGGCCTATACCCACGCGACCCAACTCAACGTCGCCTAGCTTATAGGCTTCTGGCACTACTGTTAAAGCGACGCGCGATTCAGATCGCTCGATATCGAGGCGGATTTCCTGACCGGGATTTTCCTGTACCAGCTGCACAAAGTTTTGCCAACCTTGTATGGGTTGTTCATTGATCGCATGGATTCGGTCGCCGACCTGTACACCTGCTTTTTCAGCTGGCCCATCCGATACAACAGTACCCACCCAGAGTTCCATCCATGCAAGAGGCGTCACCCCCAGTAGCATTAATAAATTCTGATTGGGATCGGCACCCTGTAGCGACGTCAGGTTCAGGTACAGATCCAACTGAGATTGATATAAATCGGCGCGTTCGACCCCAATAGGCACGGATTCAGAGCCAGCATGCTGCAATAACGCCAGTTGCATATCTCCCAAACCGGAAATCGGATCGCCGTCTATTTCTACCACCCGGTCTTGAGGTCTCAGGCCGGCCTGCTCTGCTACTGAAGCAGGCTCGACCTTGCCAATGATTGCAGCCGTATCAGGCAATCCATAAGCCAAAATCCCCGCCTGTATGACAACAGCCAGCAGAATATTCGCTAAAGGTCCCGCAAAACAAATGATCAATCGGGCTGGAAGCGAGGCATCTTTATAGCTTTCGCCCGGATATCGTGCGGCGTCTTCTTCATCACCATTCTGCATGAGCACATAACCGCCCAAAGGTACCGCAGCAATGCTAAATTTAGTACCCTGCCGATCAAACCACCGCAACAGATCAGGGCCAAAGCCAACAGAAAACGATAATACGCGCACTTTAAAGAAACGGGCGGCCAAAAAATGTCCGTATTCATGAACGGCAACCAATACACCGATCATGACTGCAAATACAGCTAGATAAAACGCCAAGTTCAGCAGCCAATCCCAAGTCTGAATCAATAAGGAAAACAGAATATCCATAAAGCTATAACAGGTAGCCTCCGATTAAAAGCCGTACACAACAATAGAATGCGCTAACATGCCAACGTTAGAATACTTACAAGCGTCCAAAGTTTCAATCACCCCATCTTGCGCAAGCGTTCATTGCATAAGCTACGCACACGCTCATCTAGAGCAGCCAACTCGTGCAAGCTACTACAGGAACCTGCCTCTATTGCAAATAAAGCCCAACTGACTAGTTGAGCAATCTCTACGAATTTTAGCCGCTTCGCTAAAAAAGCGGCCACTGCAACTTCATTCGCTGCATTCAAGACAACAGGCTTGCTCCCCCCCTCCTTCAATACGTCCATGGCCAGTTTAAGGCATGGAAAGCGGATCAAATCAGGATATTCAAAATTCAAGAGCCCCAAATGCGCCAAATCCAGAGCGGGTAACTCAAGTGCCAACCTGTCGGGCCAAGCCAAAGCATGAGCAATAGGGATTTGCATATCAGGATGGGCCAGATGCGCCAGCGAGGAACCGTCTGAAAAATGAATCAGAGCATGAATGGCACTTTCGGGGTGTACCAACACATCCAGCTGCTCGGGTTCCAGGCCAAAAAGAATACTCGCTTCAATCAACTCCAGGCCTTTGTTTAGCAAAGTAGCCGAGTCCACACTGATCTTTGCCCCCATATCCCAAACTGGGTGGCGCAGCGCATCTTCAGGAGACACCTGCTCCATCTCAGCTAGCGACAGCTGCCGGAAGGGGCCTCCCGATGCCGTAAGGCTGACTTTTTTGAGACGCGGATGCGGCTTACCCAAACTGAAATCAGCGCCCAGACATTGCATCACAGCATTGTGTTCACTATCCAGCGGTATGAGCTCGGTATTCGCCTGATGCACCATATCCAATAGTATTTGCCCGCCTACCACCAAGGCCTCTTTATTTGCCAAAAGTACGCGTTTGGCCGATTGTACAGCAGCCTGAAGCGAGTCCAAACCTGCAATTCCTGTGATAGCAGCCACAACAATGCCCTGGCTCTGCTGCGCCAGAAATGTGGGAGCATCCGGACCTCCTCGCACCTCAATGGAACTCCCTAAACCTGACTCATCCAACTGCGTTCGCAGATCATCAGCTGCTTGGCTATCTGCCATCGCCGCTATTTGGGGGCGCAATGCCCGGCATTGAAGGTACATTTCGCGGCTATCCGTGCCGGCTGCGAGGCCAAATACCGAAAATTGTTGGCGCTGCGATTCCAGAACTCGGATTGCGCTCTTGCCTACTGAACCGGTTGAGCCCAAGATGGTAACCGGTACAGGGGCATTTGATGCCATCATATAACCAGTAACAAGGCGCGAAGCGCTATGACACAAGCAGCAAGAGCGAAGGCAAGCAAATGACTGTCTAAACGATCCAAGATACCGCCGTGACCTGGCAACAAGCGTCCCGAATCTTTAACATTTGCATAGCGCTTAGCCATGCTCTCCCACAAGTCACCATAAAGACTGAACCCCACCAGAGCGGCGGCAAAACAAACTAATACAATGCCGAAAAGCCAATCCAGCACTAGCAACAGCACGAATCCGGGGAGCATCCCCAGTACAAAAGCACCCACCATGCCTTCCCAAGTCTTGCCTTTACTCAGTACTGGCACCAACTGCCGCTTTCCCCAAACTTTGCCGGCAATATAACCACCAATATCTGCCAGAGCTACGGTAGACACAACCCATAAAAGCAGCCAGCGACTAAAAGCAATGCCCAACCATGCTGATGGCAGCTGTACCTCAAGAGTAGAGGGCTGTACCGATAGTAGGTATTTGAAACTGACAAAGGTACCGCTCAGCAACAAAGAACCAAAAGCAAAAGAGCTGCTCCAAGGCGCATGCTCTGCTAGCGAACCAGCGCGTTCTGTCGCCAATATCTCATAAATTGCGTATATCCAAGCGCATGCCAGTAGCACAAATAAGCTGAAATACAGTGTAGGGAAAAGGTCCGTCAGAAACCAGAGCGCACCCAAAACGAATAACTGCACCGCAGCTGACAAGATGCCGTTCCGCCCAGACAGCTCTCCCCATTCATAGCCTGCCAAAACAATAATCAGCCCCATCAAAACCAATACTAATTCTGAAGGG
Source organism: Gammaproteobacteria bacterium (assembly GCA_051008935.1). Classification (GTDB taxonomy): domain Bacteria; phylum Pseudomonadota; class Gammaproteobacteria; order JBPCXB01; family JBPCXB01; genus JBPCXB01. Next base: position 2,226 of record JBPCXB010000162.1, on the reverse strand, counting down.
GCAAAGAGCAGCATACCACCTAGGAGCAAAGCCAAGGGCAAACCCACACTTAACCGCCTGACCCAATCACCCTGCTGCATTAATCTGCTCCAAAACGACGCTCTCGATGCGCATAAGAGTTTAAAGCCGCTTGCCACTCACGGACCTTGAAATCAGGCCACAGACTGGAGGTGAAATAGAGTTCTGTGTAAGCCAGCGGCCAGAGCGCAAAGTTACTTAACCGTTGCTCGCCACCTGAGCGAATCAAGAGATCAATCGGAGGCCAAGCGCCTAGGCTGGTCTGATCAGAAAATACCGCTTCATCAATATCATCCGGGTCAAGCTGGCCTTGCTGCACCATGCGCGCCAAGTTCCGACCCGCGCGTGCAATATCCCAGAGGCCGCCATAATCAAAAGCCACTATCAGATGTAATGTGGCAGCATGAACATAAGCAGTCGCACGTTCTAGTTCTTCAATTGCACGACGTTGGATCACACCCAGCCGGTCTCTTCGGCCGATAAACTTCACACCGATACGTCTTTCGGTCAGTTCATCTCGGCGGTTTTTGATCGCGCTACTCAATTGCAACAGCAAGCGCTGTACTTCAGAGCGGCTGCGATGCCAGTTTTCGCTACTAAAAGCAAAGGCCGTAATAACCGATACGCCCCCTTGAGCGGCCCATCTCACCAAATCATACAAACGCTGCTCGCCTTGCTTCCAGCCTTCATCGGGTGATAAATCTCGCAGAGCAGCCCAGCGTCTATTTCCATCCATGACCACAGCGACGTGACGGGGAACACGAGGGTCAGGCTGTATCATTCAACCGCCTTGGGAATTCGATCAGGCCTGCATCAACAGACTTTCTTTTTCTCCCAACTGGCGATCAATGCCTTCGATCTGCTCGTCTGTGAGTTTTTGCACCTGAGCGTTGAAGCTAGTATGCATGTCTTTGGCTGCTTCAGCAGATTTGTAACGAGCAATGACATCGCGGCGCACATTGCGTACGGAAATACGCGCCTTTTCAGCTTCCGATTTAGCCTGTTTAACTAGATTTCGGCGCATTTCTTCCGACAATGAGGGCATCTTGATGTGCAAAGTCGTTCCAGCACTTTCCGGATTCAAGCCCATAGGCAGCAAGCGAATGGTGCGATCTACAGAGGTCACCAGATCCTTATCCCAAACCTGCACAGCGAGAGTACGCCCTTCTTCGACCGTAATGCTAGCCACTTGTTTTAAAGGCATCGAAGATCCATAGCAATCTACCTGAACATCCTCTAGTAATTCAGGTGATGGGCGGCCTGTGCGCATCCCTTTAAGGGCAGCCCGAAAGAAATCAACTGCCTGTATCATACGCCTGCGAGCATCTTCGAGCAATTCTTCAGGCTTTAAATTAGCATCATCTGCGCTCATGACCCCTGTTCCCCGAGTTCAAAACGGATAAAGCCCGAAACCGAAGCGCCGGCATCAGTCAATACTTGCCCGACTGTCTGCGAGGATTCACATACAAAATCCTGATCCAAGAGGCTGATTTCAGCCGTAAATCGTTTAACCTTCCCTGCAACCATCTTGTCCACAATATTCGCGGGCTTTCCGGATTCCTCTGCCTGAGCTCTATAGATTTCACTCTCTTGCCGAATCATCTCTTGCGGCAGATCAGTTGCTGCTACTACCCTAGGTTTCTCGGCCGATATATGCATAGCAATCTGATGGCCCAACTCAGGTGTTCCGCCTACTAGCGAGACCAAAGCGCCAATTTTGTGATTATTGTGCAGGTAACTGCCTATATGGCAGCCAGAGCCACTGACCAAAGACCGCCATCGCCCTATACGGATATTCTCGCCCAGTTTTTGTACCATCTGGGTGCGCATTTCCTCCAGAGTTGCATTCGACATTTCGCCTCCATAGGGCAAGTCGTCGGGCTCTTCAGACAGAATATGGTCGGCCAGCTTACTGACAAAATCCAGAAAATCATCCGAACGTGCTACGAAATCTGTCTCGCAATTAACTTCTAACAGCACTCCTCGACCGGCATTCTGATCAAGCGCACACCCAATGACTCCTTCCGAAGTCTGACGGCCCGCTTTACCGTCTGCACGTACGCCGCTGATCTTGCGCAGGTATTGAATGGCAGCATCCAAATCATTATCGTTCTCTGTCAATGCTTTTTTACAGGCCATAAACCCTATGCCTGTGCGCTCTCTCAGTTCTTTAACCAAGCTGGCGTGGCTGGCTTTTTGGGTCATCTT
>JBPCXB010000161.1:0-2025 GCA_051008935.1 Gammaproteobacteria bacterium | reverse complement strand
GTGGGGACTTATCCGCCCATCCAATACCTCAGCCAAGCTCACGGCACGCTTTGAAGGCGATACCCCTGAAGCGTTGGCGCGCATACATCAGGCCTTCCGGACACAATTGGCTGCGCTTGACCAGCGGTTGATATTGCCGCCTCTATCAAGAAGCTAGGAAGCTGGCAGCCCCGCGCACCATAACTTGCCATAGCGTACTATTAAGTTTAACAATAGCTTAAGGCTATATTTCCTCGCCGCTATAACCATCTGGCCTCTTATAATGCATATCCATTCGTCACAAATAGCGTCGTAATATAGGACCAGTACAAGCGATGGCACGGAGACAAATGCAAGGCGCTCAGATCAATGTCATTAAGCTCAGTGGCGATTTGCTTTCAGAAGAAAATGCAGCCTCCATTATCGGGCAAGTTTACGACGCGCTGAGCCAAAACCAATGCCACATTATCATCGTGCACGGTGGTGCCCTAGCCATTAATGCTGGCCTCCAATCCAAAGGTTTAGAGTCTCGGTTCAAACTGGGCATGCGCATTACAGACACGCAAACACTGGCCGTAGTGCAAGAAGCGCTCCAAGCCGAAAATCGAAAATTTGCTCAAGCCCTCGATAACAAGCTGGCCCCTTTGCGTTATCGCGCAATCGGTCGTACTGGATGCGATGGCAACTTGTTCTCGGCGTATCTGTTCGATGAAGCTGCATACGGTCGGGTAGGGCAAGTCGGCCAGGTCGACACAGAGGCTTTTCAAAGCTTCATGCGCCAAAGACAGATTCCGGTCATTGCCCCTTTAGCCTATGCAGAAGACGGCAAGCTCTGTAATATCAACGCCGATTTCGTCGCCTCTAGCATTGCAAGCTCCCTTCAAGCGAATTTGCTCCTAGTCTCTAAGGTAGCTGGCGTCATGGATGCAGATGGCAATAAGATTGAACAAATGACGTCCGCTGAAGTCGATCAACAAATCGAAAACGGGGTGATTCAGGATGGTATGATCCCAAAAGTCCTCTCAGCCTGTGACTCATTAGCTCAGGGGACACAAAGCGTGCACATTCTGGATGGCACAGAAGATCAAGCATTGCAGCAAATCTTGAGCAATGCAGAAATCGGTCTGGGTACACGGATTCTAGCTACTACCCCATAGGGCAGTAACAAACCGCTGAAAATGCCACATGTTAGCAGCTAGAAGATACTCTCTGGCGTATCTTCTGCTTCCAGATCCAAGATTTCAGGGACTTGCTCCTGTCTGAACAACTCAAAAATAGCTGTGTAATCCCCCGGTGTTGCGCGCACCCCAGTCCTAGGATCGATCGGGACAGCTACTAGCCCCAGAGGTCTAACCGGCGTCTGCTGGGGGAGTAAGACTGAAATATCCCTGACGAAGTCACTCCAAATAGGCAGCGCCACCGTGGCGCCGAACTCACTGGATCCAAGGGATTTGGGTTGATCAAAGCCCACCCAAACTGCGCTGACAAAGCTCGGGTTATAGCCACAAAACCATGCGTTCTCTGCATCGTTGGTGGTACCCGTCTTGCCGGCAAAGTCAGGGCGCCCCAAAGCAATAGATGCCCCCAGAGCCGTTCCGCGGACCATCACCTCTCTGAGCATGTCGCTGATCTGAAAGGCGACACGTTCGTCTATGACCTGTTTAGCATCTTCATGCGCGCCCCGCAAAGCCACAGTACGGCCATTGATGCCGATACGCGCATCCGCAACCACTCCAGCCTCTGGCACGCGCTCTGGAGCCTCTGGTATCAGGGTTGGTTTGTACCTCCAGACGACTTGACCTTCGGCATCTGTAATGTGGCTAATCAGCCAAGGCTTGATCTCATAGCCCCCGTTAGCCAGTATCGCGTAGGCCTGTGCCAAATCCAGAGGACTGATTTCTGGGCTGCCTAAGGCCAACGAGAGATTTTTTGGCATTTGCTCAGGTGCAAAGCCGAAGGTATCACTGATATAGGTGTGCAATTTTTCGATGCCTATGGACTCCAGCAGTCTAATGGATACCATGTTCAAAGAATGTACCAATGCCT
>JBPCXB010000160.1:0-2241 GCA_051008935.1 Gammaproteobacteria bacterium | reverse complement strand
GTGGGGACTTATCCGCCCATCCAATACCTCAGCCAAGCTCACGGCACGCTTTGAAGGCGATACCCCTGAAGCGTTGGCGCGCATACATCAGGCCTTCCGGACACAATTGGCTGCGCTTGACCAGCGGCTGATCTTGCCGCCACTATCAAGAAATTAGGGAACTAGCAGCCCCCTGCACCCTAACTTGCCATAGCATACTATTAAGTTAACGATAGCTTAAGGCTATATTTCCTTTGCCGCTATAACCATCTGGCCTTCCGGACACAATTGGCTGCGCTTGACCAGCGGCTGATCTTGCCGCCACTGACAAGAAATTAGGCATATGTATAGGAAAGTGCTATAAATTAATTAATAAAAGTTAATCAAAATTAGTTAAAAAAAAATTACTCAAAAAATTTATATAATTGCAGCTATCTGTCCTTTGCCTATTGGAACTGAGGCACAGTGGGACCTGATACCGCTCCAGCCCTTATATAATACATATCCATTCGTCGCAAAAAGCGTCGTCAAAGAGAACCAGTGCAATGATAGATTCGAGACACATGCAAAACGCTCAGATCGATGTCATTAAGCTCAGTGGCGATTTTCTTTCAGCAGAAAATGCGGCCTCCATTATCGGGCAGATTCGCGACTCGCTGAGCAAAAACCAAAAACGCCGCATTATCATCGTGCATGGCGGCTCCATAGCCATTAATGCTGGCCTCCAAGCCAAAAAACTGAAACCCCGATTCGCGCAGGGCATGCGCATTACAGACGCGCAAACACTGGACGTAGTGCAAAAAGCGCTCCAAGCTGAAAATCAAAAATTTACTCAAGTCCTCGATAACAAGCTGGCCCCTTTGCGTTACCGTGCCATCGGTCGTTCTGGATACATTGGCAATTTATTCTCAGCTGATCTGATTGATGAGGCTATATACGGTCGGGTAGGGCAAGTCAACCAAGTCAACACAGAGGCCTTTCAAGGCTTCATGCGCCAAAGACAGATTCCGGTCATTGCCCCCTTAGCCTATGCAGAAGATGGCAAGCTCTGTAATATCAATGCCGATTTGGTCGCCTCTAGCATTGCGGCCGCCCTTCAAGCGAATTTGCTCTTAGTCTCTAAGGTAGCCGGCGTGCTGGATGCAGATGGCAACAAGATGGCACAAATGACAGCCGCTGAAGTCGATCAACAAATCAAAGACGGGGTGATTCAAGACGGCATGATCCCGAAAGCCCGCTCAGCCTGCGACTCATTAGCTCAGGGGGCACAAAGCGTGCACATTCTGGATGGCACAGAAGATCAAGCATTGCAACAAATCTTGGGCAATGCGGAAATCGGTCTGGGCACACGGATTCTAGCTACTACTCCATAGGGCAGTCACAAACGGCTGAAAATGCCACATGTTAGCAGCTAGAAGATACTCTCTGGCGTATCTTCTGCTTCCAAATCCAAGATTTCAGGGACTTGCTCTTCTCTAAACAGTTCAAAAATAGCTGTGTAATCCCCTGGTGTGGCACGCACCCCAGTCCGAGGATCGATAGGGACAGCTACGAGCCCCAGAGGCCTAACCGGCGTCTGCTGGGGGAGTAAGACTGAAATATCCCTGACGAAATCGCTCCAAATAGGCAGCGCTACTGTGGCACCGAATTCACTGGATCCAAGGGATTTGGGTTGATCAAAGCCCACCCAAACTGCGCTGACAAAGCTCGGGTTATAGCCACAAAACCAAGCGTTCTCAGCATCGTTGGTGGTGCCCGTCTTGCCGGCAAAGTCAGGGCGGCCCAAAGCAATTGATGCCCCCAGAGCCGTCCCGCGGACCATCACCTCTCTGAGCATGTCGCTGATCTGAAAGGCTACACGTTCGTCTATCACCTGTTTAGCATCTTCATGCGCGCCCCGCAAAGCCACAGTACGGCCATTGATGCCGATACGTGCATCCGCAACCACTCCAGCCTCCTGCACGCGCTCTGGAGCCTCAGGTATCAGGGTTGGTTTGTACCTCCAGACGACTTGGCCTTCGGCATCTGTAATGTGGCTAATCAGCCAAGGTTTGATCTCATAGCCCCCGTTCGCCAGTATCGCGTAGGCCTGCGCCAAATCCAGAGGACTGATTTCGGGGCTGCCTAAGGCCAAAGAGAGATTTTTTGGCATTTGCTCAGGTGCAAAGCCGAAGGTATCACTGATATAGGTGTGCAATTTTTCGATGCCTATGGACTCCAGCAGTCTAATGGATACCATGTTCAAAGAATGTACCAATGCCT